>CADCVW010000066.1 GCA_902806235.1 uncultured Sphingomonadaceae bacterium | reverse complement strand
CCCGGAGTCCTCGCCCTGGCCGGGGCGCAGCTCGACGCCCCGCGCGCGCAGCCCTTCGCCTACCCCGGGCGCGAAGCGGCCGACCTCGCCGCCGAAGGAGGCGCCGCGCGCGACGAGGTTGGGCAGGGCAATCGCCTCTGCGACGGGCAGCCGCCAGTCCACCGCGCCAACTATCGCCTTGCCGACGTAGGCGAGGATGGCGCTGCCCCCCGGCGAGCCGATCGCGCCGAGGAAGCGGCCCCGGCCGTCAAGCAGGATCGCCGGCGTCATGGACGAGCGCGGCCGCTTACCCCCCGCCACGGCGTTCGCCGCCGGCCGGCCGTCCTCGTCGCGGGGCTGGAAAGAGAAATCGGTCATTTGGTTATTGAGAAAGAAGCCGTCGACCATGCGGCCAGAACCGAAGATCGATTCAACGGTCGAGGTCATCGACACGACGTTCCCCCGCGCGTCGCCGATCACAAAATGGGTGGTGCCCGCTGACTCCAGCGTCCGGTCGGGCGCCGGGACGGCCGCGCCCGGCGGCGTCCCGGCCGACGGCGGCGGCCCGGCGCGCAGGCCGATCAGCCGCGCGCGCGCCGCGAGATAGGCGGGGTCGAGCAGCCCGGCGACCGGCACCGCTACGTAGGCCGGGTCGCCGATCCAGCGGTCGCGGTCGGCGTACATCAGCCGGCTCGCTTCGGCGAACAGGTACCAGCCCTGCGGGTCGGCCGGCCCGCGCGCGGCGATGTCCGTCCGCTCGAGCATGCCGAGCAATTGGAGCAGCGCCGCGCCGCTCGACGGCGGCGGCGGCACGCAGACGCGGTAGGCGCGGTAGGGGCGGCACAGCGGCTCGCGCTTTACGGGGCGGTAGCCGGCCAGGTCGACGAGCGTCATCGCGCCCGGCAGCGGGCCGGCCCGCGTCCGCGCAACGATCCGCGCCGCGGTCGGTCCGCGGTGGAGCGCGTCCGCCCCTTGCCCCGCCAGCCGGCGCAGGAAGGCCGCGTAGGCGGGGTTGCGCAGGGTATCGCCCGCGTCGACGGGGGTGCCGTCGGCTTCGGCGAAATAGGCGCGCACGTCGGCCGCGCCCGCCTGCGGGAAGCTGCCGTTGGTGAAGCGGGCGAGGCGCGGGCTGACGGTGAAGCCGTCCCGCGCCGTCCGCTCGGCGTCGCCGAACAGCTCGCGCCAGGGCAACCGGCCGTGCTCGCGGTGCGCGAGCTCGAGCAGGCGGACGACGCCCGGCACCCCCGTCGCGCGCCCGCCGACGACGGCCTGGGCGAAGGGCAGCGGCTCGCCGCGCGCGTCGAGGAACATGCCGGGCGTCGCACCCGCCGGCGCCGTTTCGCGCCCGTCGTACACGACCGTCCGGTTCGCGCGAGCGTCGTACAGCGTCATGAACGCGCCGCCGCCGAGCCCGGAGCTTTGCGGCTCGACCAGCGACAGCATCGCTTGCACCGCGGCCGCCGCGTCGACGGCGTCGCCGCCGCGGCGCAACACCGCCATGCCCGCTTCGGCCGCGAGCGGGTTGGCGGCGGCGACGAAGATGCGGGGCTCCGCCGACGCCTGCGCCGGGACTTCGGCCGCGCCTCGCGGCGCGGCGGTCGCGCAGGCAGCGAGCGCGGCGGCGAGGAGCGGGGACAGGAGCTGAAGGAGGCGTCTCATGCTGGGCCGTTTCCGTTCGGGTCGCCGCCGTCGGGTAGACGAGCCGCCCACCGCCGTCGAGCATGGCGCGGCTCCGCGGATCGGCTAAGAAGCGTCGGACGGGCAGCCGGCGACCCGACTTGGTGGAGAGCGATGCGTCAACTCGAACATTTCCCCAACCTCGTGTCCATGTTCTTCGCCCGCGCCGCTGCGGGCGGCGACCGGCCGTTCCTGCACCGCAAGATCGACGGCGCGTGGCGGGCGACAAGCTGGGCGGAAGCCGCGCAGACCGTCGCCTGCCTGTCGGACGGGCTGAAGAAGCTGGGGCTGCAGCGCGGCGACCGGGTGATGTTGGTGGCGGAGAACCGGCCCGAATGGCTCCTGGCCGACCTCGCGATCATGGCCGCGGGCTGCATCACCGTGCCCGCCTACACCACCAACACCGAACGCGACCACGGCCACATCCTGACGGACAGCGGCGCACGCGCGGTGATCGTGTCGAGCGCGAAGCTCGCCAAGCCGCTCTACCCCGCCGTGCTCCGCTCGCTCGACTGCCAGCACGTCATCGGCATCGACCCCATGCGCATCCCGCAGTCGGGCGAGGTCGACTATCACGACTGGCGCGCGCTGGTGCGCGGCGAGGACGGCGACGTGGCGGCCACCGCGGCCTGGGCCGACGCGAACCTGTCCCGCGAGGACCTCGCCTGCATCATCTACACCAGCGGCACGGGCGGCGCGCCGCGCGGGGTGATGCAGCACCACGGCGCGATTCTGCACAATGTAGCGGGCTGTGCGACCATCATCTCCGAGGATTTCGGCTGGGGGGACGAGAGCGTCTTGTCCTTCCTCCCCGCCTCCCACGCCTACGAGCACAGCGGCGGGCAGCATTTCCCCGTCGGGCTCGGTGCGCAAATCTACTACGCGGAGTCGCTGGAGAAGCTCGGCGCGAACCTGGAGGAGGTGCGGCCGACGTTGATGTTCGTCGTCCCCCGCCTGTTCGAGTTGCTCCGAGCGCGCATTATCAAGGGCATCGCGGGGCAGGGCGGGCTCGCGCAGAAGCTGCTCGACCAGGCGCTCGACCTCGGCCGCCGACGGGAAGCGGGCCAGCGGCGCTTCTACGACTTCACGCTCGACGCGCTGCTTGAGCGCACGCTCCGGCCCAAGGTCCGCGCGCGCTTCGGGGGCAGGCTGAAGGCGATGGTATCGGGCGGCGCGCCGCTGAATCCGGAGGTCGGATTGTTCTTCCAGTCGCTGGGCGTCACCATCCTCCAAGGCTACGGCCAGACGGAGGCCGCGCCCGTAGTCAGCTGCAACCGGCCGAAAGCCGGCATCACGCTCGACAGCGTCGGCCCGCCCTTGCCGAATACGGAGGTGCGCATCGCGGAGGACGGCGAGATCCTGATCCGCGGCGAGCTCGTGATGCAGGGCTATTGGCGGAACCCCGCGGAGACCGCGCGGGTGCTGAAAGACGGCTGGCTCCACACGGGCGACATCGGCCACCTGGACGCGGGCGGCCGCATCGTCATCACCGATCGCAAAAAGGACCTGCTGGTCAACGACAAGGGCGACAACGTGTCGCCCCAGAAGCTCGAAGGAATGCTCACGCTCCAGCCGGAAATTGCCCAGGCGATGGTCTACGGCGACCGGCGGCCGCACGTCGTAGGGCTCCTCGTCCCCGACGAGGAGTGGAGCGCGGAGTGGGCAGCGGCGCAGGGCAAGAACGGGGTCGAGCTGCGCGCCGACCCCGACTATCTCCGCGCGCTCGGGGCGGCGGTGGATCGGGTGAACGGGGGCCTAAGCGTGATCGAGAAAGTGCGACGATTCGCGCTCGCCGACGAGGCGTTCGCGGTGGAGAACGAGGAGATGACGCCGTCGATGAAGATTCGGCGGCACGTGATCCGGAAAAGGTACGAGGAGCGGTTAAAGGGGCTGTACGGGCGGTGAAGGCGCGCTGACGGATTAGCGGAGCTAATTCGCACCGCGCCGAACCCGGCCGGCGCGGCGGGCAGCGCCCCACAGTACGCGGCTTCGCCGCGACCGACGGGGCGCGGAAGGACCACCCTAAGCCTTGCGCCGCGGCGAAGCCGCTTCGTCACGTCGCCCGGGACGAGCCGGCCGACCCGCCGGCCCGGGCGGCGCTGGTGCTCGGCTAACTCGACGATCGCTGCGCGATCCCCTCCTTAGCTCTCGCGCGCCGCCAACCACTCTTGCAATCTCCGCTCCCCCGTCGGCCGAACGTCCGCCTTCATGCTCCCGCGCATGATCTCCAGCGCCCACTCCGTCCGCTTCGGGTCCGAGCTCGCCACGCAGTCCGCCGGCACCCACAGCTCGTACTCGCGCATGTGCGCGTCGGCGGCCGTGAACAGCACGCAGATGTCGGCGGCGACGCCCGTCAGGATCAGGCGCGAGGCGCCCAGCTTGGGGAGCAGCACGGGCAGGTTGGTCGAATAGAAGCCGGAGAACTGCGGCTTGATCACGAAATAATCGTCGTCGTCGGGCGCGATCAGCGGGATGATCTCGCGCCCGAGCACGCCGTCGCGCCCGCAATGCTCGACGAGGCGGCTCCGCTCGCTGTGCCATTGGCCGTAGTTGTCGTTGACGTAGACCACCGGCACTCCCGCGCCCCGCGCCTCGCGGCGGAGCGAGCGCACGGCCAGCGCCGCCGCCTTCGCAGCCGGCAGCATCGCCTCGCCGCTCTTGAAGTCGAGGTCGTTGATCATGTCGATGATGAGGAGTGCGGTCTTGCCCGTCGCCTCGCAGGTAATCTCAGCGTTCGCCATGAGCGCCCCAACGCGACGATGCCCCGCGCGCTCCGGCCCTCAGCGCGGGCGCGTCCATAACCCTTCGCGGCCCGCGTCGGCGGGCGCAGGGCCGCGCGCGTCGCGGAGCGCGCGGGTAACGAAAGCGAGCTTGGCGCGCTTGCCCACCACCGTGCGGCGCTCGAGTGCCTTACCCGGATCGAACGCCACCCGCCGGCCGATCGCGCCGTAGATGTTCGCCGCCGCCAGCACCGCCCAACGGCTCCGCCGCGGCAGGCGCGCCGCACCGATGCGGGCGGAGTCCTCGTAGGCTCCCGCGAGCGCCGCGGCGCGCCGCGTCAGCTCGGCCAGCGCGGGGCGGTGCGCGGCCGCCATGACGTCGGCCGGGTCGATGCCGGCTTGCGCCAGCCACGCTCGCGGCAGGTAGCAGCGCCCGCCTACGGCGTCCTCCGCCACGTCGCGCGCGATGTTGGCGAGCTGGAAGGCCAAGCCGAGGTCGCTCGCCCGGTCGAGCGTGTCCTCGTCGGCCGGATCGACCCCCATCACCGCCGCCATCATGCCCCCCACCGCGCCGGCGACGTGGTAGCAGTAGCGGAGTAGGTCGTCCTCCGTCGCGGGCCGCCAGCCCGCCGCGTCGAGCGCGAAGCCGTCCAGGTGGTCGTCGACGAAACGCCGCGGGATCGCGCACTCGGCCGCGACGACGGCCAGCGCGTCGAACGGGGCCTCGCCCGTCTGCTCGCCCGCCATGGCGCGCGCGGTGCGCTCGCGGAGCGCCGCCAGCCGCGCGGCCGGGTCGTCCACCGCGGACAGCTCGCCGCCGAACGCCTGCCCGTCCGTCCAGTCGTCGCAATGGCGACACCAGCTGTAGAGCAGCCACGCCCGCTCGCGAGTCGCGCGGTCGAACAGGCGCGAGGCGAAGGCGAACGACTTGGACCCGCGCGCGATGCTGTCGCGGGCGGTCGCGACGAGGGCGGGGCGGTCGAGCGAGGTGCCGCCTAAGCCCCTCCTCTTTAGGGAAGGAGTTGGGGTGGGGACGTGTGTTCGGGCGCTACCAATCGAAGGTGGGCCTTGTCGGACAGCCCCAGCCCAACCCCTCCCTTTCAGGGGAGGGGCTTGCCCGCGCTCGTCAGGACCGTCGGCCCTCACGCCGCCCGCAGGTCCTCCACCATCAGCCCCGCCGTCGCCTTGGCGCTCCCCACGACACCCGGGATGCCCGCGCCCGGGTGCGTGCCGGCGCCCACGAAGTAGAAGTTGGGGATCGCGTCGTCGCGGTTGTGGACGCGGAACCAGGCGCTCTGCGTCAGCAGGGGTTCGAGCGAGAAGGCGCTGCCGTGCTGCGCGCCGAGATCGTCGCGGAAATCCTCGGGCGAGTAGGAGAACTTGACGCGAATGCGGTCGCGCAGCCCCGGCATCACCCGGCGCTCAATCTCCTCCAGGATGCGCGCCTCCAGCCGCGGCCCGACCACCGACCAGTCGAGCGGCGCCGCGCCCAGGTGCGGCACGGGGGCGAGCGCGTAGAAGGTCGAGCAGCCTTCCGGGGCCATACTCGGATCGGTTACCGTTGGGTGGTGGAGGTAGAGCGAGAAGTCGCTGGACACGACACCGTGCTCGTAGATGTCGGCCAGGAGCTCGGCGTAGCGCGGGCCGAACAGGATGGTGTGGTGCGGGATGTCCGGATAGGTGCCCTCCACGCCAAAGTGGACCACGAACAGCGACGGCGAGAAGCGCTGCTTCTTGAGCTTGGTCACCTGCCGCTCGGCGCGCCGGTTGCCGCGCAGCAGCTCGTAGGAGCGCACTACGTCGCCGTTGGACGCCACCGCGTCGACCTGCGTGACATAGCCGCTCCGCGTGCGCAGCCCGGTCGCGCGGTCACCCATGGTGGTAACCTCCTCGACCGGGTCGGACAGGCGGAGGCGGCCCCCGATCCGCTCGAAATGGCGCACCATGCCCTCAATTAGCTTGTTGGTGCCGCCCTTGGCGAACCACACGCCGCCGTCGCGCTCCAGCTTGTGGATCAGCGCGTAGATGGCGCTGGTCGTCATCGGGTTGCCGCCGACGAGCAGCGTGTGGAAGGAGAGCGCCTGCCGCAGCTTCTCGTTCTTCACGTAGCGCGAGACGATGGAATAAACCGAGCGCCACGCCTCGTAGCGCGCGAGGCTGGGCCCCGCCTTGATCATCGCCTTGAAGTCGAGGAACGGCACCTGGCCGAGCTTGACGTAGCCTTCCTGGTAGACCCCTGCCGAATAGGCGAGGAAGCGCTTGTACCCCGCGACGTCCGCCGGGTGCAGGTCGTGAATTTGCCGGAACAACAGCTCGTCGTCGTTGGTGTAGTCGAACTCGGTCCCGTCCACCCAGTTCAGCCGGTAGAAGGGGAACACGGGCAAGAGCTCGACATCGTCCTCCAGCCGGTGCCCGGTCAGCGCCCACAGCTCGCGCAGGCAGTCGGGGTCGGTGATGACGGTGGGGCCCGCGTCGAAGACGTGGCCGTCGCGCACCCAGTGGTATGCCCGCCCGCCGGGCTTGTCGCGCGCTTCGAACAGCTCGACCTGCACGCCCGCCGACTGCAGCCGGATGGCCAACGCCAGGCCCCCGAAGCCGGAGCCGATCACCGCGACGCGACGCGCCCCGGCGGGAACGTGCCGTTCGGACACGGCGACGGAGACCGGCCCCGCGGTCATCGGGCCGACCTCAGCGCGCTGAGCGCGCGGGTGACGGGGACGGGGGGCCTGCCCGTCAGGACGCGCATCTTGTCGATCAAGGTGGACTCTCCGGCGTAGAAACGGGAGATAAGGGGCGCATCGAGGCGATAGAAGTGCTCGAGCACCCGGTAGCGGTCGGGCGGGTCCGCGGCGCGCAGCAGCATCACGTTGAGCGTCCGGTAGAAGCCCCGCTCGCGCCAGAGCCGCGCGGCGTGGTCGCGCAGCAGGTCGTGGAGCGCATGGCCGTCGAACCCCGGCTGCTCCGCGACGAGCCGCGCCACTCGCACAGCGTCGGGCAGGGAGTAGCTGGTGAGCGGCTGGAACATCCCCCCGCGCACCCCGAGCTTGCCGACCCGTTCGCCGCCCGCCCGCCAGAAGGCGTCGAAGTCGCCGCCGAGCGGCATGGCGAGCACGCCGGTCTCCTGCCCCGCGACGCGGCCGGGTCCGAAGCCGCGCGCGGCGACGTAAGCGTCGATCCGCTCGCCCACGCCCACCACGTCCAGCTGCGGGTTGAGATGGTAATAGGTGTCCTCGACGAACAAGCGATGCTCGTCGAACGGCAGTAGATAGACGAAGCGGTAGCCGTCCGCCTGATCCACCGCCGCGTCCATGATGACGGGCAGGTCGATCCCGTGCGGCCGGTCGAAGACGTACTCGCGCCCGACGAACTTCTGCCACCCGCAGTCGAGCGCCGCGAAATCGGCCGCGCCACGCACCCCGCGCGCGTCGAGCACCGCGTCCGCGACGATGCGGTCGCCACCTTCGAGCAGCACTTCGCGCGTCCCCAAGCCGACAACGGGCGCGCCAAGCAGGTAGCGGCCGACCGGCAGCGCTTCGCGCACCACCCGGTCGAGCCGGGCGGAGGGAATGCTGTTGTAGCCCGTGCCGAACGTCCGCCGGCGCTCGGGAAAGGTGACGCGGCAGCCGTCCCAATAGTGCTCGACCAGCGGCTCGACCAGCGCGCGGTCGCGGGGCGCGACGTCCGTGTCGAAGAAGGACCACAGGTGGTCGCCGCCGAAGGTCTCGGCCCCTTCCACCAGCAAGAACGGGACCTCCGGCCGCCACCGCCGTAGCGCCAGCGCGACGAGGCACCCCGCGAGCCCGCCGCCCGCGATTACCAGCCCGTTGATGCGCCGCGTGGTCATTGGCGCGATGTAGGCGCGCGGGGACGGAAGGGGAACGGGGAACGGAGCAAGTAGAAGAGCCCACCATGAACCGTCCTGTCCGGACGGTTCATCCCCTCCCGGAAAACCGGGAGGGGGAACAGCGTGGTCCGTACACCACCGGTGTTTCCCCTCCCAGCTTCCTGGGAGAGGCTAGGGGTGAGCACTTCTTCCCCCTACTCCTACTCCTTCTTCTTCCCCGCCCCGAACAGCACCTGCCGCGCTTCCTCCGTCATCTCCGCCGGCCGCTGGAACCCGGGCGCCTTGCCCCTCTCGTAGGCCGCCGCGGTCGCCGGCCGCGCCTTCACCTCCTCGAACCAGCGGCCCAAGTTCGGGAACAACTCCAGCTTCATGTTCTGGAACTCATAAGGCACGATCCACGGGTAGATCGCCATGTCGGCGATCGTGTAGCTGCCGCCCGCGACGAACGGCCGGTCCGCCAAGCGTTTGTCTAGCACCCCGTAGAGCCGCGCCGTTTCGCGCTCGTAGCGCTCGATCGCGTAAGGCAGCTTCTCGGGCGCGTAGCGGTTGAAGTGGTGGTTCTGCCCGGCCATCGGCCCCAGCCCGCCCATTTGCCAGAACAGCCACTGGAGCACCTCCGCCCGCGCCCGCACCGCTTCCGGCACGAAGCGGCCGTGCTTTTCGGCGAGGTAGAGCAGGATTGCGCCCGACTCGAACAGGCTGATCGGCTCGCCGCCCTCGGACGGCGCGTTGTCGACGATCGCGGGCATGCGGTTGTTCGGCGCGATCGCCAGGAACTCCGGCTTGAACTGCTCGCCCTTGGCGATGTCCACCGGCCTGATCTGGTATTTCGCGCCCAGCTCCTCCAGCAGCATGGTCACCTTGTGCCCGTTGGGCGTCGGCCAGTAATGGAGTTCGATCATCGGTGGTCCTCCTGCGCTCGGGCGCTGCGACGGCTCATTGCCCCGCCGCTCAAGCCCCGTTAACTATTAGGACGCAAGAGGGCTGCGGCGGCGCTCGGGCGAGGGACACGATCATGCGCGATGGAAAGACGAAGTCGGTCGCGCTGCGCGGCCTGGCCGCGGCGGCGCTCCTCGCGACGCTGGGCGGCGCCGCGCCGGGCGGCGCGCTGGAGGTGTCGGTGGCGGGGCTGCGCTCGGCCAAGGGTATGGTCTCCGCCTGCCTCACCCGCGACCCCGCGCGCTTCCCCAAGTGCCAGCATGACCCGGCCGCGCTCCGATTCAAGCGGGCGGCGGGCGACCGCACGCCCATCCGCTTCACGGCGGTCCCGTCCGGCTCCTATGCCTTAGCGATCCTCCACGACGAGAACGGCAACGGCAAGCTCGACACCGCGCTGATGGGCATTCCGAAGGAGGGCTTCGGCTTTTCCCGCAACCCCAAGGTCGCCTTCGGTCCGCCGCGCTTCCGCGCCGCCGCCTTCCCGGTGGCGAACACGCCGCTCAGCCAGAATGTGAAGATGCGCTACTTCCTCTGATCGGCTATGGGGCGGGCCATGACCCGCCTCCTCCTCGCGCTCGCGCTCCTTGCCGCCCCCGCCTCAGCGCAGGACGTCCCCAGCGACGCCGCGGCCGAGCTGCCGCCCGTCGCCGACGTGTCGCCGCCGGAGGGCGAAGGCCCGCCCGCGCCGGAGGTGCTCGACGACGGGAGCGACAACCTCACGGTCGGCCTAGGCGCGGCCTACACGCCGTCCTACGAGGGCTCCGACAGCTACGTCGTCATCCCCGCCGCCGCCGTGCGCGGCCGGGTGTCGGGCTTCCGCTTCCAGTCTCGCTCGACCTACCTCTACGTCGACCTCGTGCCCGAAGGAAAGGACTACGCGCTCGACCTCCAGCTCGGCCCGATCGCGGGCGTACGGCTGAACCGCAACAACCGGATCAAGGATGCCCAAGTCCGCGCGCTGGGCGAGCTCGACGAGGCCTATGAAGTGGGCGCCTTCGCGGGTCTGAGTCGCACGGGCGTGCTCCACGCCTACGACACGCTCGGAGTGCGGGTGGATTACGTGCAGGACGTCTCGGACGTCCACGACAGCCACGTGATCACGCCGTCTATCGAATATTCGACCCCGCTGTCGCGCACAATTTTCATCGGGGCATCACTGTCCGCCGAATACGCCGGCGACGGCTACGCGCGCACCTATTTCGGCGTGACGCCCGCGGGCGCGGCGGCGAGCGGCCTGCCCGCCTACGACCTCGACGGCGGCTGGAAGAACTGGTCGCTTGGCCTGACCACCGCCTATTCGTTGTCCGGCGACCTCCGCCGCGGCCTCGCGCTGTTCGCGCTCGGCAGCTACGGCCGGCTGCTCGATGCATACAAGCGCTCGCCGGTGGTCGCGATCGCGGGCGACCGCGACCAGTTCTTCGCGGCGGCGGGGCTGGGCTACACCTTCTGAAAGCCCTCTCCCGCGGGCGGGAGCTAGTAGGTCCCGCTCGCGGACGGCATCCCGAAATATTTGGAGATCCGCTCGGCGTAGGCCGCGTCCCACTTGGGCGCGCTGTCCGGGCGGTAGCTCGGGCCCCCATCGAGCACCGCCTTGGGCAGGTTCACGCGGTAGCCGCCCTGCGCCTCGTCCACCGCGAGCGCCGCGAACGGCACCGGGTGATAGCTCTGCCCGATGCCGAGGAAGCCGCCGAAGGATAGCACGGCGTACTCCACCCGCCCCGTCCGCCGGTCGATGTGAAAGGAATAGACGGAGCCGAGCTTCTTGCCTTCCGCGTCGTAGGCGATCGTACCGTCAACCAGCGCGGAAACGAGTCGGTAGGGCGCGGTCGTTGGGGTCGCGTCGGTCATGGGAGCCTCCCTATCTTCGCCCGCCCAACCGCGGCGGAACGGGGACGGTTCCCGCGCAACGCGCGCCCTGCTATGGAACAAGCCGTGAACGACAGCGTCGGCGGACCGCCGCTCCGCAAGATCATCCATGTCGACATGGACGCCTTCTACGCGTCGGTGGAGCAGCGCGACCGGCCGGAGCTCCGGGGTGTGCCCCTGGCGGTCGGCGGCGGCGGCCCGCGCGGCGTGGTGGCGGCGGCCAGCTACGAGGCGAGGAAGTTCGGCGTCCGCTCGGCGATGGCGGGGGCCGCCGCGCGGCGGCGCTGCCCGGAGCTCGTCTTCGTCTCCCCGCGCTTCGAGGCCTATCGCGCCGTGTCCGCGCAGATCCGCGCGATATTCGAGTCCTGCACGCCCCACGTCGAGCCGCTGAGCCTCGACGAGGCCTATCTGGACGTCACCGATGCCGCCCCCGCCCACGGCGGCGCGACCGCCATCGCCAAAGCCATCCGCGCCCGCATCCGCGAAGACACCGGCCTTACCGCGTCCGCCGGCGTGTCCTACAACAAGTTCCTCGCGAAGCTCGCCTCCGACCACCACAAGCCGGACGGGCTGTGCGTGATCACCCCGGCCAAGGGTCCCGCTTTCGTGGCAAGCATCCCCGTTTCCCGCTTCCACGGGGTCGGCCCCGTCACCGCGGCCAAGATGAAGCGGCTCGGTATCGAGACGGGCGCGGACCTCCTCGCGCGGAGCTTGCCCTGGCTCGAGTGCCACTTCGGCTCGAGCGCGCCCTACTATTTCGACCTCGCCCGTGCGGTCTGCCACCGCCCGGTCCGCGCTCACCGCGAGCGCAAGTCGCTGGGCGCGGAGGACACCTTCGGCGAAGATTACCGGACGGAGGCCGACCTCCTGCCCCAGCTCCACCGCATAGCCGGCATCGTCTGGGAGCGCGCCGCGCCGCGCGGGGTGCGCGGGCGCACCGTCACCCTCAAGATCAAATACGCCGACTTCACCCTCAACACCCGCGCTCGCACGCTCCCCGCGCCCGTGCGCGACCAGGACGAGCTTTTCGCGGTGGGGGCCGCGCTGCTCCGCGCCGAGCTGCCCCCGCCGCGCGGCATCCGGCTGCTCGGGCTCACGCTCTCCAAGCTGGGCGACGACGCGGAGCTGGCGGAGCCCATCGCGCCCGAACTGCCGCTGCTCTAGAGTTCCAGCAGCCGCAGCATCGCGGCGTTGACTTTGCGCACGTCGTACCGCTCCCGCGCGATCCGCAGCGAGGCCTCGCCCATCCGCTCGGCCAGCCCCGGCTCGACGACGAAGTGCCGCATCGCCGCCGCCAGCGCCCCCGCGTCGCGCGGGAGCACGAGGAAGCCGTTGACCCCCGCCTCCACCGTTTTGCGGCACCCCGGCGCGTCCGTGGTCACCACCGCGCGGGCCATGGCCATCGCCTCCAGCACCGTGCGCGGCGTGCCCTCGCGGTAGGAGGGGAAGACATACACTCCCGCGCTCGCTATCGCAGCGCGCACGTCGACTAGTCGCCCCGCGTACTCCACCCCGCCCGCGACGATCCCCGCCAGCTCGGCTTCGCTGACGGAGTCCGGCCCGCCGTCGCGGTAGCCGACGAGCAAGCACCGCGCGTCCGGGAACTCGCGGCGGAGGATCGCCGCCGCCTCGCCGTACTCGCGCACGCCCTTGCCGCGCAGCAGCCGGGCGATCATCAGAAAGGTTCGGCCGGGCCGGGCCGGCAAGAGCGCGGGGGCGAAGCGGCCCAGGTCCACCCCCGACCCGTCCACCACGCCGGTGCGAAGCCCTCCCGGCAGCAGCCGCAGCTGGCGGAAGTGCGCCAAGTCGTCCCCGTTCTGGAAGATCGCGACGTCCGCCCGGGCCAACGCCCTCCGGTACAGCGCCTTCGCCCCCAGCCGCACCGCCACCCGCTTCGGCCGCCACCCGCCGAGGAAGGGGTAGCCCAGCCCCGTCACCAGGGCGGCGAAGCGCGGCACCCCCGCCGCCCGTGCCGCGCCCGCGCCAATGGCGATGGGGAAATGGTATAGGAAAGCAGCAGGTCGGGCGCGAGCTCGCGCAGGAAGCCCGCCAAGGCCCGCCCAGCCGCGCGGAGCCTGCGCGGGTCGACGCCGTGTTCGCCAGCGGCACGGCCACGGGCGTCGCCCCCAGCGCGCGGAGCGCGGCGGCGGTCTCTTCGTCGATCGCCGGGGCGAGCGCGAACACGCGATACTCGCGCTCCCGCAGCACGGCGAGCAGCGGCCCGCGGAAGTTGACGAGGGACGGCGCGTAGGAACCGAGCACCGCCACCGTCCGCCCGTCCGCCATCCGCGCCTGTCTTCAACGCGCCTAACGCGGCCCGCCCGCGCGATACAGGCTTCCACCGCCGCCCCGCGCGGTCTAGGCTCCGCGCGTCCCCGGGGGACCGCGCGAGCGGTTGAGAGGCGGCTGATCGGCCGCGACCCGTCGAACCTGATCCGGCTGACACCGGCGTAGGGAGGGAGTTCGGGTGCCTCGCACATCCGCTCTCCGTCCGAAAAGGAGAGCGCACCATGGCCGACGTCCCCGCCCGCACCGAGCTTCGCGTCACCACCGGCCCGATCCGCGGTTCCCGCAAGATCCACGTCGAGGGCCGCGGCGGCATCCGCGTCGCCATGCGCGAGATCGCGCTGGAGCCCTCCGCGAACGAAGCGCCGCTGCGCGTCTACGACCCGTCTGGCCCCTACACGGACGCGGCGTACCGCGTCGACATCATGGCCGGCCTCCCCGAGCTCCGCCGCGACTGGATCAGGGGCCGCGGCGACGTCGAAGAAGTGTCCCAGCGCGAGGTGAAGCCGGAGGACAACGGCCAGCTCGGCCCCGACCGCTCCGGCGGCGTCCAGCCCTTCCCCAACGTGCGCCGCACGGTGCTCCGCGCCAAGCCGGGCGCCAACGTCAGCCAGATGCACTACGCGCGCCGGGGCATCATCACGCCCGAGATGGAGTACGTCGCGATCAGGGAAAACCTCGGTCGCGCCGCCAGGCGCGACCAAACACGCGACGGCGAGGACTTCGGCGCATCCATCCCCGACCACGTCACCCCCGAGTTCGTCCGCGACGAAGTAGCGCGCGGCCGCGCGATCATCCCCAACAACGTCAACCATCCCGAGAGCGAGCCGATGGCGATCGGCCGCAACTTCCTGGTCAAGATCAACGCCAATATCGGCAACAGCGCGGTCGCCTCCGACGTGGCGAGCGAGGTCGACAAGATGGTCTGGGCCATCCGCTGGGGCGCCGACACGGTGATGGACCTGTCCACCGGCCGCAACATCCACGACACCCGCGAGTGGATCATCCGCAACAGCCCGGTCCCCATCGGCACCGTTCCCCTCTACCAAGCGCTCGAAAAGGTCGGCGGCGTCGCCGAGGAGCTGAGCTGGGAGATCTACCGCGACACGCTGATCGAGCAGGCCGAGCAGGGCGTCGACTACTTCACCATCCATGCGGGCGTGCGCCTTCCCTACATCCCGCTCGCCGCCGACCGCGTGACGGGGATCGTCTCCCGCGGCGGCTCCATCATGGCCAAATGGTGCCTCGCCCACCACCGCGAGAGCTTCCTCTACGAGCGCTTCGCCGAGATCTGCGAGATCATGGCGGCCTACGACATCAGCTTCAGCCTAGGGGACGGCCTCCGCCCCGGCTCCATCGCCGACGCCAACGACCGCGCCCAGTTCGCCGAGCTCCACACGCTGGGTGAGCTCACCAAGGTGGCGTGGGAGCGCGACGTCCAGGTGATGATCGAGGGCCCCGGCCACGTGCCGATGCACAAGATCAAGGTGAACATGGACAAGCAGCTCGCCGCCTGCGGCGAGGCTCCCTTCTACACGCTGGGGCCGCTCACCACCGACATCGCGCCCGGCTACGACCACATCACCTCAGCCATCGGCGCGGCGATGATCGGCTGGTTCGGCACCGCCATGCTCTGCTACGTCACGCCCAAGGAGCACCTGGGCCTGCCCGACCGCGACGACGTGAAGACGGGCGTGATCACCTACAAGCTCGCCGCCCACGCCGCCGACCTCGCCAAAGGCCACCCCGCGGCGCAGATGCGCGACGACGCGCTCAGTCGCGCCCGCTTCGATTTCCGCTGGCGCGACCAGTTCAACCTGTCGCTCGATCCCGACACGGCGGAACAGTTCCACGACCAGACCCTCCCCGCCGAGGGCGCGAAGACCGCGCACTTCTGCTCCATGTGCGGGCCGAAGTTCTGCTCAATGAAGATCAGCCAAGAGGTGCGGGAGTTCGCCGCCCAGAAGAACAGCATGGAGTTCCTGGCCGCCCAATCCTCCCCTGCCTTC
>CADCVW010000065.1 GCA_902806235.1 uncultured Sphingomonadaceae bacterium | reverse complement strand
CTGGCGGCCGCGGGGCGGCGGCCCCCGTGCCCGACCCGATCCCGCCCGCGCCGCCGGCCCGCGCTGCGGCGCCCGAGCGCCCGTCCTTTCTCGCCGCCGCACGAACAGAGCGTGCCGAGCCCCCGCCGGAAGCGTCGGCGAAGACGCGCGAGCAGAAGCGCTTCGGTTGCGCCGACAAGGACGACGACGGGCGGATCACCCGGACGGAGATGCTGGAGCCGCGGCGCAAGGCCTTCGCCAAGCTCGATGCGAACGCCGACCGGCGGCTCGCCTTCGAGGAATGGGCGACGCGGACGACGACCAAGCTCGCCGACGACGACGGCAACGGCGCGCTGACCGCCGTCGGGTACGCGACCACCGCCCTCAAGCGACGAGCGGAACCGGCCTGTTGCTGCTGACCGGCCCCGCCGCTTGCGGGCACGACGGCGCGGGCTTACCTTTTCTCGGTGTCCCTTAAGTGGTTGATCTATACGAGCCGCGCGGCTCCCGACCTCGACGACGAGGGGCTGGAGCGGATCCACGCCTCGGCCTGCACGCTTAACGCGCTGGACGGCGTTACCGGTCTCCTGGTCTTTAACGGGACCGAGTTCCTGCAGATCGTGGAAGGCGCCCCCGACGCGATCGACGACCTGCGCGAGCGGCTGCTGGCCGACCCGCGACATGCTGACATCGCGATCCGAGGCGAGGGCCGGGCCGAAGAGCGCAGCTTTCCCGACTGGGACATGGCGCTGGTCCGCGTCAGCCGCGGCCGGTTCGAGGCGCGGCGGGACGTCGCGGACGCGCTGCCGCCGGCGGTGCCGGCGGACGCGCGGGTGCTGCTCGTGGAGATGACGGAGCTGATCTCGAGCTGAGCGCCGGGGACGCCGCAGGCTCGAGCGTCCCAGCGGCACCAGGCCGAGGTGATGACTTATTCGCGGCCGTCGCCCCACCGGAAGCTTGGGCCGCTCTCGCCTAGGTCCGCCTCGCTACCGCCGTCGCCGGGCGGCGGCTCACGTCGATAGCGGTCCCAGCGACGGCTCAGAGGACGCGCATCGCGCTCCTCACGCCGCCCGCAGCCACTCGCCCAGAGCTTTGCGCGCCCGCGCCGCCATCAGCGGCTTGCGCTCCGCCTTCTTGGTCCGACCCTCCAGCGGCGGGAATAGCCCGAAGTTGATGTTCATCGGTTGGTAGTCGGCCGCGTTCGCGCCGCCGGTGACGTGGCCGAGGAGGGCGCCCAAGGCGGTGGTCTGCGGCGGGACGGGCAGCGGGCGGGCGGCAAGTTCCGCCGCGGCGAAGCGGGCGGCGAGCAGGCCGACGGCCGACGATTCGACATAGCCCTCGCAGCCGGTGATCTGCCCGGCGAAGCGGACGTGCGGCATCGAGCGCAGGCGCAAAGTCCCGTCGAGCAGCCTGGGCGCGTTGATAAAGGTGTTGCGGTGGAGGCCGCCGAGCCGGGCGAACTCGGCGCCTTCGAGCCCGGGGATGGTGCGGAACAGCTGCACTTGCTCGGCGTGCTTAAGCTTGGTCTGGAAGCCGACGATGTTCCAGAGCGTGCCGAGCGCGTTGTCCTGGCGGAGCTGGACCACCGCGTAGGGCCAGCGCCCGGTGCGCGGGTCGTCCAGGCCAACGGGCTTCATCGGGCCGTAGCGAAGCGTGTCCTCGCCGCGGGCCGCCATGACCTCGATCGGCATGCAGCCTTCGAAGTAGGGCGTGTTCGTCTCCCACTGCTTGAACTCCGTCTTCTCGCCGTCGAGCAGGCCCTGGCGGAACGCGACGTATCGCTCCCTGTCGAGCGCGCAGTTGATGTAATCCTTTCCTTCACCCTTGTTCCAGCGAGACTGGAACCAAGCAACGTCCATGTCGATGCTGTCGCGGTGGACGATAGGGGCGATCGCGTCGAAGAAGGCGAGCGCATCCGCGCCCGTGGCGGACGCGATGGAGGATGCCAGCGGCTCGGCGGTGAGCGGCCCGGTGGCGACGATGGTCGGGCCGCCCGCGGGCAGCGCTTCCACCCGCTCGCGCCTGACCTCGATCAGCGGATGCTCGTGCAGGGCATGGGTCACTGCGGCGGAAAAGCCGTCGCGGTCGACGGCGAGCGCGGAGCCGGCGGGCACGCGGTGCGCGTCGGCCGCGGCGAAGATCAGCGAGCCCATCGCCCGCATCTCCGCGTGGAGCAGGCCCACTGCGTTGTTCTCCGGATTATCGGAGCGGAAGCTGTTGGAGCAGACAAGCTCCGCTAGGCCGTCACCGTGATGGGCGGGGGTCCCGTAGCCGCCGCCGCGCTGCTCCGACAAGTGCACGGGCACGCCGGCCTGCGCGAGCTGCCAAGCGGCTTCGGATCCGGCGAGCCCGCCGCCGATGATGTGCACCTTCGTCATGGCGCCATGCCCTAGGCGCAGCCACTCTCACGGGAAAGGGCGCACAAGCAGGCGATTAACGCCTGTTACCCACATAAGTCAGACGTTGAACCTTTCGGGCGGTCGCCACGTTGGCCGCGGAGGACTGACTGGAACGGGAGCTAAGGCCATGGATCGACGGACTTTTGGAACGAGCATGATGCTGGGCGCCTTCGGCTTGGCGGCGGCGCCCGCCGCGGCGCAGCGGGGCGCGGTGCGTCGCGGCATGTCGGCGATGATGCCGATGGGCGCGGCGGAGATGCGGCACGTGCGCGAAACGCTGCAGATCGGCAACGTGTCGCGGATGCAGAGCGAGCTCGCCCGCCAGCGCGGCAACGAGCGGATGCTGCAGGAGTTCGCGGGTTTCGAAGTGGAAGAAACCACCAGCATCGCGACGATCCTGACGGAGCTGAGCGGCATGACCCCGCCGCCGCCGCCGCCGGCCGACCAGCGACTCATGGAGCAATTGCAGCGCGCGCGCGGCGCCGAGTTCGACCGGCTCTACATCACCGGGCAGCTCGACGGGCACGAGCGGCTGCTGCGCGTGCAGGAGCAGTATATGCAGACGGGGCGCAACCAGCACCATCGCCACATCACCATGCTGGCGCGCGGGCGCATTGTGGAGCACATCGCCGACCTGCGTCGCATGCGCGACATGCGGAGCTAGGCGGCGCGGAGGGGCGGGTCCGAAAGGCCTGCCCTTCCAGTTCGGGACTACCCGGCGGGCCGCAGTTTCGCCGCGACGCGCGCCGATGAACGCTACGCGCGCATGAGCCACGCGAGCGCCGGCACGGCGGCGATCGGCAGGAATCAGATGCTGCGCCCCTGGTAGCGGTTCTGCGGTTCGGAAAGCGCGCCGCCCAGGAACGCGTTGACCAGCAACGCGGCGAGCACCAGGCCGGCGAATAGCGACGCG
The DNA here is from genome assembly GCA_902806235.1 of uncultured Sphingomonadaceae bacterium. Lineage (GTDB taxonomy): Bacteria > Pseudomonadota > Alphaproteobacteria > Sphingomonadales > Sphingomonadaceae > CADCVW01. The sequence goes on along the minus strand of CADCVW010000065.1, from coordinate 12,180 downwards.
CTGTGTTCGGCGTCGCCGCGCGGACCGCGGCGCAAAGCTTCCCGGATCAGCAGCGCCAGTGCCGCGGCCGCGACCGCGCCGTGCAGGATGGTCAGCGCGTCCTAGGGCCAAGCGCCGCGCGCTAGCTGCTCGGTGAAGGCGGGCGCGTAGTTGAGCCAGCCGCTGTCGATCCATAACGCCTGGAGCGCGGTGTTGCGCAGGGGCGCGGCCGTCTGCCCGACCGGGTCGTGCGCGAGCACGGCCAGAGCGAAGCGTTTGTCCTCCGCCGACAAGCTTACCCGCGTGGCGGGATCAGCGAAATGGTAGACGCCGCGCGCCGAATCGGTCGACCAGAGCCAGTTTGCGATGTCGATGCGGGGACGATCGGCGTAGCGGAAGGCGGCGAAAGCGCTGCCAGGACAGGTCGCCCGCAGATGATTGTTGCCCGGCCCGTCGGCGATGAAGCGCGCGGTGAGCAGGGGCACGAGCTGGGGCGGCTTGCCGGAAACCGCCGTGACCACCGCGGAGGTGAGCATGTTAGACAGGAGGCCCACCGTCACGGCGCCCGCGCCGGCCAGCACCGCCGCGCGCGCCTCGCGGCACGGCAGCGTCCGCAAGCCGACTAGAAGAAGGATTATTGCCGTCAGCGCGGCGAAGTTCGCCACGTGGGTTAAGTGGCTCACCGCGGCGAGCGCGATCACCCCGAAGGGAAGGCCCATTCCCACCCGCCGCGCGCGCGCCGGTCGATCGCGATCAGCAGCAGGGCGAGCACGCCCTGGCCGGTGTACAAGTCTGCCAGCAAGTAGGAGCCGTAGAAGGCAAGGGTGCTCCCGAGCGACAGCAGCGCCGTCGTAACCAGCGGTGAGCGGTCGCGGTCGAGCGCGAAGGCGCACAGGAACAATCGGCTGAGCCCGAGGCTGACCGCAGCGTTGGCGAGCACGAACAGCCAATAGCCGCTCAGGAGGTCGGCGAGCAGCAGCACCGCGCCGAAAAGGCGAGCGGCCGGCCATGATTACGCCGTTGTCGAGGTCGCTGCCGCGCGCGGAGCGAGGCGAGGCGGCGGCGGATCCGGCTCCCGGGAGCGTCTCAGCCGCGGTCTCGGCTTCGTAGCGCTTGGCCCATTTGCCGGTCACCCGGCCGCCGCTGGAGAGCGTCAGCGCCATGTCGCCGGCGCGGACGTAGGAGGCGGTGTCGGGGAAGTAGAAGGGCTGCCGGTTGGCCAGCGCGGGCCAGCACAGGAGCAGCAGGCAGGCGGCGAGGACCGCAGCGCGCCGCCATCAACCGGAGCCGTCCGCCGCCGTCCGCATCACCCCTCCCGCCGTCCGCCTGTCCGCCACCGAGCAACGTCAGCGCCGACCGATGACCGACAGGTTAGCACGGAGCTATTCCGCGTCCCCCGGATTGATCATCGCCGCGGCAGGAGCGAGGGTGGGGCCGGCGACGTCGACTACGGCTTCGGCCTCCTCCTCCGATTCCTCTATTTTTGCGGCGGAGACGACGTGCTCGTCGTCGGCGACACGGAAGAGCGTTACGCCCTGCGTGTTGCGGCCGGCGACGCGGATATCACCGACGGTGGTGCGGATCAGCTTGGCCTGATCGGTGACGAGCATCAACTGCTCGCCGTCGTGGGCGGGGAAGGAGGCGACGACGGGGCCGTTGCGCGCCGTGCTCTCTATGTTGGTGATTCCCTGGCCGCCGCGTCCGGTGCGGCGGTAGGCGTAGGCCGACGTGCGCTTGCCGTAGCCGTTAGCGGTGACCGTCAGGATGTACTCCTCGGCTTGCGCGAAGGCGTCGCGCCGCTCGGCGGACAGCGCGGGATCATTGCGGAGGTAAGCGTCGCGCTCCTCCGTGGTCGCCGCGAAGCCGCGCAGGATGGAGAGCGAGATTACCTCGTCGTCCTCGCGAAGCGCGATGCCGCGCACGCCCATGGAGGTGCGGCTTTGGAATTCGCGCACGTCCGTCGCGGCGAAGCGGATCGCGCGGCCCTGGCGGGTTGCCAGCAACACGTCGTCGTCTTCCGTGAGCAGCGACACGCCGATCAGGCGGTCGCCCCCCCGCCCGGACGCGTCGCCTTCCTCGTCTGTACCGAAGCGCATGGCGATCTTGCCCGCGGTCGGGATGTTGGTGAAGGCGTCCATGCTGTTGCGTCGCACGGTGCCATGGGCGGTGGCGAACATGATGTGGAGCTTGGCCCACTCCGCCTCGTCCTCCGGCAAGGGCAGCACGGCGGACACCGCCTCGTCCCCGGCCAGGGGGAGCAGGTTCACCATCGGCCGGCCGCGGGTGGCCGGGCCGCCTTCGGGCAGACGCCAGACCTTGAGGCGGTAGACTTTGCCGGTAGTGGTGAAGAACAGCACGGGCGAGTGGGTGGACGTGACGAACAACGCGGTCACGGCGTCCTCGTCTTTGGTCGCCATGCCCGCGCGGCCCTTACCGCCGCGCTTTTGCGCGCGGAAGGCGTCCAGCGGCGTCCGCTTGATGTAGCCGCCATGGGTAACAGTGACGACCATGTCCTCGCGCTCGATCAGGTCCTCGTCGTCGATGCCGTCGGCGGCGGGCGCGATCAACGTGCGGCGCGGGGTGGAGTACAACCGGTCGATCTCGTCGAGCTCGCCGCGGAGCACTTCGTACAGGCGGACGCGGTTGCCCAGGATCTCCAGCAGCTCGCCGATGGAGCCGGGGAGCTGGCGCAGCTCCCCGCCGATCTCGTCGCGGCCGAGCGCGGTGAGGCGATGCAGGCGCAGCTCGAGGATGGCGCGCACCTGCGTGTCGGACAGGCGGTATACGTCGACGTCTGGCTGGTGCTCGACCGCCTCGACCAGCTGCAGGTAGGATGCGATCTCGGCGATCGGCCATTCGCGGGCGAGCAGGGAAGTGCGCGCCTCCGCGGGGGATGCGGCGGCGCGGATGGTGCGGACCACCTCGTCGAGGTTGGTGACGGCGATCACGAGGCCGAGCAGGATGTGCGCCCGATCGCGCGCCCTCGCGAGCTCGAACTTTGAGCGGCGGGTGATCACCTCCTCGCGGAAGCGGACGAAAGCCTCGATGAAGTCGCGCAGCGACAGAAGCTCGGGGCGGCCGGCGCGCAGCGCGAGCATGTTCGCGGGGAAGCTCGCCTGCGCCGGCGTGTGCCGCCACAGCTGGTTCAGCACGACGTCGGGCGTCGCGTCGCGGCGCAGCTCGATGACCACGCGGACGCCCTCGCGGTTTGACTCGTCGCGGACGTCGCTGATGCCTTCGATCCGCTTGTCCTTGGCGGCTTCCGCGATCTTCTCAACCAAGCCGTTCTTGCCGACCTGGTAAGGGATGGCGGTGAGCACGATCGAGCGGCGCTCGCCGCGGCCCTCCTCCACCTCGTAGGTCGAGCGCATGATTACTGAACCGCGGCCGGAACTGTACGCGGCGCGCGCGCCCGCCTGGCCCAGGATAGTCGCCCCCGTCGGAAAGTCGGGGCCGGGGACGTGCGCCATCAGTTCTTCGGACGTGACGGCCGGGTTGTCCATATAGGCGCGGCAGGCCGCGATCACCTCGCCGAGGTTGTGCGGCGGGATGTTGGTCGCCATACCCACGGCGATGCCGCCCGCGCCGTTGACCAGCAGGTTGGGGAAGCGCGCGGGCAGCACCTGCGGCTCGCGCTCGGACGCGTCGTAGTTCGGCTGGAAGTCGACCGTATCCTTGTCGAGGTCGTCCAGCAGCGCGCTGCTAACTCGCGCCAGCCGCGCTTCCGTGTAGCGCATGGCGGCGGGCGGGTCGGGATCCATCGAGCCGAAGTTGCCCTGGCCGTCGATAAGCGGCACGCGCATGGACCAGTCCTGCGTCATGCGCGCCAGCGCATCGTAAATCGAACTATCACCGTGCGGGTGATATTTACCCATCACCTCGCCGACGAGGCGGGCGGACTTGCGGTAGGGCCGGCCGGCGACGAACCCCGCCTCCTGCGCGGCGTAAAGGATGCGGCGGTGCACCGGCTTAAGGCCATCGCGCACGTCGGGCAGCGCGCGGGAGACGATCACGGACATCGCGTAGTCGAGGTAGCTTTGCTTCATCTCGTCCACGATGGAGACGGGCGAGATGCCATCGGTGGGGGTGACCGTCGGGGGGGCGCTGGCCAATGCTCTATCCTGTGGCTCGGGTTCAGGACGCATGTAGCGATGGCCGCCCGCGCGCGCCACCCCGCGCGCGGGCGCTCACGCGCGCGAGGCTAGCGCCGCACAAACATCCAGCGGTTCTCGTTTGACAGTTCCGCATCGTAAACATAGCCGCCCGCGTCGAAGCCCTTCAGCGCTGCCGGATCGGCCAGCCGGTGCTCGCACAGGAAGCGCGCCATCGCGCCGCGCGCGCGCTTGCCGGCGAAGCTGTTGAACTTGAGCCCGCCCGGCCCGTCCTCGCGGAAATCGACGCACAGCCCCCGGACGCCCGCCGGCAGATGCGGCGCGGCCGCCTGCCAATATTCCTTGCTCGCCAGGTTGATTACCACCGGCGCGCCGCCCGCCGCAGCGACGTCCTCGGCGAGCGCCCTGCCGATCCGGTCGCGCCAGAAAGCGTACAGGTTTCCCGCGCGCGGCGCCCAGCGGGTGCCCATCTCCAGCCGGTAAGGCCGGATAAGATCCAAAGGGCGGAGCAGGCCGTAAAGGCCGGACAGGATGCGCAGGTGGTTCTGGGCGAAACGCACCCCGTCCTCGTGGAGCGAGGGCGCGTCGAACCCGGCGTAGACGTCGCCGGAGAAGGCGAAAAGCGCGGGGCACTCGGGCAGGCCGTCCCAATCGCGGTAACGGCTGACGTTGAGTTCGGCGAGCGTCTCGCTGATCCCCATCACGTCGGCCAGCTGGCGGCGTGACAGGCGGCGCGCGGCGGCGACCAGCCGTGCCGTCTCGCCTTCGAAGCGCGGCCGGCTCGGCGCCGCGGCGGGCAAGGGGCGCTGGAAATCGAGCGACTTGGCAGGAGATATGACGGCGAGCATCGTTCCTGCCGCCTAGACGAGGGCCGGTGCAGGGTCAAAGCGGGCGGGAACGGGCGCGAACTCAAGCGGTTAAAGCCGCGTTCACGCGCTCGCTGCCATCAGTAGTGGGCACCAAATGGACGGTCGCGCGCTTCGCCGCAGTAGGTTAAAGGCGCGCCGGACACCGTTTGCACAGACAGGAGAATCGACCTGATGAACGCTGCTTCCAAGATCGCGCTGGCCGTCGCGCTGACGCTGGGCGGAGCGTCCACGGCGACGCTGGTGGCGACCGACGCCGCCGTGGCCCAGCGGGCCAAGCGCGGCCAGGCGGCGGCGATGCCGGCGCCCACGAGCCGCAAGTACAATTTGAGCAAGGCAGGCCGTGCGGCGCTGGCCCCAGCCGAGACCGCGCTGACGGCGAGCAACTTCGCGGGCGCGCAGGCGGCCCTGACCGCCGCGCAGCCGTCGCTCACCACCGCCGACGACCGCTACATCGCGGCTGGCATGCTGCTGCGCGTGGGCGTCGGTTTGAACGACCAAGCGATCCAGCGGCGCGCGATCGACGCGATGATCGCCAGCGGCGCCGCGCAAGCGAGCGAGATGCCGGCCCTGCTCCGCAACGCCGCCGCGCTCGCCCAGAATGCGAACGATCGCGCCGCGGCCGAGCGCTACCTGACGCAGCTGGCGCAGCTGACGCCCGGCGACGCGCAGGCGATGGCGGCCCTGGCGGAGTCGCAGAACAGCGCGGGCCGACCGGCGCAGGCGGCGGAAACGCTGAACCGTGCTATCACCGCGCGGGTCGCGGCGGGGCAGACGGTTGAGGAAGCGTGGTACAAGCGCGCGCTCGCCTTCGCGCTCAACGCCAAGTCGCCGGCTGCGGCGACCACCGCCGGCCGTGCGCTGGTGTCCGCCTACCCGACGGCGACCAACTGGCGGGACAGCCTGCTCGTCTACGAGCAGCTGACGCGGCCGGACGCCCAGGTGCGGCTGGACCTGATGCGGTTGCAGCGGGCGACGGGGTCGCTGGCCGGCGAGCGCGACTATTTCGAGCTCGCGGACATGCTGAACGACGGCGGCTACCCCGCCGAGGCGCGCGCCGTGCTCGACGCCGGCGTCGCGGCGCGGCAGATCAACCCGAGCAAGGCGGGCTTCGCCGAGCTGATCCGGCTGACCGGCACCAAGGCGACGGCCGAGCGCTCGTCCCTCGGCAATCTGGAGCGTCAGGCGCGCGCGGGCAACGGCCGGCTCGCGCTCAGCACCGCCGACGTGTTCTACGGCTACGGCGATTACGCCAAGTCGGCGGAGCTTTATCAGCTCGCGTTGACCAAGGGCGGCGTGGACGCCGCGACCGTGAACCTGCGGCTCGGCGCGGCGCTCGCCCAGGCGAACCGCACCGCGGAGGCGCGTACCGCGCTCCAGGCGGTCACCGGACCGCGCCAGGAGCTCGCGAACTATTGGCTCGCCTATCTGAGCCGGCGCGCCTGAAGCGAAAGTTCCGAAGGCAGGGGAGGGGCGCTCGCGAAGGTCGCGGGCGCCCCTTTTCTTTTGTCCGGAGCTCGTCCGCGGCGTCCCGTTTCGGGGCTGCCGGACGACCGTCCCGGCATCGGACAGCGCGGGAAGGACGGCTGTTCGCCATCCCGCCCCGCTGGTAGCGACCGGGTCGGGCCACGCTCACCATCGCAAGGATATCAGGACGTTGCGCTTCGCCGACATGCTCAGCACCGCGCTCAGGCTCCCGGCCGGCGACGAGCCGGCGGTGTCGCGCAAATGGCGGCAGATCGTTGACCTGGTCGCGCAGCAGCATCACGCCGACGGCGATGCGGGCGCGCTGGGCGACGCGGTGCGCTTCCTCCGGACGGCGCGCGAAAAGGTGCCGACCGCGACGCGCGCGGAAGTCGCGCGGAGCCTCGCCGGGCGCCGCGTGTCGCCGTTCCTGCTCGTCGCATTCGCCGACGACACGCCGGACGTCATGGCTTCGCTCCTTCGCGACGCCCGGCTCGAGGCGGAAAGCTGGCTGGAGATCCTGCCGCTGCTGTCGCCCGCGGCGCGCGGGCTGCTCGCCCAGCGCGAGGACTTGCCGGGCGAGGTCCGGGCGGCGCTGCGCGGGTTCGCCGCGGTAGACCGGCTGGCGCTGCCGGCTCCGGCCGCGGCGGCGGAGCCGACCGCACGACCAGCGCCAGTGATCGCGCCCCCTTCAACGCCTCCCGCGCTCGGCGCTGCAGACCACGCCGGTCCCGCCTTCCCGCGGATCACCGAGCTGCTCGCCCGCGCCGAACGGCTGAGCGAAGGCCGCGCCGCCGCGGATCGGCCCGCCGCGGCGTCCGCGCCCGCGTCCGCGTCTGGCGATGAAGCCGCGTTCCGCTGGACGGCAGGGCGCGACGGCGCGATCGACTTCGTGGACGCCGTCGCGCGGGGCGCGCTGGTCGGCCTCAGCCTCGCCGAAGCCGAGACCGGCGCGGAATTCGGGGTAGACGGCCACGCCGCCGGCGCGTTCCGCCGCCGTACCGCCTTCCGCGATGCGCGGCTACGCGTGCCCGGCCGCTCGGCCGCGGCGGGCGATTGGCGGATCTCGGCGCGGCCCTTGTTCGACGAGAACGACGGCCGCTTCACTGGCTACGCGGGCACGGCGACGCGCCCGCGGCTCGACCAGGTCGCCCCTCCGGCCGCCGACGCCGCGGCAGGAACGGCGCGCGCCGACGGCCTGTTCGGCTCGCCCATCCCGCCCGACGGGTTGCGCCAGCTCGTGCACGAGCTCCGCACGCCGCTCAACGCGATTGTCGGCTTCTCCGAAATGATCGAAGGACAGCACCTCGGCCCGGCCGACCGGGCGCAGCGCGCGCGCGCCGCGCTGATCCGCGCGCAGGCGGGGCGGCTGATCGGCGCCATCGAGGACCTGGACACCGCTGCGCGGCTGCACCGCGGGCAGGTAGCGGGCGGTCACGACGCCGTAGACCTGCACCCCATGCTGCGCGACCTGCACCGACGCTACGCCGGGCTTGCGTCGGAGCGCGGGGCGCGGCTGCAGCTCGACGCGGCCTCCGCGCCGAGCGCTGTCGCGGGCGAGGCGGCGGACGTCGAGCGCATGATTGGCCGCCTGCTCGCCGCGGTGGTGGGCATCATCGGCTACGGCGAGGAGCTTTGGGTCACGCTCGCCGACGGCGACGCCGAGCGCGTGCGGTTGGAGGTCGGGCGGCCGGCGCTGATCGAGGACGTCGAGGAGCGCGAATTGCTCGACCCCGGTTACGCGCCGGACGGGGCGTCGCCAGCCGCGCCCTTGCTGGGCCTCGGCTTCGCGCTGCGCTTGATTCGCAACTTGGCGCTGGCGCTCGGCGGGCGGTTTGAGGTGGAGGAGCGGCATCTGGTGCTCACCCTGCCGCGGGCGGGGGTGGCGCGGGAGGCGACGGGGTAGGGCGCAGCTCGCCCGCCTACGCGGCAGCGGTGCTGACGCGAGGCTTCGGGGCGAGCTCGGCCAGCGGCGCCGCGAGCGCCGACCGACGACGCGGCTTCGCCGCGGCGCAGAGCCGTCTTCTACCCTCGAACGATCTGGGCTAACGTCCGTGGGCGTGTGGGGCCTGTAGCTCAATGGTTAGAGCTGGCCGCTCATAACGGCTTGGTTGGGGGTTCGAGTCCCTCCGGGCCCACGCGCGTCGCGCGCTGGCGCAATGGAATTCCGCGGCGCGCCGGCCGGCGGCGCGGCGAGCGCCGACCGACGACGCGGTGGCGCAGCGGCGGCCCTTCTTTCTTGCTATCCGCAGCCCGTCGCGGCAAAGCCGCGCCGTCGGTCCTCGCTGGTCGCGAGGCCGGCCGGTCTTGGGCGAGGTGGCGATAGCTCCGCTATCGCTTCCCGCCCTAGGGCTCGGGGAGTGGCGCAGCCTGGTAGCGCATCTGCTTTGGGAGCAGAGGGTCGCAGGTTCGAATCCTGTCTCCCCGACCAACCTTTTTCCCGCACCCGTCGAACGCCGCGCCGCCTCTGAGCGTTGCGCTCCGCTTCGACACGGAGGGGAGGATGACGGACATGGCCGACGCGGCAACGGGCGCGGGCACCCCGGGGCGCGATGCCGCGCCTCTCGACGCGCTGTTCCTCGCCGGCGGGGTTGGGCTCGGCGCCTACCAGCTCGGCGTCTGCCGCGCGCTCTACGGCGCGGGCGTGCGGCCACGTTGGATCGCCGGGGGATCGATCGGCGCGATCAACGGCGCGATCCTCGCGGGCAATCCGCCCGAGCTGGCGATTGAACGGCTGGCCGAATTCTGGCGGCGCGCGACGACGGAAGTCGTGCCTGCGGCGTTCGACCCGTTCGGCTGGGGCATGACGGGCTTTTGGCGGCACGCGGCGAGCGCGGCCAACGCGCTGCAGGTGCTCGCGGGCGGCAACCCCGCGCTGTTCCGGCCGCGGGTCGTGACCGCGGGAGGAAAGACGCCGAGCATCCACGACCTTGCCCCGCTCGAGCAGATGCTGGCCGAGCTGGTCGACTTCGATCGCCTCAACGGTGGCGAGGTGCGCTTCAGCCTCAACGCGACGGACGTCGAGACGTCGGAGCCCGTGCTTTTCGACACGGCGGCCGGACAACGGATCACGCCGCGGCACGTCCTAGCCGGCGGCGGGCTGCTTCCCTTGTTCGAACCGTTGCGGATCGACGGCCGGCTACTAGGTGACGCGGGCTTCTCAGCCAACCTGCCGCTCGGGCTGCTGTTCGGCGAAATGGAAGGGGACGCGCCGCTACGCTGCTGGGCGGTGGACCTCTACGCCCCCGACGGCGCGCCGTCGGCGACGCTGGAGGATGCGGCGGCGCGCGGGATCGACATGATGTACGCCGGGCAGAGCCTGCGCGCGCTCCGCGAAGCGGCGCGGATCTGGTCGACGCGTGAGGCGCTGGGCGCCGCGTCGCGGCCGGCGGAGGTGGTGTACCTGAGCTACCGCGCACCGTGCGACGAGGCCGGGCCGGTCAAGATGTTCGACTTCTCGCGCGCCGCGCTCGCCCGGCGCGAGGCGGCGGGGACAGACGACGCGGCGGCGGCGCTCGCCGGTGGCGGGGAAGTGACGGCGGCCGGCGCGCTCCGCATCCGCCGCGTGAGGCGCCGGGCGGAACAGTCGGGTCGCGCCCCGCATTGACTCCGTCGACCAGCGGAGAAGATCATCATGGGCGAACCCAGCATCCAGCGCGACCCGGGCACGAAGCTCGACGAGCGCCGCCAGGACGGCACCGGCCAGCGCGAGACCTTTTACGGGACGGAGCAGGCGCGCGGTAACGTTGCGCCCAAGCCCGCCGCCGCACCCGAGCCGCACCTCAAACGCGTGGTCACCAGCGACGACGGAACGCCGATCGTGGTCGAGGAAGAGTCCGGGGTCGCCTGGGCGGAAGGGGTGAGCCCCGCCGTGCATTCCGTGTCGCCGACGCTGGCGCATGAGACGGGGGTGCCTGCCCCGGCGGAGCAGCGCCGGGGTGACGCTGTACCGGACGTGCCCACGCCGCAGGCCACCGCCGCCGGAGGAGCAATGCCGTTGTCCGCGCGGCTCACCGCCAAGCCGCTGCCGCCGCTCGCTTGGGTGATCGGCGGGGCGGTGACGGCGATGGCGGCGCGCGCCTTCGCGAAGCGGCGCGATCGGCGCACGTAAGAAGGGGCGCCGCCCTCCCCAGGCGACGCCCCCAATTTCCGGTAAGCGCGTAGGCTTACTCGGCGACGTTGGACGCCGCGTTGCCGACCGCGTCCGCCGCGTTCTCGACGGTGTTGCCGGCCGCGGACGCCGCGTTGCCGGCGGCGTCGCCCAGCGCGTCGGCCTCGGCGCCGAGCGTGTTGCCGGTGTCGCCGACGGCGTTGGTGGTCGCCGCGTCAATCGAGTTGGCTTCCGACTCGATGGCGCCGGCGGTGTTGTCGGTCTCGGCCGCGACGTTCTCCGTCTCCGAGCCGCCGCCGCAGGCGGTGAGCGAGAGGAGGCCGGCGACGAGCGCGATGGAAAGCTTCTTCATGATCCACTCCTGAGGTCGGATCGGCCCAGCTGCCGTTCCGCCGACCTACATAACCCTAGCCGCGCGCTCGTCAATAGTAATCTACTGAAAAGATAGACTATTAACGGGCGGGCGCCGCCGGACGCTGCGGAATCTCCTCCGGCGCGTTCGCCACGACGTGGAGCATCGCGGTCCACGCCGCGACGTTCTGCCGTAGCTGCGCGGGGTCGACCTTGTCGAAGGTGTCGTCGGGCGTGTGGTGGAGGTCGAAGTAGCGCGTGCCGTCCTGCTGCAGGTCGATCGCCGACACGCCTGCGCGCACCAGGTTGCCGACGTCCGGCCCGCCGGTCGCCGGGTCCGCGCCGCGCGCGATACCGAGCGGGGCGAGCGCGGCCATCACGCGGTCGGCAAGAGGAGCATTGCTCGGCGCGAAGTTGAAGTCGGCGCGCCATACCCGGTCCGCGCCGAAATCCGACTCGGAGGCGAAGACGAGGCCGGTCGTCCCGTTGCGCCCGAGGTAGGCGGCCGAGCCTTCGATGCCGACCTCCTCCGCGCCGAACCAGACGACGCGGATCGTGCGGCGCGGGCGGCCGGCGTCCATCACGCGCTTCGCGGCTGCCGCCGTGATCGCCACGCCCGCGGCGTCGTCCACGGCCCCGGTGCCGAGGTCCCAGCTGTCCAGGTGCCCGCCGACCAGCACGACGCCCGCGGCCGGGTCGGTCCCCGGCACTTCGGCGATCACGTTGCCCGACCGCTGCCGCCCGGTGAAGCGCGGCGTGAGCACCAGCTTCATCCGCACCGGACCCTTGGCCAGCAGCCGCTCGAGCTGGTCCGCGTCGACGTTGCTCAGCGCGCCGGCGGGGGAGGGCCGCCGGCCCTCCGGCGTAGTGGTGACGCCCGTGTGTGGTCCCCGCGTGAGGTCGGTGCCGAGCGAGCGGATCACGGTGGCCACCGCTCCCTTCTCCGCCGCGAGCGCCGGAGCCGTGCGCCGCACCGCGCCCCAATAGCCGTAGGAGGAGCCGTCCTGCGTCCGCGTCATACGGTGGGAAACGTAGGCGATCTTACCGCGCAAGCTCTGCGCCGGCGCGGCGCGCAGCTCGTCGACGCTGGCAAAGCCGACGACCTCGGCCGTCACCCCCCCGCGCGGCGTCGCCCCGCTGCGGCCGAGCGCGGCGACGGCGAGCTTCTGCGGGCTCTCGCCGACGATCTCCGCCGACTCCGCCCCGCGCACCCAGACCGGCATGTCGAACTCCTCGACCCGCACGTTCGCGAACCCCATGCTCGTCAGCCGCGCCATCGACCATTCGCGCGCGCGCC
>CADCVW010000064.1 GCA_902806235.1 uncultured Sphingomonadaceae bacterium | reverse complement strand
CGGCGGGTGCTGCCGGGGCCGGACGGGCGCGCGGGGTCGCGCGAAGGAGGCTGAGCAGCGTGCCGCCCGGCGCGCCCGGGGGACCTGCCCTGCGCCGCCTTGCCTTGCTCCCTCTATTCGCCGCCGCCCCGCTCGTCGCGCAGGGCATGCCCAAGACGCCGCCCGGCGCGGCCGACCCTGCCCGCGCGACGGCCGGGACCTACCGAGTCGACCCCGCGCACACCCAGATCGGCTGGGAGGTCGACCACCTCGACTTTTCGCGCTTCAACGGCTTCTTCGCCGACCCCGCGGGCACGCTGAAAGGCGATCCCGCCCGGCCCGCCTCGGCGCGGCTCGTGATCGACATCCCCCCTGAGCAAGGTCGTCACGACCTCTTCCGCGTTGGGCAAGCACCTGCGCAACGCGGACTTCTTCGACGTCGAGCGCTTCCCCGCCGCCCGCTTCGTTTCCACCCGGATCGAGCCGCGCGGCCAAGAGGCGACGGTGACGGGGAACCTGACCCTGCGCGGCGTGACGAAGTCTGTGACCTTGCGCGCTCGCTTCGTCGGCGCGGGTGCTATGATGGGCAAGGACACGGTGGGCTTCCGCGCCGAGGGCCGGATCAAGCGCTCCGACTTCGGCATCAGCTACGGCCTGCCGCTGGTCAGCGACAAGGTGCTGCTGACGATCAATGCCGCCTTCGACAAGCCCGCGGCCGGAACCGCGCCGGCGCGCTAGGCGGCGCGGGAACGGCGAGGGCCGGGGCGCGTCTTCCAGCGAACGCGCGACCCGCGTCGCCCGCTCGGTTAGGAGCCCGCCCGCATGACCCCGAAGCCGCTCGATCCGGACGTTGCCCTCTGGCTCTGGCTCGGCGTGGCGGGCATGGTCTTGTCCGCGCTCGTCCTCTTCCCCCGCACGCGGAAGGCGCGAACGCCTTACGAGGAAAGCGAGCTCGTCAATCAGTTCTTCGTCTTGCTGATCGCCAGCGGCACTTACCTTGCGATGGCGCTCGGCCAAGGGTCTGTGATCGCCGGCGACGGGCGGCAGGTGCAGGTGTCGCGCTACATGACCTGGGCTTTCACGACGCCGCTGCTGCTGCTCGGCTTGGCGAGCACCGCACTCGGCAGCCCGATCGCGCGGCGCAAGCCGGTCGTCGCCGGGCTGATCGGGGCGGACGTAATCATGATCGTGACTGGGCTCGTCGCGGCGCTCTCGCCGCAGGGCTCCGCGCAGAAGTGGATCTGGTTCACGGTCAGCAGCGGCGCGTTCCTCGCCGTGCTGGCAATTCTGTGGACCACGCTGCGCGCCGAGTCGCGCGCGACCGGTGACGACCACCACCGATTGTTCCTGCGCAACAACTCGGCGCTGTCGGTGATCTGGCTGTTGTACCCGCTGAACTTCGTGTTCGGGACGGAGGGCCTGGGCCTCTACGGCCAGGCACCGACCACGGCTGGCTACACCTTACTCGACCTGCTTTCCAAGCCGATCTACGGCTTCTTCGCGCTGGCGGGCGTGAAGCGGCTGGTGGACGGCCGCGCGGGCGGCGCGCCGACGCTCAACCCGTAGGCGCCCCGGGTCTAGTCCTTCGGAACGGGGGCGCCGAGCTTCTCGGCGATGCGCCGCGTTTCCTCGTCGCTCGGCGCGTCTGGCAGCGCGTCCTGGCCGGGCGCGAGCCCGTCGTCGGGTATGCCGGGCCCGGTTCCGGCGATGGTGTCGTTTAACGGCCGGGCGTTGGTGCCCGCCCCTTCGCGTTGATCGTCGGCCATGGTCTGCTCCTTCTGCCAGGGCCGCTGAACCGGTCGCCGACGCGCCGGGTTCCGCGCGAAGTCAGGGCGGAGGGGGGGCGTCCACGAACTCCACCAAGTTCACGCCCCGGTCGCCGAGCCTCATGGCGATCTTCGCCAGGCACAGGTCGCCGACCCCGCGCGGCGCTACCACACGCAGCGGCTTGCCCACCCAGCCGCCCGTCTGCGTCGCGAGTTCGCGATCGGACAACATGCGCCCGGCGAGCTGGAGGCGGCACTTGCCGCGGCGGGCGACCACCACGAGCTCCTCGCCTTCCGTCGGCGGGAGCGCAGGCACGGCCTGGGCGGCGAGGAGCAGGGCGAGCGCGATCAGCATGAAACGGCCCCTCGGTGGTCAGCGGCGGCCGAACAACTTCTCGATCTCGCCATGGCCAAGCTTGATCCAGGTAGGCCGCCCGTGATTGCACTGGCCTGAATGGGGGGTGGCCTCCATCTCGCGGAGCAGCGCGTTCATCTCCGGCACGCTCAGCGTCCGGCCCGCGCGGACGGAGCCGTGGCAGGCCATGGTAGCGGCGACGAGGTCGAGCCTCGCGCGGAGCGAAAGCGCCTCGTCGTAAGCCGCGAGGTCGTCGGCGAGGTCCGTCACAAGCGCGCGCGGGTCCGGGTTGCCGAGCAGCGCGGGCAAGGCGCGTACAACCACCGCGCCCGGGCCGAAGCGCTCGAGCGTCAGCCCCAGCTCGGCCAGCTCGCCGCTCCGCGCTTCCAGCCGGTCGCAGGCGAGCTCGTCGAGCTCGACCACTTCGGGCAGCAGCAGTGGCTGGGACGCGATCCCGCCGTTGCCCAACCCCCGCCGCATCCCTTCGAGTACCAGCCGCTCGTGCGCGGCGTGCTGGTCGACGAGGATCAGCCCGTCGGCGGCTTCCGCGACGATGTAGGTCGCCGCTACCTGCCCCCGCGCGACGCCGAGCGGGTGTGCGCCGCCGCTCGGCGCGGGCGCGGTCGCCGGTTCGGCGCGCCCCTGCGGGGCGGGTGCGAAGACCCGATGCCGGTCCCACACGGCGGCCTGCGCGGGCGGCGGCGCGGCGTAGCTCGGCCCTGCCT
>CADCVW010000063.1 GCA_902806235.1 uncultured Sphingomonadaceae bacterium | reverse complement strand
GATCAGGTGCGCCGCCGCGCCCGCGCCGGCCGGCGCGATGCTCTACAAGGACGCATCCCAGCCGGTCGAGCGCCGGGTAGAGGACCTGCTCGGGCGCATGACGCTGGAGGAGAAGATCGCGCAACTCGTCTCCGTCTGGGAGCACAAGGACCGCATCCAGGCGCCGAACGGTGATTTCTCGCCGGCCAAGGCGAGCGCGGCCTTTCCGCACGGGCTCGGCCAGATCGCGCGGCCGTCTGATTTCCGCGGGGTGCAGGCCCCTGCCGCGCCGGCCGGCGGCTCGGGGGCGGCGGGCGCGACGGCGGGGGCGGTGAACCGCGATGCCCGGCAGACCGCCGATTACATCAACGCCGCGCAGCGCTGGGCGGTGGAGAACACGCGGCTCGGCATCCCTATGCTGATGCACGAGGAGGCGCTGCACGGCTACGTCGCTCGCGGAGCGACGAGCTTCCCGCAGTCGATCGCGTTGGCGAGCAGTTGGGACCCCGCGCTCGTCGAGCGCGTGTTCGCGGTCGCCGCGCGCGAGATGCGCGCGCGCGGCGCGAACATCGCGCTCGCCCCGGTGGTGGACGTGGCGCGCGACCCGCGCTGGGGCCGGATCGAGGAAACCTACGGCGAGGACCCGCACCTCGTCGGCGAGATGGGGTTGGCGGCGATGCGCGGCTTTCAGGGAACGACCTTGCCGCTCGCCCCCGACAAGGTATTTGTCACCTTGAAGCACCTGACCGGCCACGGCCAGCCGGAGAACGGCACCAACGTCGGCCCCGCCGACATCTCCGAACGCAACCTGCGGACCAACTTCTTTCCACCGTTCGAGCGCGCGGTGAACGAGCTGCCGATCATGTCGGTGATGGCGTCGTACAACGAGATCGACGGCGTGCCGTCCCACGCCAATAGCTGGCTGCTCAACGACGTGCTGCGCGGCGAGTGGGGCTTCAAGGGCGCGGTGATGAGCGACTATTTCGCGGTGCGCGAGCTGATTACGCGGCACCGGATGTTCGCCGACCCCAAGGACGCCGCCGCGCGCGCGATCGCGTCCGGGGTCGACGCCGAGCTGCCGGACGGCGAGGGGTTCAACCACCTGCCCGAACTGGTGCGCGCGGGCCGGGTGCCCGAGCGGCTGGTAGACGACGCGGTGCGCCGGATGCTCCGCCTCAAGTTCGAGGCCGGGCTGTTCGAGAACTCTTATGTCGCGGCGGACGCGGCGGAGCGGCTGACGGCGACACCCGACGCGGTCGCGCTCGCCCGCGAGGCGGCGCGGCGCTCCATGGTGCTGCTCAAAAATGACCGCGGCGTGCTGCCGCTCGACGCCGCCCGCCTCGACCGCGTGGCGGTGGTCGGCACCCACGCGCGCGACACGCCGATCGGCGGCTACAGCGACGTGCCCCGCCACGTGGTGAGCGTGCTCGAAGGCATGCAGAACGAAGGGCGCGCGCGGGGCTTCGCCGTCGACTACGCAGAGGGCGTACGGATCACGGAGTCTCGGTCTTGGTCGGCCGACGAGGTCAAGCTGGTGCCGGAAGCGGTGAACCGGCGGCTGATCGCGCAGGCGGTAGAGACGGCGAAGCGCGCGGACGTGGTGGTGATGGTGCTCGGCGATAACGAGCAGACGAGCCGCGAGGCCTGGGCGGACGCGCACCTCGGCGATCGCGCCTCGCTCGACCTGATCGGCCAGCAGGAGGACCTCGCCAAAGCCGTCTTCGCGCTCGGCAAGCCGACGGTGGTGGTGCTGCTGAACGGCCGGCCCTTGTCGGTCAACTACCTGGCTGAGAACGCGCCGGCGCTGGTCGAAGGCTGGTATCTCGGTCAGGAAACGGGCAACGCGGTGGCCGACGCACTGTTCGGGCGGATCAACCCGGGTGGCAAGCTGCCCGTCTCGGTCGCGCGCCACGTCGGCCAGCTGCCGGTCTACTACAACCACAAGCCTACGGCTCGGCGCGGCTATCTGTTCGAGACGACCAAGCCGCTTTACCCGTTCGGCTACGGGCTGAGCTACACGCGCTTCGACCTGTCCGCGCCGCGGCTGACGCGGGCGAGCATCGGCATGGGCGAGGCCGCGGAGGTGAGCGTGGACGTGGCGAACACGGGCCGGCGGGCGGGCGACGAGGTGGTGCAGCTCTATGTCCGCGACGACGAGGCGTCCGTGACGCGACCGGTGATGGAGCTCAAGGGGTTCCAGCGCGTGACGCTGCAGCCCGGTGAGCGGCGCACGCTGCGCTTCAGCCTGCGGCCCGAGCACCTGGCCTTCTGGAACTTGGAGATGAAGCGGGTGGTGGAGCCGGGCACCTTCACCGTGATGACGGGGCCGAACTCGGTCGAACTGAAGACCGCCAAGCTGACGGTGACGCAGTAAGCGGCCGTGCTCCCTCTCCCGCTCGCGGCAGAGGGCTCCTCGTTCCTACCCCGTGCCGTCCAGCCAGGTCGCGACCCAGACAAGGGGCGCGTTCCAGTTGATGGCGACCTCGTTCATTGTGTAGCTCCGGGCGTCGTCGACCCAGCAGGTCTGGGGGGCGCATTTCCCCTTGAGCTCGGCCGCGACCGGATCGCCCATCGAGGTCGAGTTCGGCCCGCCCGACAGTACGCCCGGCGGCGGCAGGGGCAGCTTCGGGTCGAGCTGGTTCGCCCAGAAGCGGTGGTGCGGGTTCCGCATCGGCCGCGCGCCGTGGCCGCTGATGTAGGACCGGTCTAGCGGGTTGCGACCGAGCACGTAGTCTATCGCGTCCGTCACCGCGTCGCGGTAGCGGCGGTTGCCGGTCAGGTCGTGGGCCAGCGCCAGCAGCATCGCCCCGTTTAGCACGGACGAATTGGAACCCCACGGGTAGCCGCCGCCGCGCGGCGCGTAGGGGACCATGTAGCCGACCCGGTCGCGGTCGGCGAGCCGCGCGTCGGCCGTCGCGACCACGCCCGCGCGCAGGCGGGCGAGGTCCGCCGCCGACAGCGCGCTGGGCGCGGTGAGGAGGGAGATCGTGCCCAGAGTGGCGACCGCCGGCCAGGCGAACTCCGCCGCGCGATCCGCGCCGAAGTGTGGGGACGCGCGCAGGTCCCGCTCGTAGCGGCGATCGCCTGTCAGCAGATACAATTCGGCCGCCGCCCAGTAGAACTCGTCCGAGAGTTCATCGTCGCCGTAGCCGCCGCTGCCGGGGAAGTCAGCGATCGCGTAAACCGTCGGGTTGCGCTTCGCCGCGGCGTAGGCGCGCTCGGCGGCGCGCCGGCAGCGGTCGGCGAAGGCGGGGTCGACGGCGCGCCAGGTGCGGCCGCATTGCGCGGCGACGGCGGCGAGGTTGAGCGTCGCTGCCGTGGTCGGCGGGAACAGCACGCGGCGTTCGGGGTCGAGGTGCGGCGGCATCGGCAAGGCCGTCCATTTCTCGTCGGCGACCTTGTGATGCGCCATGCCGCCCGCGTCGATCTCCGAAAAGCGCAGGCCGGGCGCGCTTCGTTCGGCGCCCACGGGCACGCGGAGTCGCGTGCCGTCCGGAGTTTGCATCCGGAGCATGAATTCGGTTTGCCAGCGCGCCTCGTCGAGCAGGTCGTCCACGCCGTTGCCCGCTTCCGGCAGCCGCGCGCGGCCGTCGGCGAAGGGCGACGCGCGTCCGGCGCGCGCCAGCCGCTCGTTGAGGTTGAGCAAGGTCCACAACGAAATGCCGCCGTTGACCACATATTTGCCGTGGTCGCCCGCGTCGTACCACCCGCCCGTCACGTCCAGCCGGTGGGGGCAGCCCGGCCACTCGTTGCCGTGCGCGTCCCGCCCGGCGACGCAGCCGGCGACCTCCTGAGGATGGCCCGCTGGCCGCGCCCAGCGCGCGCCGCCGGCAAAGCGCGCCTCAATCGGGACAGCGGCGCGGTTCTGGTAAAAGAAGTTGAGCGCGTCGTACTTCAGCCGGCCGTACAGCCCTTCGCGGACGGCGAAGGGGCGGCTCCGCGCGCCGCCGACGATCAGTCGGTAGCCGTCGCCCGGCACCCGGAACACGCCAAAATCAATCTGGTGGACGTGCTCGCCTGACGCAGCGTCGCGGCCGAACACGCGCGTGACGCCGCGGGTCCGCTCGCGCCCCGCGGCGTCGATCAGCCGCCAGGCCAGCGGGGTCGTGGCAGGGTGGGGAACGACCGCGCGCTTGGTCCCGCCGGGCTCGAAGCCGAGCTGGTTGAAACGCACGGGGCTCGGCGGCGGGTCGGCCGCGGAGGCGGCAGCGACCGACGATAGCGCTAACATCGCAGCGGACAGGAAGAGGGCCGGGAAGGTGAAGGGCATGGTGGTCTCCCTGGCTTAGCGCTGAGATCGGGGCGCGGGCGCGGCGGGGCTGTGGGCATGGAGGCCGAACACCGCGCCAACGAAGCCGCCGGCGACCTGCGTGCTCAGGATTGCGCCGTCCGCGCCGGCGCGCAAGGCCCGCCACGCGCCCGGGCGGGTCGCGTAATGGAAGTGATAGGCCGGTCCGCGCGCGTCGATCCGGAGGAACAGCGGCGCGCCAGGGCGAAGGTCGAGCGGTGCGGAAGCGACCCGGACGCCGTCGGTCGCGTCTGCCGCGCCGGCGCGGCGGCGCAGCGCCACCACCGGACGGCCGTTCTCTCGTTCGAGCGCGAGCAGGTACCAGTGGTCGTCGCTCTGCAGGGCGGCGAGCCCGGCGCGGTCGCCGTCGCGCGCGGGGGCGAAGCGGACGGCGGTGGCGGCCGACCCGTTCATGTGCTGCTGGCGGCGGGCGAGAAAGGAAGGATTGCCGCCGTCGCCGAGCGCCGGGGCGCGCGCGCGCAGGTGCAGCGCGCCCGTCCGCAGTTCGTGCCAGCGCTCGCGCGGTTGGCGCAGCATCATCCAGTAGGGCGGGAGCGCGGCGCCGTCGAACTCCTCGCGGACCCGCATCGGGCCGGTGGTGGGGACGGCGGGCGCGGCTCCCCGCGGCAGCCGCGGCCGGCGGTGGACGTAGGGGATCGCTTCGCCCGGCTCCGTGATCCGCGGCCAGCCGTCCACCCATCTCACCGGCAGCAGGAACGTCTCACGGCCCGTGTTGTACAGGTCGCCGCGGTAGGGCCGCACGGCGAGAAAGGTGGCCCACCATTCTCCGGCCGCCGTTTGGACGAAGTCGGCGTGCCCGGCCGAGGTGATCGGGTGCGGGCGGCCGGGGGCCAGGTCGCGCTGCGTCAGGATCGGGTTGGCGGGGCCGGGGACGTAGGGGCCGACGACGTTCCGGCTGCGCAGCGCGACCTGGGAGTGGCCCACGGCGGTGCCGCCCTCCGCCGCGATCAAGTAATAGTGGCCGTCGCGCTTGAAGATGTGCGGGCCCTCGATCCAGATCGGCTTGGTGGAGAGGTCGACGCCGCCGTTTACCAGCACCGTGCGCGGGCCGATCATGCGCTTGGCGACGGGATCGAACTCTTGGATCCAGATCGCGCGGTGGCCTTCGTAGAGCGGTTCGCCCGGCGGCGGGCCGTTGTTGACGATCCAGGCGCGGCCGTCGTCGAAGAACAAGGACGGATCGATGCCGCCGACGATTTCCGGCAGCCAGACCGGGTCGGACCAGGGGCCGGCGGGGTTCGTCGCGGTGATGACGAAGTTGCCGCCGCAGTCGACGCAGGTGTTCAAGATGTAGAAGGTGCCGCGGTGGTGCTCGATTGCGGGCGCGAACACGCCCCGCGACAGGCCGAGCCGGGCGAAGTCGAGCTGGCCGGGACGGTCGATCGCGTTGCCGATCTGCGTCCAGCCGACGAGGTCGCGGCTGTGAAACACGGGCAGCCCGGGGAACCAGCCGAAGGTGGAGGTGACGAGGTAGTAGTCGTCGCCGACGCGCGTGATGCTCGGGTCCGGGTGGAAGCCGGCGAGAATCGGGTTGCGATAGTCGTTCCGGCCCGGCGCGATGCCAGCGGGAAGGGGGTCGTCGCCGCGATATTCGAACCAGTCGAACGCCGCGACCGGGGCGGATGCGGGCGGCGCGACCGCTGCGGCGGGGGCGGGGGCGGGGGCGAGCAGCGCCGCAGCGAGCGCGGCCGTCCAGCAATGGGCCGGGTATCGCATCCTCAGGCTCCGCAATGTTCGGCGATGAAGCGCCGGTGAGGGGGCATGTAGTCGGCCGAGTTGGCCACGGCGTTCCTGATCTCGGCGAGCCGGCGGCGGGTCTCGTCCAAGCTCATCGCGTCGGCGAGCGGGTCGTAACCGCGCGGCGCGATCCCCTGGCCGAGCATCACGGCGAACCAGCTCGTGTCGTTGAACAGCTCGCCGTTGTCGCGGAAGCTGCGGCCGAGGTTGCGGAAGTTGCCGAGCTTCTCCTTCAGCCGGTCGGGCGGCTCAAGGTTGCGGCAGTAATCCCAGAAGGTCGAGTCGTCGCGCTCCGTCGCGCGGTAGTGGAGCACGAGGAAGTCGCGGATCTCCTCGTATTCCGTCAGCAGCAGGCGGTTGAAGCGGTCGATGTCGGCGGCCGGGAAGCTCCGGTCGGGGAACATCGCCATCAGCCGGGCGAGCGCGCTCTGGATCAGCCAGATGCTGGTCGACTCTAGCGGTTCCAGGAAGCCGCCCGCGAGCCCGAGGGCGATGCAGTTCTTATGCCAGAAGCGGCGGCGGTGGCCCGTCTTGAACGGCACCACGCGCGGATCGGCGAGCGGGCGGCCGTCCAGGTGGTCGAGCAGCACGGCCGTCGCCTCGTCGTCGCTCAGATGCGCGCTGCAAAAAACGTGGCCGTTGCCGATCCGGTGCTGGAGGGGGATACGCCATTGCCAGCCGGCCGCGCGCGCGGTGGAGCGCGTATAGGGCGTCATCTCTTCCACGCCCTCGCACGGCACGGCAATCGCGCGGTCGCAGGGCAGCCACTTGGACCAGTCGACGTAGCCGGTCTCCAGCGCGCCCTCGATCAGCAGTCCGCGGAAGCCGGAGCAGTCGATGAACAGGTCGCCCTCGATCCGGCGGCCGTCCTGCAGCGTCACCGCCTCAATGAAGCCGTCCTCCCCACGCAGGCAGACATCGACGACCTTGCCTTCCTGGCGCACCACTCCGCGGGCTTCGGCGAACTCGCGAAGGTAGCGGGCGTAGAGCCCGGCGTCGAAGTGGAAGGCGTAGGCGATGTTGGACAGCGGCGAGTTGCCCGCGTCGAACGGCCGCATGAACTTGCCGCGCGCGGCGGCGGTCGCCTCGATCGACCAATCATCGGGGGTGGCAGCCTCGCCCAACTGGTGCAGCCGAAGCCAGAAAGCGTGGAACGACACGCCCGCCATGTTGACCCCGTAGGCGCCGAAGGGGTGGAAGTAGCTGTGGCCGATCCGCCCCCAATTGACGAACTGGATGCCGAGCTTGAAGCTGCCCTTGGTACGGCGGAGGAAGTCGTCCTCATCGATCCCCAGCATCCGGTTGAAAGTCGCCATCTGCGGGATGGTCGCCTCGCCGACGCCGATGATGCCGATCTCGTCGGATTCGACCAGCGTCACCGACGGTTTGGCCGCTCCCGCGGGCAGCAGCCGCGCGAAGGTCGCCGCGGCCATCCATCCCGCGGTGCCGCCGCCGACGATCACGATGCTGCGGATGCGGTCGGTCACTCGATGATCCTTATTGGGCGACCGCCGCCCGCGGGGGTCGCGCGTCGGCGGCGCAGTGGCGCGCGATATAGTCAGCGTGGGTAGGCATAGCTTCGACGGCGGTGCGCATGACCTGCGCCATCCGACCGAGTGTGTGCCGCACGGAGTCGAGCTCCACCGTCTCGACCAGGGGATCCCAGGCGGCGGGCTCCACGCCCTGGCCGAGCATCACGGCCAGCCAGCTCGTCTCGGTAAACAGGTCGTCCTCGTGGCGAAACACCCGGCCGTTGGCGCGGAACAGCTCCATCTTGCGCGCCAGGCTGTCGGGGATCTCCATGGTGCGGCAGCGCCGCCAGAAGGCGGAATCGTCGCGCTCCGTGGCGTGGTAGTGGAGAATGAGGAAGTCGCGGACCTGCTCGAGTTGCAGGGCGGTCAGTCGATTATATTCGGCTTCGAGCACGGGATTGAAGTCGCGGTCGGGAAACAACGCGAGCAGCTTGGAAATGCCCGTCTGGATCAGGTGGATGCTGGTCGACTCCAGCGGTTCAAGAAAGCCGCTCGCGAGGCCGAGCGAAACGCAATTCCTGCTCCACGCCTTGCGCCGGCGTCCGGTCGTGAAGCGGAGGAAGTTAGGATCGGCGAGCGGCGCCCCGTCGAGGTTGCCCAGCAGCGTTCGCAACGCTTCCTCGTCCGACAGGTGCTCGCTCGCGTAGACGTAGCCGTTACCGAGCCGGTGCTGGAGCGGGATGCGCCACTGCCATCCCGCAGGGCGGGCGGTGGCGCGGGTGTAGGGCAAAGGCGCGCCGGGCTGCGCGCAAGGAACGGCGACCGCCCGGTTGCAGGGCAGCCAGCGCGACCAGTCCTCGTAGCCCGTGGTGAACGCGCCCTCGATCAGCAGCCCGCGAAAGCCCGAGCAGTCGATGAACAGCTCGCCCTCGACCCGCCGTCCGTCGTCGAGCGTCACGGCCTCGATAAAGCCGTCCTCGCCGCGCAGGCCGACGTCGACGACCTTGCCTTCGAGCCGAACGACCCCGCGCGTTTCGGCGTAAGCGCGGAGAAAGCGGGCGTAGAGCCCGGCGTCGAAGTGGTAGGCGTAGCCAAGAGTGGACAGCACGGAGTCCGCCCGCGGCGGCGGCGGCGCGAAGCGGCCGCGCCTGGCTGCCAGCACGCAGGTGCTGAACTCGTCGAGCGGCGGCGCCTCGCCCGCGCGGCGGAGCTTGAGCCAGAACTGGTGAAACTTGATCGCTTCGAGGTCGGCGCCGTAGCTGCCGAACGGGTGGATGTAGCGATCGCCCGGCCGCAACCAGTTGACGAACTCGATGCCCAGCTTGAACGTGCCCCGGGTGGCGGCGACGAAATCGTTCTCGTTGATGCCGAGCATGGCATTAAACGTCTGGATTGGCGGAATGGTCGCCTCGCCCACGCCCACGGTGCCGATCGCCTCCGACTCGATCAGCGTTACGCTCGCGCCTCCCCGGAGCAGGCGCGACATGGCGGCGGCCGCCATCCAGCCTGCCGTCCCGCCGCCGACGATCACGACCTGGCGGATGCGCTCGCTCATCGCCGCGCTCCGGCGCATAGTTGCCGAAGAAAGGCGGGGTAGGGTGGCAGCCCGCGGACCGCGCCCACCATTACCTCGCGCAGCCGCTCGAAATGTGCCCGGAGTTGTTCGGCGCCGATCCCGTCGGCGAGCGCGTCGTACCGGCGGGGCCGCATCCCTTGCTCGTCGAAGGCCATGATCCAGTGCGCTTCCTCGAACACTTCCTCGTCGTACAGCGCAAGCCGACCGCGGCTACGATACAGCTCGATCTTGTAGGCCAGACTATCGGGCAAGGACATCGCGCGCGCCCGATCCCAGAACGGCTCTCCCGTTCGCGCATTGGCGTGGTGGTGGAGAATGACGAAGTCGCGTGCGCGGTCCCATTCGGTGCACGCGAGACGGTTGTACTCAGCTGCTTCGGCGGGAGCGTCCGGGCCTTCCGGAAACAGCGCGACCAGATGCGCGACTGCTTGCCCGACAAGGTGAAGCGCGCTCGGCTCGACGGGTTCGAGCAGCCCGGCGGCGCCGCCGAGCGCCACGCAGTTGCGCACCCAGACTTCGCGTCGCCGGCCGGAGGCGAAGGCTACGGCCGCGCCGGATGCGTCATCGCCGGCGAAAGCGCTGCAGAACACCTCGCTGTCCAAAACCCGGCCAGGCAGCGGTACGATCCGTCGCCAACCGGCGGACCGGGCCTCGCTCTGCGCGTAAAGGTGGGGATCGGGTCGGTCCCCGCGCTCGGCGACGATGACGCGGTCACAGGGAAGCCACTCGCTCCAATCTACCGGCTCCGCGCTCGCCACCCGCTCGATCAAACGCCCGGACGCGCCCGCGCAGTCGAGGAATAGATCGCCTTCGATTCTGTCGCCGCCCGCCAGCCGCAGCGCCGCAATCCGGCCCTCTCGCGATTCGACATCGGTCAGCGTTCCCCGGACCCGCCGCGCACCGAGCCGCTCCGCGCGTGTCCGCAGCGCGGTGACGTAGGCTGGTAGGTCGAGGTGGAGCGCGTAATCGTAGCTCGACAGCACGGATCGACCGTCGTTGCTCGGCGGCACGAAACGTCCGGTTTGGGCGAGCAGCGCGGCGAGCGAGTAGTCGGCGAGTCTGACCTGCCGTCCCGCGGCACGGAGCCGTCCGGCGAGCTGGTGAAAGGCGACGGGGCCGAGGCCCGCGCCGACCTCGCCAAATGGCTGGATGTAAGATTGGCCAGGTTGGTGCCAGCCGGTCAGCACCACACCCAACCCAAAGCTCGCCCCGCCGCCGCAGACCAGCGCGGCCTCGTCGAGCCCGATTAGCTGGTGAAAGCGGCGCAGCGTGGGCAAGGAGGTTTCGGCCGCGCCGAATGGGCCGAGGCCGACGTCGGCATCGCCCTCATCGACCAGGGTGATTGTCGTTCTTCCACCGACGGCCTGGGCGAGCCCGGCGGCTGCCATCCAGCCGACCACCCCGCCGCCCAGGATGACAACGCGCGCGGGCCGGCGGTTCGGTTCGGGGTTCTGACCCATGAAGATTAGCGCGTCGCCGCCGCGTAGCGTTGGAGCACGGCCGCGTGCCGCGGCATCGCTTCCGCCGCCTGCCGATAACGGTCCGCCAGCGTGCCCAGCGCGTCGCGCAGCACGGGGTCCGGCATCTTTCCGCTCAGCGGGTCGTGTCGCCGAGGCAGAATGTTCTGTCCTAGGTACACCGCGAGCCAGCTCGGCTCCAGGAACATGCCGTCGCGGTAGTTCACCACCGCGCCGCGCTCGCGGAACAGCTCCATCTTGTAGCGGAGCGAGTCGGGCGGTGTCATCGTGCGACAATGGTCCCAGAACGGCGTGTCGGCGCGCTCGGTGGCGTGATAATGCAGGATCAGGAAGTCGCGCACCCGCTCGTACTCGAGTTGCATCAGCCTATCGTACTCGGCAGCGTCCAGCGGGTCCCACGAGCCGTCGGGGAAGAAGTCGAGCAGGCGGCCGATCGCGAGCTGGATCAGGTGGATGCTGGTCGATTCCAGGGGCTCGAGAAACCCTGCAGACAGGCCGATCGCGACCACGTTGCGGTCCCACTGCTTGCGCCGCCGGCCCGTGGTGAACCGTAGCCGGTTGGGCGCGGCGAGCGGCGAGCTTTCCAGCTGGTCGACCAGCGCCCGCTCAGCCTCGTCGTCGCTGGTGAACGCGCTGCAGTAAACGTGGCCGTTACCGACGCGGTGCTGGAGCGGGATCCGCCAAAGCCACCCTGCCTCGCGCGCCGTCGCCTGCGTGTAAGGCGTCAGCGGCCCGGCGATCGCGCAAGGCAGGGCGACCGCACGGTCGCAGGGCAGCCAGCGCGTCCAATCCTCGTAGCCGGCGCGGAGTGCCCCTTCGATCAGCACGCCGCGGAAGCCGGAGCAATCAACAAACAAGTCGGCCTCGAGCCGCTCGCCGGACTCGAGTACGACTGCGGCGACGAAGCCGTCTTCCGGACGCTGCGCTACTTCGACGATCCGCCCTTCCGTACGCACCACCCCGCGCTCCTCGGCGTAGGCACGCAGGTAAGCCGCGTAGAGCCCAGCGTCGAACTGGTAAGCATAGGAAAAGGTCGAGCGGACGTCGGCCGGGTCGGGCGACGGATGATCGAAGCGGTCGCGCCGGGCGGCGACCACCGGCAGCGAAAAGTCTTCCAGCGGCGGCGCGTAGCCAGCCGCCCGCGCGCGCAACCAGTGTTGGTGGAAAGGAACGCCGCCAATCTCCTGGCCGAAAGCGCCGAACGGATGGATGTAGGAGTCACCGAGGCGGCCCCAATCGCGGAACTCGATGCCGAGTTTGAAAGTCGCCTTAGTTCGGGTTATGAAATCGGCTTCATCAAAGCCGAGCTTGGCATTGAAGTGCCGGATGTGCGGCACGGTAGCCTCGCCGACACCCACGGTGCCGATCGCTGCCGACTCGATCACGCGGACCTGCAAGGGCTGACCGCGGAAAGCATGCGACAGGGCGGCGGCTGTCATCCACCCGGCCGTGCCGCCGCCGACGATCAGCACCCGCTCGATCCGCCCGCCGTTCATCCGCTCCTCTCGCAACGACCGAGCGCGGTTCGAGCCGGCTCCCGTGGTAGCGCTAGCGTTACGTAACTCCCGGATAGGACGCCGCCCGCTCGCAGTGTCGACCTTAGCGAGTTTTTCAAGCTCGTCACGGGGCTTGCGGCCTCCCACGGCGCTGCCTAGAAGAAAGCGTTGAGATAGCGCGACCCGTAGGTGTTAGCGCTACCATGGGTATCAGGAGGATTGCATGTCCAAGGCGAGGGGCGGCGGGGTCGCGCTAGTGAAATTGGGTCGTCAGCTGCTCGGCGGCGCTTCGCTGATTGCCATGGCAACTGTATCGGCGCCCGCGCTGGCGCAACAGGCGGCGCAGGGCACGGGCGTCGAGGCAAACAGCGCTGATCAGGATCCGGCCGACGCGACGACCCGTGACACCGATGGGCCGACCGCGGGCGATCAGGACCAAGCCGACCAGGAAGCCGAGGGCGTTTCGTCCCGTTCGCCTACCGCCGGTGCCGATGACGCGGACGGCGAGATCGTTGTTACCGGTATCCGTCAGAGCTTGCAGAGCTCGCAGGACATCAAGCGCAACTCGGAAGTGGTGGTCGACTCGGTGACTGCCGAGGATATTGGCGCTTTGCCCGACCGCAGCGTCACCGAAACGCTGCAGCGCATCCCGGGCGTGTCGATCAACCGCTTCGAAGCGGGCCGCGACCCCGACCATTTCTCCGCCGAGGGCAGCGGCGTGGTGGTGCGCGGCCTGACCTACGTGCGTTCGGAGCTCAACGGCCGCGATACCTTCACCGCCAACAACGGCCGCGGCTTGAGCTTCGCCGACGTGCCGGCCGAGCTGCTCGGCGGCGTGGACGTGTTCAAGAGCCCGTCGGCCGACATGATCGAGGGCGGCATCGCGGGCACGGTAAACCTGCGCACGCGCGTGCCCTTCGACTCCAAGGGGCTGGTGCTCGCCGGCTCGGTCGAAGGCAACTACACCGATTTTGCCGACAAGATCACGCCCACCGTTTCCGTGCTGGCGAGCAATCGTTTCGACACGAGCGTCGGCGAGTTCGGTATCCTGGGCAGCTTCGTCTACTCGCAGCTCAAGACCCGCGCCGACCGACTGCAGATCTCCAACTTCGGTCTGCGCACGCTCTTCTCCAACGGCGATGTTGTGCAGACGCCCGGCGCGACGGCGCTGGGCGAAGTATATTTCCCGCGCGGTGCCGTGATCGGCTCCCAGCAGTTCGACCGTGAACGCTATGGCTATTCGGCCGCCGCGCAGTGGCGCAGCAACGACCGCGACATGATCGCCACGCTCCAGTTCCTCCGCTCGGACGCGCGCGAGGCCTGGTCGGAGCGCGTGGTGGAGATCGCGACGGACAACGTCGTCTCTGCCGGCGACTCGCGCGCGGTACCCGGCACCACCCTGTCGTTCGACGACAGCGGTGTCTTCGACAACGGCGTGATCACCGGCCCCACCGGCTGGCGTGCGGACCAGCAGACCAGCGACCCGCGCACCCCGGCGTTCGGGCTGCAGAGCAACAACCAAGCGCGCAGCGTCGATCAGCGCTTTGTCACCACCGACATCGGCGCCAATTTCAAATGGAACGTGTCCGACGACTTCGCGCTGAACTTCGATTACCAACACGTCGACTCGAAGGTGCGGAACCTCGACGCTACGCTCTGGACGTCGAGCTACCAGAACGTCGCGATCGACCTGAACGGCAGCAAGCTGCCTTCCGTCGAGTTCCGGCCGCCGCAGGTGTGCGTCGGTCCCGCGCGGAACGCCACGGACGCGAACAGCTGCCCGACGCCCACGCCGACCTACTTCGGACCGGGCCACACCAGCTTTGCGGACCCGTACAACACCTTCTTCCGCAACGTGATGGATCACGTCGAGGATAGCGAGGGCAACGAGGACGCGTTCCGCGTCGACGCGGATTACAACTTCCCCGACGAGAGCTTTCTGACATCGGTGCGCGCGGGCGTACGCTTCGCCGACCGCGCCAACGTGGCGCGCTTCTCCGCCTACAACTGGGGCGTGCTCAGCGAGCAATGGGGCAACGGCGGCCCCGTTTGGCTCAACGACAACGTCGACGGGATCACCGGCGGCACCGGCGGCCAGCCGATCGGCGGCACCGAAGCTTTCGCTTTCGACGATTTCTTCCAGGGCAAGGCGGGGGACCCGCTACTGGGCGATGTGCGGCTGTTCTACGCAGGCGACCCGGCGCAGAACTACCAGCAGCTGATCGACTACGCGGCGCAGATCCGGAACGAGTGGCAGGCGCCGAACCCCGTCTACAACAGCGGCGGCTCGGGTTGGGTGCCGGTCGCGCAGCGGCAGGGCGTGGTGGAAGGGACGCCGTTCCTTCCCGGCGAGATCAACCCGATCCAGGAGCGCAACAAGGCGGGCTACCTGATGCTCCGCTTCGGCACCGACCGCGGTGACGACGGGGGTTTCAACCTGTCCGGCAACATCGGCGTGCGCTACACGCGCACGAGGCGCCGGGCGGAAGGCGCGCAGGTGTTCAACCGGCAGGAATTCACCTCCGAGACGGTCTGCACCGAGCAGCGTAATGCCAACGCGAGCGATCCGACCCGAGCGATCTCGGCCTTCTGCGCGCTGCCCGCGACGGTGCGGGCGCAGGCGCGCGCCTTCTCAAACGGGACGATCGCGGAAACGACCACCAACCTCAAATATGATTACTTCCTGCCCAGCCTGAACCTGAGGGCCGAGGTGGGCGGCGGACTCCAATTCCGCTTGGCGGCGTACAAGGGCATCGCCGCGCCCGAGTTCGGGCTCACCCGCAACTTCTACAACATCAATTTGTCGACGAGCGATCAGGACCTCGCGGCCAACGGCGGGCCGATCGGGCGTTTCAACGTCGGCAACCCGTTCCTGCGGCCGATCCGTTCGGACAACGTCGACCTCACCGCCGAATGGTATTTCGACGACGTCGGCCAGCTCAGCGTGTCCGGCTTCTACAAGCGGCTGAAGGGCGTGCTGACCAACGGCACGGAGCGGCAGAGTTTCACCAACAACGGCGCGACCTTCGACGCGATCGTCACCACGCCGGTGAACTCGACGGAGACGGGCACGATCAAGGGTTTCGAGCTCGCCTACCAGCAGACATACGACTTCCTGCCGGGGTTCCTGAACGGGCTGGGCTTGAACGCGAATTACACCTTCGTGGACTCGTCCGGCGTCAGCCAGAGCACCTTGTCGGAAACTGACCCGGACGTCGCGGCGGGCAACACGTCCAACGTGGACACCTCGCTCCTGCCGCTGCAGGGCCTGTCGCGGCACACGTTCAACATCACGCCCTTTTACGAGAAGGGGCCGCTGTCTTTGCGCCTGTCCTACTCGTGGCGATCGCGTTTTCTGCTCACGACCCGTGACGTGATCGTGCCGTTCGCGCCGATCTTCAACGAGTCCAGCGGGCAGCTCGACGGGTCGATCTTCTTCAATCTGAACGACAACCTGAAGTTTGGCGTGCAGGCGGTGAACTTGCTCAACGAGACGACCAAGACGACCCAGGTGCTCAACGACGAACTGCTGCGCGCCCCACGGTCCTTCTTCATCAACGATCGGCGCTTCTCCGGCGTGCTCCGGTTTACCTTCTAGAGCCGGGTTTGAGCGCCGTTGGTCCGGGACCTGCGGCGCTCTTCCGGCTGGTTGCGCTGACGTCAGCGGCGGCCGTAGTTGACGA
>CADCVW010000062.1 GCA_902806235.1 uncultured Sphingomonadaceae bacterium | reverse complement strand
GTGGGCGGGCAGATTGTCGAGCACGACCACGTCACCGGGCTTCAGCTCAGGGGCGAGGAACTGCCGGACATAGGCGCGGAACACTTCCCCGGTCATTGGGCCATCCAGCACCAGCGGGGCGACGATGCCGGGAGCACGCAGGCCTGCCACACAGGTGGTTGTTTTTCAGTGGCTCTAGGGCGCAGCGTCGACCAGGCGCTCGCCCCTTGGTCCCCAGCCGTAGCGGCGGACCATGTTCGTGGTAGCGCTGCCAGACACGCCATCGTTCGCGGCGCTTCGCCACGTCGGGGCGGTCCTGTTCGGCCGCCCTCAGCGCCTTTTTTTGTGCGAAATCCGCAACCGACGCAGCGTGGACCAGACGGTGGTCGGCGAGCCTGCCTCGATGCCGCGCGCCACAAGCGCCGTCCGAAGCTCGGCCAAGGTGATGCCGGGCTTGGCACCGGTGAGCTCGCGTAACAGCGCTTCATGCCCGTCCAGGAACGGCTTGCGATAGCCGCCGATCTTCGCCGGTGCCGTGCTGCCGGTTTCCCGCACCCGCCGGACCAGCTTGATCGCTGCCGCTTCGCTCACCGCAAAGCGACGCGCCGCCGCCCGAGCGGAGCTACCTTCCTCTACTGCCTGAACCAGCCGCCTGCGCAGATCCTGGGACAAAGGGTACCGCCATCACAGCCTCCCGCTGCTCAACCAGCATCCCAGAGTCAAAACTCACGAGTCTATGCAACCCGGAAACGCTCTAGTTACGTTAAGCTGATTCCGGCCGGAAGCGGAACGTCCGCTTTTCGGAGCATAAGGCGATAAGCGGACGTGGCTTAGGCCCTAGTGCTTCAGTGCCATGCGAGGGTGAAAGACCTCACCCTCTTTGACGAAGTAAACCGTCGGGTGCACGGTTATCCGCTTTCGAAGTCGACCCGCGTGATCCGGCCCGGCGCCATGATCGCCTCAAGCGCAGCGACCAGCACCTGCACCTCGCACGAAGCGGCCCGGTGTCGCGCCGGTGTGCTCGCCGTCGCGCAGGACGCGGACCCCGTTGACGAGGACGTGGCGCATACCGGTCGCGTAGCTTTGCGGTGCTTCGAACGTGGCGCGGTCCGCGATGCCAGCGGGGTCGAAGATGGCCAGATCGGCGAAGTGGCCGGGCTTGAGCGCGCCGCGATCCTGGAGACCGAGGTTGGCGGCCGGAAGCGAGGTGAGGCGGCGTACCGCGTCCTGCAACGGCAGGAGCTTCTCGTCGCGCACGTAGCGGCCGAGCAGGCGGGCGAAGTTGCCGTAAGCGCGCGGGTGGGTGCTGGATCGGAGGAATACGCCTTCGGGCGCGCGGGCCTCCGCGTCCGAACCGAAGCTCATCCAGGGCAGCCGAACTTGGCGGCGCACGTTGTCCTCCGACATCAGGAAGTACACGGTGCCGACCCGGCTCCCGTCGCGGACGACCAGATCCATCGCGGTCTCCTCCGGGCTCTTGCCCCAGAGCTTGGCCATGTCGGCGAGCGTCCTGCCGGTATGCTGCTTCATGGTCTCGTTCTTGAAACCGACCAGGATCATCTTGTCCGCGCCGGCGCCGCGGTACAGGTTCTCCCAGCCCTGCCCCGGCCGCTTCATCTCGGCGGCGACGCGGGCGCGGACGGCGGGATCCTTCAGCCGCTCGATCCAGCGTTCGACGCCGCCCTCCTGCACCCATAACGGCATCGCCGCGTCGAGCCCGGTCGCGCCGGCGGTGTAAGTGTACATGTCGGCTGTGACGCGCAGCCCGCCGGCGCGCGCCGCTTCGACGCGCCGGACGACTTGCGGCAGCTTGTTCCAATTGTCGCGGCCGGCCATCTTGAGGTGGTAGATTTCCGCCGGGCCGCCGCTGCGCCGCGCGATCTCGATCAGTTCGTCGACCGCCTCCAGCAGCCGGTCGCCTTCCGAGCGCATATGGCTGATGTACATGCCGCCGCAACGGGCGGACTCGGTGGCGAGCGCCACCAGCTCGTCGGTTTCGGCGAAGTTGCCGGGCGCGTAGATGAGCGAGCTGCCGACGCCCATCGCGCCTTCGTTCATCGCCCGCCGGACTAGCGCCCGCATGCGGGAAAGCTGCTCGGGCGTCGGGTCGACGTCGCGCTCGCCGAGCTCGTGGATGCGCACCGTCGCCGCGCCGACGAAGCTGGCGACGTTGGGCGCGACTCCCTTGCGCTCGAGAAAGCCGAGATACTCGCCGAGGCTGGTCCACGTGACCGGGAACTTTATGTCGTCCTGCCGCTCGACCAGCAGCCGCTTCATCTCCGGGTTGAGCGGCCCCATGGACCAGCCTTCGCCCATCACTTCCAGCGTCACGCCCTGACGGATGTCGCTCTGCCCGCGTCCGTCCTGGATGAGGGACTCGGTGGCCCAGCTCAGCATGTTGATGAAGCCGGGCGCGACGGCGAGCCCGCGCGCGTCGATCTCCGTCGCGGCCGCGCCGGCGATGTCGCCGCCGACGCGGACGATCCTGTCGCCCCTGATCGCGACGTCCCCGACGTAGGGCGCGCCGCCGCCGCCGTCGTAGATCGTGCCGTCGCGCACGATCACGTCGTAGGCGGGCGCGAGCGGATTGGTCGCGCAGCCCGGCAAGACCAGGGACGCGGCCAGCAGGGCGAAGCCGAACGAGCGAAGCATCTTGTCTCTCCCAAAGGTCACAGTCCCGGCCGCTCCCGCTGCGATGCATCGATCCGGCGCGCGGGTCCGTCGAGCAGCAGCAGGAGGACGGCGGCCGCTCCGGCGATCGCGGCCATCAGAAGGAAGAAGGGCGCATGGTCGACACGGCTCCACAGTCGCCCGACCTGGCCCGCGGCGAGGCTACCGGTGAAGATCGCGAAATACCATGCTGCGACCGTACTAGCGCCGAGCCGCGGCGGCGCGAGCCGGGCGAAGATGCCGAGTCCGTTGGGCAGGATGTAGAGCTCGCCCAGGGTGAACACGATCATGAAGGCCAGCAGCCAGAGCCAGCTCGCCTGCCCCGCCCCCGCGACGCCCTCCGCGGCGGCGAGCAATCCGTAGGAAAGGCCGACCAGTACCGCGCCGACCGCCATCTTCCGCATCACGGTCAGTTCACGACCCTGCTCGGCCTGGCGCCGCCACCGGGCGAGTAGCAGCGGGGTGACGGTCATCACCAAGAGCGGGTTCAGCGAGAAGAACCAGGTCGCCCGCAGCTCGAAGCCGCCGACGAGGCGGTTCACGTCGTCGCGCATCCACAGCGCCACCGTGTTGCCGATCTGCTCGTAAGCGCCGCGGAACACGGTGACGGCGAGGCCGATGCCCAGGAGCAGGAGCAGGGTATCGCGGCTGCGGTGAGCCCGCTCGGGCGTCGGATCGCCCGTGACCGACCGCCGCTCCTCCGGCAGGTACCGGCCGCCCGCGAGATAGATGACCAGCCCCAGCAGCATCCCGATCCCGGCCGCGCCGAACCCCCAATGCCAGCCGTACGTTTCGCCCAGAAACCCGCAGACGAGTGGCGCCAGGAACGCGCCGACGTTCACGCCGACGTAGTAGACGTTGTACGCCCACGGCCGACGCGGGTCGCCGGCGCCGTAAAGATCGTTGATCTGGCTCGGCAGGGTCGGGAGGAACAGGCCGTTGCCCAGCGCGATGGTGGCGAGCGCGGGATAGAAGAGCGCTTCGGACGCCATCATGAAGTGGCCCGCCGCCATGATGGTCGCGCCGATCGTCACGGCGCGGCGCTTGCCGAGCCAGCGATCGGCGATGGTCCCGCCGATAATCGGCGTGAAATAGGCGAAAGCCGTGTAGAAGCCGTAGGTGGAGGACGCCGCTTCCTGGTCGAACAGCAACGTCGTGGTCATGTAGTAGACCAGGAGCGCGCGCATCCCGTAGTAGGAAAACTGCTCCCACATGTTGGTGAGGAACAGGACGGTAAGGCCGCGCGGCTGGCCGAACCAGGTGGCCTCCGGCGTGCGCGCGTCGGTCATGCGGGGGTGAGCGCCCCACCCGCCCAGACGGCTTCGTCGCACCAGATCGTGCCGTCCGGCCGGTAAGTGACGGACGGCTCTCGGTCCCGGACAAGGAAGGTCGGGCCGTCGAGATCGACCACGTCGCAGAGCTGGCCGACGAGGAAGGCCGGGGCCATGGCGAGGCTCGTGCTGATCATGTTGCCGACCATCACCCGCAGCCCGAGCTCTCGCGCGCGCCGCGCCATCTCAAGCGCCTCCGTAAGGCCGCCGCACTTGTCGAGCTTGATGTTCACCACGTCGAAACGGCCGAACAGGCCGTCGACGTCGGCCAGCGAAAGCGCGCTCTCGTCGGCCGCGATCGGCACCGGCGAGCGAAGGCCCTCCAGGTCCGCCTCGGCCCCGCGCGGCAGCGGCTGCTCGAGCAGCGACACGCGGTGCTCGACCAGCAATCCGATCAGTTGGTCGAGGCCGTCGCGGCGGTAGCCTTGGTTGGCGTCGACGCCGAGCCATACGTCGGGCCTTGCCCGGCGGACGGCGGCCAGCCGCGCGGCGTCGAGTTCCCGTTCACCGCTCAGCTTCAGCTTGATCGCCTGCGCGGTCGCGTAACGCCGCGCGCCCTCCTCGACCACCGCCGGATCGTCCGCGCTCAACGTGAAGGTAGTGACGAGCGGGCGCGGTCGCTCGATGCCGGCGATGCGCCAAGCCGGCCGCGCCGCACGCGCGGCCTCCAGCTCCCAAAGCGCGCAATCGACGGCGTTCCGCGCGCCTCCCGGCGGCAGCAGAGCGCCCAGCTCGTCGCGGCTCAGGCCCGCCTCGATCGCCGTGCGATGCGGTTCCAGGGCGGCGCGCATCGTCTCGGCGGTCTCGCCCAGATAGTAGGCGCCCGCCGCCTCGCCGCGGCCGACGTGGCCGTCCTGTTCGAGGGTGACCACGACGACGTCGAAACCTTCGAAGACGTAGCCCGAGATCCGGAACGGCGCCTTCAGCCGCAGGCGCTCGATCGCGATCCCCATCCGCACCGGCATCAGTAGTTCGTCCCGAAGCTGAGCAGGTGGAAGGCGAGGCCGACCCAGATCACCATCAGCGCGGCGAAGACGAGGGCGACGCTCCAGACCTTGGCCGTCCAGCGCCGGCCGCCGCGCCATACTTGAGCGAGGTACCAGAGGAAGACCGCAAGCCCGCCGAAGAAGACCACGAAGGTGAGCACTTGAAGTGTGAGGATCATCGGGTCGAAGGCGCCGGCTAAGTTCGAAAGATCGGCGAACAACAGGCTGACCACGGTCGCCCAGCCGGCCAGGACCAGGAGGATCAGCAGGGCGGAGACGCGCGACAGTCGGTAGCCGAGCAGCTCGCGGCCGGCGAGCGGCAGCGTCGCGCCGTGGTGACGGCGGACGAGCCAGCGGGTCGGCCACAGCAGGACAGTCAATAGCAGGATCGCCAACGCGGTCAGCAACAGCGGCATGACGAGCGCCGAATTCTTGTAGAAGGGCGGCCGCTCGAACACGGTGAAGGCCGACATGATCGACAAGCTGAAGCGCTTGGCCTCGCCGTTCTCGACCACGGCCGCCAGGCGCTGATGGCTGTTCCGGTCGTGCCACACGAAGGGCTGCACCTCGACCCAATCGGACGGGCGGCCGGTGAGGCCGAACTGCTCCGGCGTGGCGAGCCGGCCGTTCGAACCCACGCCCATGCTGAGCTGGCCCAGCAGCTGGGTGATGCTGAGGAAGGTCGTCTCCGCGCGCCGGGACGGGATCCAGTTGCCAGCCAGCAGCTGGGCATGCTGCGCCGTGGTTTCCTGCGAGACCCCGAGGACCTCCCGCTCGGGCGGCCCGGGGAAGTAGCGGTCGGCGAACCGCTCGAAGAGGCCGATCCGCACGCCGTTGGCCGCGCCGTTTTCGCCGCCGCTGCTCAGAGAAAGATAAAGCCCGCTGTTCTCGTTCAGGAACAGGTGGAGCGAAGAATGGAACGCGCCGGTGTCGCCGAGGTGGGCGATTACCTCGCGGCCGTTGATGTTGGTCTCGAAGAAGCCCAGGCGCATGCGGTCGAGCGGCGGGATCATCGTTAACGCGCTGCTGTGCATCAACCGCGCCGTTTCCGGTCGCAGGATACGCCGGCCGCCCAGCTCGCCGCGATTGAGGTGGGCGATCATGAAGCGGGCCATGTCCGTGCCGGTCGATGACAGGGAGCCCGCCGGGGCCGGTCCCACGAGCTCGAACGGGACCACGTCGCCCGACGCCCGCTGATAGCCGGTCGCCATCATCGGCCCGAGCCGCGGCGGGAGCGGCTGGCGGAAGCTGGAGTTGGCCATGCCGAGCGGCGCGAAGATATGCCGCTCGACGTAGTCGTCGAACGGCTCTCCCGAGACGCGCTCGACGATGTAACCGGCGAGCGAGGTACCGTAGTTCGAGTAGGCCGGCGTCGTCCCGGGGGCGAAGATCCGCCGCGGGACCCAGCGTTTCAGCAGGACGCCGTAAGGCGGGATTTGCGCTGGGACGTTCTCGATCAGCGTCTTGACCTGCTCTTCGAAGCCGGCCGTGTGGGTCAGCAGCTGCCGCATGGTGACCGGCCGCCCCTCGTACGGCGGGATCTCGAAATCGAGGTAGCGGTTGACGTCGGCGTCGAGATCGATGCGGCCCTGTTCGACCTGCTGCATCACCGCGGTCCAGGTGAACAGCTTTGAGACCGAGCCGGGCCGGAACAGGGTACGCTCCGGATCGACCGGCCGGCGGGACGCGACATCGGCGAAGCCGTAACCTCGCTGAGTGACGATTTGACCATCCCGCACGATCGCCACGACGGCGCCGGCGATGTCGGCTTCGGCCAACGCGTAGGGCATGAAGCCGTCGAGCCAGGCGTCCGCGTCCTCGGGCGTGAGTTGCGGCTGCGCCGATAGCGTCGGCTGCGGGATCGCGACCGCCGCAGGCTGCGGCGACTGGCTCGTGACCGGCGGGGCGAGCGGGTTGAGGCGTTGCGCCGCGGCGCCGATGCCGGCCACCGCCAAGGCGACCGCGATCAGATATTTGACACGGCGCATCTCGTATCCTCCCTGGTGCCGCCCATTTGCTTTTCGTGCTGGAAAGAGTTTAGCTTTCGCCTCGAGCGCTGGGTCTATGTCTGATTAGGCCATAATCGTCCCGTACGGAAAAATGTCAAACAGGTTCGGAGCCGCAGCTGCGATGGTCGACGCGCGACGTACGAAGAAACAGCCGACCTTGGGCCAGCTGCTGAAAGGGCTGCGCGCCCGGAACGGTTGGACGCTGAAGGAGATGAGCGAGCGCAGCGGCATCCCGGTGTCGACCTTGTCCAAGGTCGAGAACGATCGCCTGACGCTCACCTACGACAAGCTGTTGCAGCTGAGCCAGCGATTGCGGATCCGCATGTCCGAGCTGTTCGCCGAGCCGGACGAGGCCGGCGAGGCCCCGGTGACGGCGCGCCGCAGCATCGGCCAGCTCGAGCATGCCGTGCGCGTCACGACGCCGAACTATGACTATCATTACCTCTGCACGGAATTGCGGCGGAAGCGAATGATACCCGTGATCACCAAGATACGGGCCAAGTCGATTGACGAGTTCGGCGAACTCGTGCGGCACTCGGGGGAAGAATACGTCTACGTCCTAGCCGGTGAGATCGAGGTCCATACGGAATTCTACGACCCGGTGCTGCTGGACGAAGGCCAGTCGATCTACATCGACTCGAACATGGGGCATGCTTATCTCGCCGCGCCCGGGTGCGACGAGGCGATTACCATCGGCGTGTGCTCGAGCGCCGAGGAGGACCTCATGAGTTCGCTTCTCGGCCTGCACGGGTCCGATCAGGCGAGCAGCGCTCTGCCGACCCCCGCCAACGAGGCGAACGCGCCCGCCAAGGCGCTCAAGCGTCGCTCGCCGGAGGGGAGCCGCCGCGAGCGCGCCTGAACGCAGCACACCAAGGGATTTGACAATTCTCCGATTAGGCCAATAACGTCCCGATCAAGCCTCTTGCTGCTCGGTTTCGGTGATGCCCTCCCGAGCGCTGCAGGCGGCGCACGGCGCGACTGCAACGGCAGCGCGCGTTGCAAGGAGGGGTTATGACCGGCCGTAAGTTGTTGCTCGCCGCGCTCGCGGCCTCGACCGCGCTCCTGGCGCGGGCCGGACCCGTCCACGCCCAGGAAGCCGCGCCGAGCGGGGCGCCGACCAGCGACTTAGGCCAGCAGGAGGCGGCTCCGGCCGACATCGTCGTCACCGCGCAGCGGCGCACGCAGACCCTCATCGAGGTGCCGCAGTCGGTCTCGGTCATCGGCGAGGAGACGCTGGAGCGGCAGGTCGCCCGCAACTTCATCGACTACGCGCAACTCGTGCCGGGCTTTACCGTCACGCAGGAAAACCCGGGCGAAACGCGCCTGATCCTGCGCGGCGTCAACACCGGTTCGGCCGGCTCCACCGTCGCGACCTACGTCGACGACGCGCCCTTCGGCGCCAGCGGCAGCCTTTCCAACGGTGCCATCCTGGCCGGCGACTTCGACACGTTCGACGTGGCGCGCGTGGAGGTGCTGCGCGGCCCGCAAGGCACCTTGTACGGCTCCAACTCGCTAGGCGGCGTGCTGAAGTTCATCACCGCCGCGCCCAACACCGCCGGCTTCGAGCTGCGCGGCCAGGTAGGCATCGAGGACACGCGCTACGGCGAGCTGGGCTACTTTGGCAACGCTGTGGTCAACGTGCCGCTCGGGGACAATCTCGCCTTCCGCGCGAGCGGCTTCTACCGCGACCTCGGCGGCTATCTCGACGCGCCCGCGCGCGGCGGCCGCGAGGTCAACGGCAGCAAGAGCTACGGCGGCCGCGCCTCCCTCCTGTTCACGCCGAGCGACGCGCTCTCCATCCGGCTGTTCGCGCTCGTGCAGAATATCGAAACGGACTCGCCGTCGACGTTCCAGGCCGATCCGCGCACGCTGCGACCGGTGAACCCGCTCACCGCCGGCTTCGTGTCCAAGGCCGAGCGCACCCGCTACGAGCGGATCGCGGAGTTCAACGAGTTGGACTACCGCCTCTACGCCGGCACGATCGATTACGACTTCGGTCCGGCGACGTTGACATCCATCACCAGCTACAGCGAGCAAACCCGCAACGAGCTCGGCGACATCAGCACGCAGCCGACGCGCCCGCTCGCCAACCTCATCTACGCGCCGACCGCGCCGAACACGATCGGGCTCGCGTTCGAGAACGACGTGCAGGTGGAGAAGCTTACCCAGGAGGTGCGGCTGCAGTCGGCCGACAACGACCGCTTCGAATGGCTGATCGGCGCCTACTACACCGACGAAAAGACCGCCCTGATCCAGGAGTTCTTTCCCTTCTCGTTTGCCACGCAGCAGCTGCTGCCGACGGCCGCGACGCTGCCGGCCGCGTTCGGCGGCGGCCAGATCGACCGGTTCGTGTTCGCGACCATCCGGGCCGATTATGAGGAGGTCGCCGGTTTCGCGAGCGCCACGCTCAAGTTCGGCGAGCGTTTCGACCTCACGGTCGGCGGCCGTTACAGCCGCAACGAGCAGAGCTCGACGCAGCAGGTGACGCAGCTCGGCACCGGCGCGCCGCAGTCCGGCGACTCTTCCGAGAACGTGTTCACCTACTCGGTCTCGCCGCGCGTCGAGCTCAACGACCGCACCTCGATCTACGCGCGCGTCGCGAAGGGCTACCGCCCAGGCGGCCCGACCTTCATCCCGCCCGGCGCGAGCGCGGATTTCCCGACGGAGTTCAACTCGGACACCCTCGTCTCATACGAGATCGGCTTCCGCACGCAGACGGCGGATCGCAGCCTCGCGCTCGACGGCTCCGTCTACTACATCGATTGGGACGACATCCTGATCCTCAGCACCGCCAACAGCGCGGCCGGTCCGGTCGGCGTGAACTCGAACGGCGGGCGGGCGCGCGTGAAGGGCGCGGAGCTCACCGCCACCGTGCTGCCCACCCGCGGGCTGAGCGTGATCGCCAACTTCGCCTACGTCGACGCCGAGTTGCGCGACGACACGGTCCCGCCGGGCGGCGGCCTCAACCTCACCGGCGGCCTCGCCGGCGACCAGCTTCCTTACACGCCTAAGATCAGCGCGAACATTTCGGCCGACTACGAATGGTCGCTGGGCGGCGAGGTCGAAGCGTTCGTCGGGGGCAACGTGCGACTTGTCGGCGACCAGACGGCAGGCTTCAGCGCCGCCTACCGCGCCGCTTTCGGCAGCCGCATCCGCGTCGATGGATACGATACGGTTGACCTGCGCGGCGGAGTGAACTTCGGCCGTTTCACGGCGCAGGTCTTCGCCCGCAACCTGTTCGACACCTACGGCGTGGTCAGCGCCGGCGGCTACCCCTTCTCGGTGCCGGCCGCGCTCGGCGGCAACGCCGCGCCGCTGATCAATGTCGCGACCATCCGTCCGCGCACGATCGGCGTGCTGTTCGGGGCGGAGTTTTGAACCAAGCCGGGCTCGGATCCGTGGCCGGGCTCGAACTACCGCAGCCCTACCTGCTGTTCCTCGGCGACACGACCGAGCCGGGCTACGCCAAGACGGCGTTCGGACTGCGCGACTGGGCGCGTGAGCGCTGCGTGGGCGAGTATGTCCTGCCCGGCGGCGCGGTCAGCACCGGCCTGCCGTCGCTCAATGCGGCCGAGGCCAAGGCGCGGGGCGCGCGATCCATGGTGATCGGCGTCGCCAATGCGGGAGGCGCCATTCCTCCCACATGGCGCCCAGCGCTGGAGGAGGCGATCCGGACCGGTCTTCATCTCGTCAGCGGCATGCACAACCGACTGCGCGACATCCCCGGCCTCGTCGCGCTCGCCGCCGACTACAATGTCCGGTTGATCGAGGTCCGCGATCCGCCGTCCGACCCGCCGATCGGCACCGGCCGCAAGCGCACCGGCAAGCGCCTGCTCACCGTCGGCACCGATTGCGCCCTCGGCAAGAAGTACACGGCCCTGACCGTCGCCCGCGAGCTGGCGCGGCGCGGGCTCGACGTCCGCTTCCGCGCGACCGGTCAGACCGGCATCATGATCGCCGGCTGCGGCACTCCCATGGACGCCGTCGTCGCCGACTTCGCCGCCGGCGCGGCCGAGCTCCTGAGCCCCGATGCGCACCCTGACCATTGGGACGTGATCGAGGGCCAGGGGTCGCTCTTTCACCCCGCCTATGCCGGCGTCGCCTTGTCGCTGCTGCACGGCAGTCAGCCGGACGTGGTGGTCGTTTGCCACGAGCCGGGGCGCACCGTCATGCTCGGCCACCCCGGCTACGCGCTGCCCACGGTCGACGAGGCGATCGCGCTCAATCTCCAGCTCGGGCGCCGGACCAATCCTGCCATCCGGTGCGCCGGGGTGAGCCTCAACACGGGCGCCCTTGGCACCGACGAGGCCGAACGGGCGATCGCGGCCGAAAGCGACCGGCTGGGAATACCGGTCGCCGATCCGTTGCGCGGCGGGCCGGCGCTGGACCGCATGGTCGACGGGATCCTGGGCGGCGCATGAGCGACCGGCCGACCTGGTTTCAGCGCTTCCTGCTGCCCGGCTTCGCGTTCAAGGCGGTGGTCATC
Organism: uncultured Sphingomonadaceae bacterium; assembly: GCA_902806235.1. Lineage (GTDB taxonomy): Bacteria > Pseudomonadota > Alphaproteobacteria > Sphingomonadales > Sphingomonadaceae > CADCVW01. Next base: position 4,463 of record CADCVW010000062.1, on the reverse strand, counting down.
GGCGGCGGCTACGCGACGGGGCGCGAACTCGCCGAGTTCTTCCTGCCGAGCGGGCCGTGGGGCGGTTTGGCCGCGATGCTGGTCGCGACCGTCCTGTTCAGCCTGGTGTGCATCGCCACCTTCCTGTTCGCCCGCGCGACCGGCGCGCGCGACTATCAGACCTTCTTCCGCGAGCTGCTCGGCCCGGGCTGGGTGGCGTTCGAAGCCGTCTACGTCCTGTTCGTCGTCCTGATTCTCGCCGTCTACGGCGCCGCGGCCGGAGCGATCGGCGAGGCCGTGCTCGGCGCGCCGGCGCTGGCCGGCACGCTGGCGCTGATGGCCTGTATCCTGATCTTCGTGACCTTCGGCAACACGTCGGTCGAGCGCTTGTTCGAATATGTCTCTTACCTGCTCTACGCCGTCTACGCGCTCTTCATCCTGCTCGCCTTTTTGCGCTTCGGCGACCGCATCGCCGCAGGGTTCGCCGTGGACGCTCCGGCCGACGGCTGGTTCGCGGGCGGCGTCACCTACGCCAGCTACAACCTGATCGGCGCGGTCGTGATCCTGCCGGTCGTCCGCCACCTGACGAGCAGCCGCGACGCGGTGATCGCCGGCGCGGTCGCCGGGCCGTTGGCGATGGCGCCGGCGGTGCTGTTCTTCATCGCCATGGTCGCTTTTCATCCAGGGATCGCCGCCGCCACCCTGCCGTCGGACGTGCTGCTCGGGCGCATGGCGCTGCCCGCCTTCCAGCTCCTGTTCCAGATCATGATCTTCGCCGCCCTGCTCGAGAGCGGAGCCAGCGCCGTCCACGCAATCAACGAGCGCATCGAACGCGCCTGGGAGCGCCGCCGGGGCGGCCGCCTTTCCCCTGCCGCGCGACTGCTCATCTCGCTCGCCCTGCTGGTCGGCTGCATGCTGCTGGCCGGGCGCTTCGGCCTCGTCGCCCTCATCGCGAACGGCTACCGGGCGCTCGCCTACCTCATCCTCGCGATCTTCATCCTGCCGCTCGCCACCCTCGGCCTGCGCCGGATCCTGCGCGGTCCCGCCGTCCCGCCCCAACCCGTCCCCAGCGTCTAGGAGGCTTCATGCGCCCGCTCCTGCTGTTCATCGTCGCCCTGGCCGGCGCACAGGCGGCACTCGCCGCCCCGCCCGCCGACCTCGACCGCCGCGTCGAGCAGCTCCGCGACAAGTACGGCGTGCCGGGCGTGGCGATCGCGCTGGTCGAGACCGGCCAGCCGGCGCTCGCCCGCGGCTACGGCGTGCGCGGCCTAGCGGATCGGCGGCCGGTGAACGCCGACACGATCTTCGCGACCGGTTCGACCGGCAAGGCCTTCACCTCCGCCGCGCTCGCCATCCTGGTCGACGAAGGCAAGATCGGCTGGGACGACAAGGTGATCGACCACATGCCCGGTTTCCGCATGTACGATCCCTGGGTCACGCGCGAGCTGACCATCCGCGACCTGCTCGTCCACCGCAGCGGCCTCGGGCTCGGCGCCGGCGACCTCCTGTTCCTGCCGAAGAGCGACCTGCCGCGCGCCGAGACGGTGAAGCGCCTGCGCCACATCAAGCCGGCGACCAGCTTCCGCAGCGGCTACGCGTACGACAACGTCCTTTACATGGTCGCCGGCCAGCTAATCGAGGAGGTGACCGGCCAGAGCTGGGAGGAGTTCGTCCGGGCGCGGATCTTCCGCCCGGCGGGCATGCTCGCCTCCACCGCCGACAGCGTGAGCCGCCTCGCCAACGCCAATCGCGCCCGCCCGCACGCGCGGCTCGACGGCCCAATCCGGGGCCTCGGCAAGCAGGTTCCCCTCGACGAGGTCGCGACCGACCTCGGCAGCAACGCCGCGCCGGCCGGGGGACTGGCGATCAGCGCCGCAGATATGACCCGCTGGCTCTCGCTCCAGCTCGCCCGCGGCGCGTTGCCGAGCGGGCGCCTGTTCAGCGAAGCGCAGTCGGCGGAGATGTGGAAGCCGGCTGTGCTGACGCCCGTCTCGCCGCTGCCGGCCGAGCTGAAGCCCGTGCAGCCGATGTTCGCGACCTACGCGCTCGGCTGGACCGTGCAGGATTACCGCGGCGCCAAGCTCGTCTGGCACGGCGGCGCCGTGCTCGGCTCGCTGGCGGCGGTCGCGCTGCTCCCCGACCGGGGCGTCGGCGTTTACGTCGCTGCCAATTCGGAGGAGGGCGAGGTCGTCCGCGGCCTCATGTACGAGCTGCTCGACCACTACCTCGACCAGCCGAAGGTCGGCTGGGCGGAGAAGCTCGGCACGTTCAAGGCCGCGCGCTCGGCGCAAGCGGTCGAAGCGGTGCGCGCGGCGACCGGCCGCCCCGCCCGCTCGCGCCCATCCCTGCCGCTCGCGCGCTACGCCGGCCAGTACGCCGATCCCTGGTACGGCGCGATCACGATCCGCGAGGACGGGGGCCGCCTCCTTGTCGCCTTCCCGAACCGTCCGGCCATGGTCGCGCGGCTAGACCACCACCAGTACGACACGTTCCGGACGGTCTTCGCCGACAAGTCGATCGAGCCGGCCTTCGTGACCTTCGGCCTCGACGCCGACGGGAAAGTGGACCGGATCACCATGAAGGCGATCTCGCCGATCGCGGATTTCAGCTGGGACTACCACGACCTCCTGTTCACGCCCGTGGCACGAACAGCGGCGCGCTGAGCCCCACCCGCGACAGGATGCACCGATGAAACTAGTTTTCAGCTCCCTTCTCCTCCTCTCCGCGCTGGCCCTGCCGGCGGCGCTGCCGGCGCAGACCGGCGCGGCCGCCGACACGCCGGCCAAGACCCGGTCCGGCGTCGCGTTCACGCAACCCAAGGACTGGGCGGCGGCGAGCAAGGGCGCGCTGACGAGCCTGACCGCGCCGGAAGGCGACCTCGCCATCGTCGTCGTCGACGTCGGCGCCGCGCCCGGCGCGCGGGAAGCCGCGACGAAGGCCTGGACGCTCTACAAGCCCGCGGCCGACCGCAACGTGCGGCTGGTCACGGCCGGTCCGCCCGGCGAGGGCTGGGACGAGCGCGTCAGCATCGCTTACGAGACCTCGCCCGACGAGAAGGCCGTCGTTGCGGCGCTGGCGCTGCGGAAGGACCGTGACTGGACGGTAATGATCGCCGACGGAGCGGAGGCCACATTCGGCAAGCGCTCGGCCGCCGCCGCCATCCTGCAGCAAAGCCTGCGCCCGGACGGCTACCGGCGCGAGAGCTTCGCGGGCATGACGGCGCGCCGGCTCACCCCCGCGCGGGTCGCGCTGCTGCGCGAGTTCGTCGCCGAGTCCGCCCGCCAGCTCGAAGTGCCCGGCGTCGGGATAGCCCTGATCGACGGGGGCCAGGTGGTCTGGCAGGGCGGCGTCGGAGTGCGCGAGCTGGGCAAGCCCGGGCTGGTGGACGAGCGCACCAAGTTCATGGTCGCGTCCAACACCAAGGGAATGGCGACCCTGCTCCTGTCGGTGCTCGCCGACGAGGGCAAGCTGCGCTGGGACCAGCCGGTGACCGAGCTTTACCCATCGTTCCGGCTCGGCAGCGACGCCACCACCCGGGCGACGCTCGTCCGCCATCTCGTCTGCGCCTGCACCGGCCTGCCGCGCAAGGATTACGCCTTCATCCTCGCCGACCGGGGGGCGCCGGCGATCGACACCTTCCGCCAGCTCGCCCGCACGCAGCCGACCAGCGGCTTCGGCGAGCTGTTCCAGTACAACAATCTGATGGCGTCCGCAGCGGGCTACCTCGGCGGCGCGCTGGCCTATCCTCGCCTGGAGCTCGGCGCCGCCTTCGACCGGGCGATGGAGGACCGCATCTTCGACCCGCTGGGCATGCGGGACACCACCTTCGACTTCGCCGAAGGCATGCGCGGCAACTGGGCGCGGCCGCACGGCCTCGACGTCGACGGCCGCACCGTGCCCATGACCAACTCGTTCAACGAAACCGTCTACCCGCATCGGCCGGCCGGCGGGGTCTTCTCGACCGCGGCCGACATGGCCCGCTACGCCCAGCTCGAGCTGTCAAAGGGTGTGGCCCCGGGGGGCAAGCGGCTGGTGAGCGAGGCCAACCTCGTCGAGCGCCGTGAACGCGGCGTGCCGGTGGGCGAGGACAGCTGGTACGGCATGGGCTTGTTCGAGCGGATCGCCTGGGGCGTACCCGTCGTGACGCACGGCGGCACCCTGCTCGGCTACCACAGCAACTTCTACGTCCTGCCGGAGGCGGGCATCGGCGCCGTAATCCTGACCAACGCCGACCCCGGCGCGGCGCTGCTTGGCCCGTTCCTGCGGCGGGTGCTCAAGGTTGTCTACGACGGCAAGCCCGAGGCCGCGCAGGAGGTCGCCGCGGCGGCCGCCCGCATCAAGGCGCAGTCGAAGGCCCGGCGCGACAAGCTGACGGTTCCTGGCGATCCCGCGGTCCTCGCCCGGCTCGCCGCGACTTACCGCAACCCTGAGGTCGGGACGCTGACCTTCCGCGACCAGGGCGGCGCCAAGTGGATGAAGGCCGG
>CADCVW010000061.1 GCA_902806235.1 uncultured Sphingomonadaceae bacterium | reverse complement strand
CACGATCCGGCGCACCCCCAGCACGCGCACCGCGAACTCGAGCGCGGCGCTGGTCCCGTGGTAGCCTTGGTCGGGCTGATAGGGCGGCACCAGCGCGGCGACGTTGCGCACCACGAACAGCTCGCCTGGCCCCGCGTCGAACACCGTCGCCGGGTCGACCCGCGAGTCCGAACAGGCGATCACCAGCGTTTCAGGAGCCTGCCCCCGTTCGGCGAGCGCCTCGTAACGGCTGCGCGCGCCGGGCCAAGTCTGCTCGCGGAAACGCCTGTACCCGTCGATCAGCATGTCCATCGCCTTCTTCTTCTCCGCCTTTTTTCCCGAACGCGCCGCCCGGTCGGTTGGGTGTACTCTGCATGTCGCCTAGACGCCGCGCCATGACCAAGCCACCCCGCCGCGGCCCGGCCTCCGCGCTCCGCTCGTTCCTCCGCAGCGAAGCGGCCGGCGGCATCCTGCTGATGATCGCCGCCGTGCTCGCCATGCTCGTCGCCAACTCGGGGCTGGGCGAGGCCTATGAGCACGCGCTCCACGCGGCGACCGGGCCGGTGCTGACCCCGAAGCTCGGGCCGATGACGGCGCACCTGTGGATCAACGACGGGTTGATGGCGGTGTTCTTTCTGCTCGTCGGGCTGGAGATCAAGCGCGAGATGGTCGACGGGCGGCTGTCGACTTGGGAGCGCCGCCGGCTGCCCTTCATCGCCGCCGCCGCGGGCATGGCGATCCCTGCGTTGATCTACCTGTTCGTGGCGCGCGGCGAGCCGGCCTTGGCCAACGGCTGGGCCATTCCGGCGGCGACCGATATCGCCTTTGCCATCGGCGTGCTGGCGATCCTGGGGCCGCGCGTGCCGGCTTCGGTGAAGCTGTTCGTCACCACGGTCGCCATCGTCGACGACATGGGCGCGGTGGCGATCATCGCCCTGTTCTACACCCAGTCACTCGATCTCGCCGCGCTCGGCTCGGCGGTCGCGATCCTCGCGGCCATGCTCGCGCTCAACCGGTTCGGGGTGCGCGCGCTGTGGCCCTACCTGCTCGGCTTCGCGCTGCTGTGGTACGCGTTGCTCGTGTCGGGCGTCCACGCCACGATCGCTGGCGTGCTCGCCGCCGCTTGCGTGCCGATCCGCCCCACCCCCGCGGCGCCCGACGCGCCGGACTCGCCGCTCCACCGGCTGGAGCACGCGCTAGTGAGGCCGGTGGCCTTCTTCATTGTGCCCTTGTTCGGTTTCGCCAACGCAGGGGTGTCCTTGAGCGGCGTGGGCCCCGGCACGCTCCTCCAACCGCTCCCGCTCGGGATCGCGCTCGGCTTGTTCCTTGGCAAGCAGCTCGGCATCTTCGGCGCGGTGTGGGCGGCGCACCGGCTCCGCCTCGCCGAGGCCCCCGCCGACGCGAGCTGGGTCGAGATCTACGGCGCGGCGCTGCTCTGCGGCATCGGCTTCACCATGAGCCTGTTCATCGGCGGCCTCGCCTTTCCCACGCGGCCGGAGCTGATGACGGAGGTCAAGCTAGGCGTGCTCGGCGGCTCCCTCCTCGCCGCGCTGGCGGGCTACGCTCTGTTGCGTCTGGCGAGCGGAGGCCGCAACATCGGCCACCACGCCGCCGCCCAAAGGGCCCCCGCCGAATGATCCGCCTGCTCCTCGCCCTGCTCCTCCTCGCCGGCTGCGCCACCGCGCCGGACGCGCCGCGCACCGCCGCCGACAGCCTGGACGCCGTCGCCCGCGACTACGTCCGCATGACGCTGGAACTCGGCGAGCGCGAGCCGGGCTACGTCGACGCCTATTACGGCCCGCCCGAATGGGCCGCGGCGGCCAAGGCGGCCCCGCGCACCGTCCCCGAGCTCGGCGCGGCCGCGGCCGAGCTGTCCCGCCGCCTGGCCGCGCTCCGCCCCGCCGCGACCGCCGACGCACGCCGCCGCGCCTTCCTCCAGGCGCAGCTCACCGCCGCGCGCACCCGCGTCCGCATGATGAGCGGCGAGAAGCTGCCCTTCGCGGAAGAAGCGGAAGGCCTGTTCGGTGTGCGTCCCGAGCTCCGGCCGCTCGCCGCCTACGACGCGCGGCTCCGCGAGTTGGAGCGGCTGCTGCCGGGCCCCGGTCCTCTGAACGAGCGCGTTGACGCTTTTCAGGGGCGTTTCACGATCCCGCAGGATCGGCTCGACCCCGTGTTCCGCCGCGCCATCGCCGAATGCCGCGCCCGCACCGCGCGCTTCATCGCCATGCCGCCCGGCGAGGATTTCCGGCTGGAGTTCGTCACCGGCAAGTCATGGTCCGGCTACAACTACTACCAGGGAAAGTATCAGAGCCTGATCCAAGTCAATACCGACCTGCCGATCCGCGTCTCCCGCGCGGTCGACCTCGGCTGCCATGAGGGCTACCCCGGCCACCACGCGCTCAATTTCCTGCTCGAGCAGCGGCTGACCAGGGGCAGGGGCTGGATCGAGTTCAGCATCTACCCACTCTACTCGCCGCAGTCGCTGATCGCCGAAGGCTCGGCCAACTACGGCATCGACCTCGCCTTCCCCGCCGCCGAACGCACCGCCTGGGAGGCCGCCGAGCTCTACCCGCTCGCGGGGCTGCCAGCCGCCGAGGCCCCCCGCTACGCCGCGCTGCTCCACGCGCTGGAAGGGCTGGGCGGCGCGCGCTTCACCATCGCCCGCGATTATCTCGACGGCCGCATCACCCGCGCGCGGGCCGTGGAGCTCACCCAGCGCTACCAGCTCGTGTCGGCCGCCCGCGCCGAGCAGTCGGTGGCCTTCACCGACCAGTACCGCTCCTACGTCATCAACTACGGGCTAGGCCGCGACATGGTCCGCGCCCATGTCGAGGCCGCCGGGCCGGACCCGGCGGCGCGGTGGAAGCATATGGAGCGAGTGATCAGCGAGCCGACCCTGCCCGGGGACCTGCTTGTCCGGCCCTAGGCCCACGCTCGTCGGGCCGGGCCCGCGCCCTGCCGGGAGGCGGATGGCAGACCGCGACCGCGCGGCGCTCAGCGCGGCGCTCGCCCGCGTCGGCGAAGGAAGCCAGGCGGCGCTCGCCGAAGTTTATAGCGAAACTTCCGCGAAGCTGTTCGGCGTCTGCCTCCGTATCTTGGGCGACCGAGGCGAGGCTGAAGACGTGCTGCAAGACGTGTACATCAACGTGTGGCGCCACGCCGGCGGCTTCGACCCGCGCCGGTCGAGCCCGATCACCTGGCTGTCCGCGCTCGCCCGCAACCGCGCCATCGACCGCATCCGCGCCCGCGGCCACCGCCCGACCGCCCCGCTGGAGGCGGCGGCGGAAGTGGCCGACGACGCGCCGGACGCGCTGGCGCTGGTGTCCGGCGACCAGGAGGCCGGACGGCTCAGCCACTGCCTGGGCGAGCTGGACGCGCGCAGCGCCCGGGCGATCCGCGCCGCCTTCTTCGACGGGCGCAGCTACGCGGAGCTGGCGGGAGCCGAAGGCGTGCCGCTCGGCACCATGAAAAGCTGGGTCCGCCGCGGGCTGCTGCGGCTGCGCGGGTGCCTGGATCGATGAACGCGGGGACGGAAGGAGGGCCGCCGGAGCCCGACCTGCTCGCCGCCGAGCTGGTGCTCGGCCTGCTCGACGGGGACGAGCGCGCGGAGGCGGCGCGCCACTTCGCCGAGGATCCCGGCTTCGCCGCGGCCGTCACCGAATGGCGCGAGCGCTTCGCCCCGCTGCTCGACAGCGTCACCCCTGTCACGCCCGACCCGGCGCTGTGGGCGCGGATCGCGGCCGCCCTACCTCGGGCGACCGCGCGCGGGGCGGAGGTGGTCGACCTGTCGCGGCGGCTGGCGCGCTGGCGCTTCGCTTCCGCGGGCATGACCGCGCTTGCTGCCTCGCTAGCGGTCTTTCTACTCGTCCGGCCGGACGCGCCGCGACCGGTGCCGGCGAACGCTCCCGCGCCCGCCCCAGTCGCGCCGCCGCTCGTCGCCGCGCTGTCGCCGGCGGACGCCGCGCCAGCGCTCGCCGTCAGCTACGATCCGACGAACGGCGCGCTGCTCGTCACCCCCACCGACGCGCCGGGCGCGGAGCGGAGCTTGGAGCTGTGGCTGGTGCCGGGGCAGGGCGCGCCCCGCTCGCTCGGCTTGCTGTCCCCCACCGGCCCGAGCCGGGTGGCAATCCCGGCCGAGCTGCGCGGTGCGCTGGGCGGCGGCGCCTCGCTCGCCGTATCGCGCGAGCCGGCGGGCGGCTCGCTTTCCGGGCTACCCACCGGTCCGATCGTTGCCGTGGGCAAGCTCCAGGCGATCTAGGGCGCGTCCGTTCGCCGTTCGCATACGTAAGTAGGCCGGACGGCCGCGACGGCCGCTCGCGAACCGAAGGATTCAGCATGATCGCACGCACCATCGCGGCCCTCGCCGCCGCCGCGCTCTCGCTCGCCGCTTGCGCCACCACCGCCGGCGACACGGACGACGGCGCGAGCGCGAGCGCCTCCGGCAGCGCCGAACGGACCGTCACCGTCGGCGGCGCCGCCATGTACCCGTCGCGCAATATCGTGCAGAACGCGGCCAACTCGCGCGACCACACTACGCTGGTCGCCGCGGTGCAGGCCGCCGGGCTCGCCGAGACCTTGTCCGGCCCCGGCCCGTTCACCGTTTTCGCGCCGACCAACGCTGCCTTCGCCAGGCTGCCCGCGGGCACGGTGGAGACGCTGCTCCGCCCGGAGAACAAGGCGCAGCTCCAGACGGTGCTCACCTACCACGTCGTCCCCGGCCGCCTGTCCGCCGCGGACCTGATGGAGCAGCTCCGCGCCGGCAACGGCACGGCGCGGCTCACCACCGTGCAGGGTGGCCAGCTCACCGCGCGAATGGCGGGGAGCCGGCTGGTGCTGGTCGATGCCAAGGGCGGCACCGCCACCGTCACCCAGGCCGACGTGTTCCAGTCCAACGGCGTGATCCACGTCACGAACGCGGTGTCGCTGCCGGGCTGAGCGAGCGGCGCGGGCGCTCGGCGGTCGCCAAGCGCCTGCGCCCGCATTAGGGCGGCTCCCGTCGCTGAGCGCCGGGAGTGTCGCGTTGTCCGAAAAGATCGAGATCATTCGCTGGGAGCCGACCCACCGGCCTTACCTGCTCTGTATCCGGTCGGGTAGAACGCCCGAGTATCTGCGGTGGCTCGATTTCTCAAAGCCGCGCTTGTGGGACCTGCTGGTCAACTATCACGCGGTGCCCGACGGTGGCCCCGACTTGCGGCCGGAGATGGTCGCCGTCGGCGGCGTCAATAAGTCGCTCGCCTTCAACGACATGGCGCGCACCTATCCGCAGCTGATGGAGGGTTACAAGGCCGTCTGCTTTTTCGACGACGACCTCGTGGTCCGCTTCGACGCGGTGGACACCGCCTTCGTAACCTTCTCCCATTACGGCCTGGAACTCGCCCAGCCGGCGCTCACCCACGACTCGCACCACGCGTTCCGGGTTACCCTGCATCACCCAACTTTCGTGCTGCGCTTCACCAACTTCGTCGAGCCGATGATGCCCATCTTCTCGCCCAGCGCGCTCAAGGTCTGCTTACCGATGGTCGGCGAGGCGATCAGCGGCTGGGGCCTAGAGTTCGTTTGGCCGCACCTGCTCGGCAACCCGAAAGACAAGGTTGCCGTGATCGACGAGGTGCAGGTACGCCACGCCAAGGCGGTCGACACCAAGCAGGGCGCCTTTTACCTGTTTCTGAAATCGATGAACGTCGAGCCGCAGGAGGAGCGGCAGCGCTTGTTCGCGAAATACGGGTTGCGGGAGGACGTCATCCAGTACGGCGGGATCGTCCGCCGCCTCCGCGCGCCGCCGATGCGCGTCGCCTTCGCCGCGCCGGGCTGAGCGCCCCGCTTACCGGTCGTAAGCCTCCGGCAGCTGCCGCTCGTCGATGGAACGGTAGCGGTCACGGAGCCGCGTTTGCCGGTTCTCCAGCGGCTGGCGCACCCCGTCGATCATCACCAGCTCCGGCGTGCTCGACAGCTCCAGCGGGTCGCCGCTCCACACCACTACGTCGGCGCTCCGGCCGGCGCGCAAGGAACCTAGCTCGGCCCCGAGCCCCATTGCCTCAGCGGGCGCCGACGAGATCAGCGCGAAGGCCTCGCCCCAGCTCAGGCCCGCCGCGCCCGGCACGTTCCGGAGCGCCACCAAGTTGCCCGCGAGCTGCGGCGTGACGCGCACCATGCGCGCCTCGTCCTCGCCGAGCATGCCGAGCGCCACCCGCACTCCGGCCGCCTGCATCCGACCGATGTTGGATTGGGTCGCGGCCGTGCGCTCGAAGGCGTCGGGCAGGTCGCTGAGCGCGTTGGCGATCACGGGGACGCCGGAGGCGGCGAGCTCGCGCGCCACCGTCCAGCCCTCGCCCGCGCCGACCAGCACCATGCGCAGCGCCGGGAACTCGAGGCGCAAGGCCAGCACCGCCAGGATGTCGCTCGCCCGCTCGGCGTGAACGAGGAGCAGCTGGCGGCCGGTGAGCACGGGAACGAGCGCCGCCGCGTCGAAGCGGGTGAGGAGCACGTCATCCGAACGGTTGGCGCGGTTGCCAAGCGTCCGCTCCTCGGCCCCTGGCACCTCCTCCAGCGGCAGGTCGCGCTGGTCGTTCGCGCCTTGACGACGCGATGCCCCGCCCCCGCCGTCGATCCGGCCGTTGCCCGACAGCTCGCGCGCTTCGCGCAGCGCGTTGCGGAACAGCACGTGGGCCGCCGCGCGGCTGCCGCCCGCCTCTTCCGCGCCCTGCTCGCCCAGCTCGACGAACTGGAAGGCGCGGGCGCGCGTCACCGCGCTCATGTCGCTGCCCAGATCAATCACTGCGCCCTGGCCGGCGAAGATGCTTCGAGCCGTCACGGGAGCGACCACCGCGCGCGTGATCCCCGCCGCGCGGTTTACCGCAACGGGGGCCGAGCGCGGGTTGATCGCGGGGGCGACGTCGATCGCCGCGCTGAAAGGCCCGGAGGACGCCGCTGTATCGTTGCTCGCGTCCACCGCGTCGACCTCGAGGAGGCCCAAGCGGCTGAACCCGGCGAACAGCCCGGGCGTCACCCAGCGGCCGCTCGCGTCCACCCGCTCGGCGTCGGCGGGCACGGCGACGCCGGCACCGGCGGCGACTACCCGGCCATTGCGGATCACGACGATGCCGTTCTCGATCGGCGCGGAGCCGTCGCCAACCACCACGCGCCCGCCGGTGATGGCGACCGTCTGGGCGGCGAGCGGCGCGGCCGCGCAGGCGAGGAGCAGGGTCAGCGTGGTGCGGAGCTTCTTCACTTCACGTCCCCCTCGCCGGGCTGGCCCAGCTCGAAATCGCTCACGGGCCGCCGGCGGGGATCGTTCGCGTCGTACATCAGCGCGCCGTCGATCCACACCCGCTCCGGCCGCGCGTAGACGGACAACGGATTGCCGTTCCACAGCACGAGGTCGGCCATCTTGCCGGGCTTGATGCTGCCGGTACGATCGGCGACGCCCATCGCCATCGCCGGATTGTAGCTCAGCCAGCGCCACGCCAGCTCGTCGGGGATGGCGATGCCCGCGCGTCGCCCGGCGGCGAGCGCCTTGGCCGCTTCTTGGTTCAGCCGCTGGATGCCGTTGGGGTCGTCCGAATGGACGATCGCGCAGGCCCCCGCGTTGTGGACGAACGGGATATTTTCCACGATCCCGTCGTAGCTCTCCATCTTGAAGCCGTACCAATCGGCCCACAGCGCCGAGCAGATCTTCTCCCGGGCGAGGATGTCGGCGATCTTGTAGCTCTCCACCGCGTGGTGGAAAGTCGACACCTTGTAGCCGAACTCCTTTGCCAGATCGACGATGATGGCCATCTCGTCGGCGCGGTAGCAGTGGTTGTGGACCAGGATCTCACCCGCAAGTACGCCGCGCAGCGTATCCATCTGCAGGTCGCGCTCGGGGGCGTCCCCGGTCCCGGCCGCCTCGTACTTGTCCCACTTGCGCTTGTACGCCTGCGCCTTGGCCCAGGTCGCGCGCATCACCGCGACGTTGGCCATACGGGAGGCGGGGGTCTGGTTGCGCCCGCCGTACACCCGCTTGGGATTTTCGCCGCACGCCATCTTGAGCCCGTATGGCGCTTGCGGAAACTTCATCGCCTGCACCGTGCGCGCCGGCACGTTCTTCACGGTGACGGAGCGCCCGCCGAACAGGTTGGCCGAACCGGGCAGGATCTGCAGCGCGGTGACGCCGCCGTTGGCGAGCGCGCGGGAGAAGCCCGGGTCCTGCGGCCACACGCTGTGCTCCGCCCACACCTCCGCGCGCACGGGGCCGGTGACCTCGTTGCCGTCCTGGTGCGCCTCGACCGAGGGGGAGGGATAATCGCCGAGGTGGCTGTGGACGTCGATGATGCCGGGGGTGAGCCACTTGCCCGTGCCGTCGATCACCGTCGCGCCTTCCGGCGCGGCAACCGAGCGCCCCGCCTCGACGATGGTCCCGTCGCGGAACAGCACGGAGCCGCCGTCAATCCGCCCGCCCTCGCCATCGTACACTGTGACGTTGGTCACGAGCGTCGTCGCGCCGGGGTAGCGGCGGTAGGTGGAAGGGTAGGGGTCGCGGTCGATCTTGACGGCGGTCGCGGCACCGCTCCCGCTCCGCTCGCCGGCTGACGCTGAGCGGGTCTCCCCGCCGGACCCGGCGCAGGCGGTGAGCAGGAGCAGCCCGGCCAGGGCTGCGGCGGCGGTTTTCATAGGCACCCTTTCCTCCCGCCCCGTCTCGGCGGGGCTTGAACCAGCGTTAGGGGATGGAGGGCGCGGGGGGCAAGCCCTCCGACGCGGGCGTGCCGCCCACGCTTGCTCGCGGGATCACAGGATCGGTGGAAGCCGCCCGGCTGCCGGACCACGCCATTAGTTTTGAAGACCAGCCCATCCCAAACCACCGGGCAGTTCGCCTGCGGCATAGTCGAGTTGCAGCACGCGCCGCCTCCGCCCCCCCGTCGCGCACGATCTCAGAACCTTGGACGATGGATGCGCCATACGCCCGAACATCGCCCTTGTCGGCGAAGCACGGGACGGCCCTGCTCGCGTCCATCTTCCCGATCGCCTGCTCGGGCAAGCGCCCCAAGCGGTGCGACCCTGCCAGGACGAGAAGCGGGGCGTTCTCGCCGTCCACTGCGTCTAGGTGGACGCGCAGCGTCACCATGCGCTCGATCACGTCGAAGGGCGAGTTCGACGTGGATGCGCCCCCGCTTCACCGTCCAAGGTCCGAAGCCGGACACGTCGCGGCGCTCGCGAACGACGATCGTGCGGTCCTGATTAAGCGCGAGCGACCAATTCCGCTCCGCCCGCTTGTCGAAGAACGTCGCGCGGACGGGAAGCATCGGGCGACCGCCGAAACGGGCCGCGATGCTGCCCAAAGCTCCTTCGGGAGCGGTCAGGTCCGCGACCACCGCCAGCTCGCCGGCGAGCCGAGCGCCGGGCTCGCCCGCGTCGGCCGGAGCCAGCGCTTCCTCAATCCGGCCGAGTTCGCGCTCGCCGAGCGCGCGGGAAGCGCGCTCGGCCCCCGTCCCGGGCGAAGCGCAGCGCCTCCACGCCCTACAGCTTCTGCGTCAGCTCCGGCACCAGCTTGAACAGGTCGCCCACTAGCCCGACGTCGGCGACCTGGAAGATCGGCGCCTCCTCGTCCTTGTTGATGGCGATGATGACCTTGCTGTCCTTCATCCCCGCCAGATGCTGGATTGCGCCGGAGATGCCGACGGCCACGTAGACCTCGGGGGCGACGATCTTGCCCGTCTGGCCGACCTGGTAGTCGTTGGGCACGAAGCCCGCGTCGACCGCCGCGCGGCTCGCGCCCACGGCCGCGCCGAGCTTGTCGGCGAGCGGCTCGATCAGCATCTTAAAGTTTTCACCGTTCTGCAGCGCGCGGCCGCCGGAGACGATAATCTTGGCGCTGGTCAGCTCCGGCCGCTCGCTGTGCGACTGCTGCGCGCCGACAAATTGCGACAAGCCGCCGTCCGCCGCGCCGCCGACCGGCTGCACGGTGGCTGAACCTCCCGTCCGCGCCGCCTTTTCGAAGGCGGTGGCGCGCACGGTGCACACCAGCTTGGGGTCGCCCGTCTCGACGGTCGCTATAGCATTCCCCGCGTAGATCGGCCGGGTGAAGCGGTTGGGCGCCTCCACCGACAGGATCTCGGAGACCTGCATCACGTCGAGCAGCGCGGCGACGCGCGGCGCGATGTTCTTGCCGGTGCTGGTCGCGGGCGCGACGAAGGCGTCGTGCTCGCCCATCAGCTGGACGACGAGCGGCGCGACGTTCTCCGGCAGCGCGTGGTCGAACGCCGGATCGTCGGCGACGAGCACGCGGGAAACGCCCGCGATTTGCGCGCCCGCCTGCGCCGCCGCGTCGACGCCGCTGCCCACCACGAGCAGGTCCACCTCGCCGCCGAGCTTGCCCGCGGCCGTGACCGCTGCCAGCGTCGCGTCCTTGATCGCGCCGCCCTCATGTTCCGCCAGGACCAAGCTCTTCATGCCGCCACTCCCAGATCGCGCAGCCGGTCGATGAGTTCATCGACGCTGCCCACCTTCACGCCCGCCTGCCGCTTGGACGGCTCGGCCACCTGCACCGTGCGCAGCCTGGGCGACAGGTCCACGCCGTAATCCGCCGCCGTCTTTTGCGCCAAGGGCTTCGACTTCGCCTTCATGATGTTCGGCAGGCTCGCGTAGCGCGGCTCGTTCAGCCGCAGGTCGGTGGTGACGATCGCGGGGAGCGACAGCCGAACCGTTTCCAGCCCGCCGTCGACCTCGCGCGTGACCTCGACGGCGTCCCCGCTCACCTCGATCTTCGAGGCGAAGGTGCCCTGCGGCCGGCCCGTCAGCGCGGCGAGCATCTGGCCCGTCTGGTTGCTGTCGTCGTCAATCGCCTGCTTGCCGAGAATCACGAGCCCCGGCTGCTCCTCGCCGACGATCGCGGCGAGCACCTTGGCGACGCCCAGCGGCTCAACCTCTTGCGCGGCGGCGACGAGAATTGCCCGGTCCGCGCCCATGGCGAGCGCGGTGCGCAGCGTTTCCTGCGCCTTGGGCTCGCCGATGGACACGACGATCACCTCGGTCGCCGCGCCCTTCTCCTTGAGCCGGATCGCTTCCTCGACCGCGATCTCGTCGAACGGGTTCATGCTCATCTTGACGTTGAGGAGGTCGACCCCCGTCCCGTCCGCCTTGACCCGCGGTTTGACGTTGTAGTCGATCACCCGCTTGACGGGGACGAGAACCTTCATCCTTCAGCCCTTTCTCTCAAACCGCGTGCGAGCCGCCATGTAGGTAGGCCGTCGTCCCAGCGGAAGCTGGGATCGCTCTCGCAGAGGACCGCCCCGCTACGGCCGTCGCCGGGCGGCGGCTCGCGTCGATGACGGTTCCAGCTTCCGCTGGGACGATGCGCCCGGATGAGCGCTACGCCGCCTTCACCTCGGCCACGATCTTCCGCGCCGCGTCGCCCAAATCGTTCGCCGCCACGATCGGTAGCCCCGAGCCGGCGAGGATGCGCTTGCCTTCCTCCACATTGGTGCCCTCGAGCCGCACCACAAGCGGCACCTTTAGGTCCACCTCGCGCGCCGCGGCGATGATGCCGTCGGCGATGATGTCGCAGCGCATAATCCCGCCGAAGATGTTGACGAGGATGCCCTTCACCGCCGGGTCGCTCAGGATAATCTTGAACGCCGCCGTCACCTTCTCCTTGGACGCGCCGCCGCCGACGTCGAGGAAGTTCGCCGGCTCCGCGCCTTCCAGCTTGATGATGTCCATGGTGGCCATCGCCAGCCCCGCGCCGTTCACCATGCAGCCGATGTTGCCGTCGAGCTTGATGTAGGCGAGGTCGTGGCGGGACGCCTCCAACTCCATCGGATCCTCCTCGCTCTCGTCGCGAAGCGCAGCGAGATCCGGGTGGCGGAAAGAGGCGTTGGAATCGAAGCCGACCTTGGCGTCCAAGACCATCAGCTTGCCGTCGTCCGTGACGGCGAGCGGGTTGATTTCCAGCTGCGCGCAGTCGAGTTGCATGAAGGCGTGGTGGAGCTGGCCGACCACGTGAACGCACTGCTTGTACAGGTCACCCGTCAAGCCCAGCGCGAAGGCGACCGCGCGCGCGTGATGCGCCTGCATGCCGCTCGCCGGGTCGACGGTGATCGTGTGAATCTTCTCAGGCGAGGAGTGCGCCACCTCCTCAATGTCCATCCCGCCCTCGGTCGAGGCGACGATCGCCACGCGGCCGGTCGCCCGGTCGACGAGGAAGGCGAGGTAATATTCCTTGGCGATATCCACGCCGTCCGTGACGTACAGCCGCTGGACCTGCTTGCCCTCCGGCCCGGTCTGGATGGTGACTAGCGTGTTGCCGAGCATCTCCCCCGCCGCCGCGCGCACCTCCTCGGCCGAGCGCGCCAGCCGCACGCCGCCCTTGGCTTCCGCCGGCAGCTCCTTGAACTTGCCCTTGCCGCGCCCGCCCGCGTGGATCTGCGCCTTGACCACGTAGAGCGGCCCCGGCAACCGCCCAGCGGCGGCGACCGCCTCGTCCACGCTCATCGCCGCGTGGCCCGCGGGAACGGGGACGTTGAACTTCGCCAGCAGCTCTTTCGCCTGATATTCGTGGATGTTCATGCGGGTCGGGCCTCCATCTGGCGCGTGGCTTAAGCACAGGCGCGGGGGCGATGGAAGGGTCAGCCCCCGCCAGCCACCGTCCCCGCCATGCCGTCCGCCGACAGGATCTCGATCCAGTAGCCGTCGGGATCACGGAGAAAGGCGATGCCCTTCATCCGCCCCTCGTCCGGGCGCTTCTGGAACGGCACGCCCAGCCGCTCGAACCGCTCGCAGGCGGCGCGCACGTCCGGCACGCTGATGCCGATGTGGCCGAAGCCGCGCGGCTCCTCGTTGCCGCTGTGGTAGCGGAACGCCGGGTCGTCCTCCGTGCCGTGATTGTGGGTGAGCTCCAAGGTCGTCTCCCGCGAGAACACGAAGCGCGCCCGCTCCGCCGGGTCCTCCGGCACGGCCTCCCCGTCGCGTAGGTAGCCCATGAACAGCAGCGAGAAGCGGGCCTCGGCGAAGTCGAGCCGCTGGAACAGGGTCATGCCGAGCACGTCGCGGTAGAAGCCGAGCGACGCTTCCGGGTCGCGGACGCGGAGCATGGTCTGGTTCAACGCGAAGCCGCGGGTGGCCGGGTCGGGCATGGGTGAATCCTCCTGTACCGGGAAGGGCGAAGCCGGGCGAAGGTTCCGCCGCGCTACCGGCACCATCCCCCAGAAGCCGTCGTCCCAGCGAAAGCTGCGGCCGCTCTCAACCCGAGCGGCCCTCGTGCGACGGCCGCAACGGGGCGGTTGTCTGCGAGAGCGACCCCAGCTTTCGCTGGGGCGACGCCATGTCGGGTCGGTTGCGGCATTGCCCCTCCCCGTCCCTGCCCCTCGCCGCTATATCCCGCTCATGCCCATCGCCCTCGGCGTCCTCGTCCTGCTCGCCGCCGTCGTCCTGATGGAGGCGGTCGCCTACGCGCTGCACCGCTGGGTGATGCATGGCCGGCTCGGCTGGCTACTCCACCGCAGCCACCACGCCCCCCGCACCGGCCCGTTCGAAGGTAACGACTGGTACGCCGTCCTCTTCGCCGCGCCCTCCGTGCTCCTCTTCGCGCTCGACGTGCCGGCGTGGGCGCGCTGGGTCGGCGGCGGCATCGCCGTCTACGGGCTGCTCTACTTCGTCTTCCACGACGTGCTCGTCCACCAGCGGGTGCCGCTGCGCTTCGTCGCGCGCTCGACCTACCTCAAGCGGATCGTCCAGGCGCACCGGCTCCACCACGCGGTGGAGGCGCGGGAGGGCGGGGTGAGCTTCGGCTTCCTCTACGCACCCAGGCCGGAAACGCTGAAGGCCGAACTCAAGACGCGCGGCCGCGCGGGCCTGCGCGCGCCGGCGGGCGAGTGAGCGGCGTCCTCCGCTGGGTCGGGCGCGTCCTGTTCCTCAGCCTGGCGGGCTTCGCCACTCTGTCGATCATCGGCTCCATCGCCGCCATCCCCTCCGGCGGAACGGGCGGGCGCACCCTGCTCGCCGACCGCGCACCCGCGCCGCCGGAGGAGGCCGCGCGGCCCATGCCCGGTGAGCCCGCCGCGCCCGAGCCGGAGGCTGCTCGACCGGACGCCGCTCCCGCTCCCGGCGATGTCGCGGACGCGACCGTCGCCGCCGCCCCGCCGCCCGACCCCGCCGCGCGCTGGCTGGAGCCGATCAGCTACGCCCTCATCGCGATCGCCGCGCTGCTCGGCGCGATCCTGCTCGCGCTGTGGCGGATCGGCGACGCGATTCGCGACGTCCGGCGCTGACGCCGCTCCGTTCCCGGATGCCGTTCGCCCTGGGCTCGTCGAGGGCTCCCTTCCTTCTCCGCCCGAAGAAGGAGGAAAGGGCTCTGACGAGCTCAGCCCGAACGGATCGGGGTAGACGCACCGCCGCGGGCGGGATCGCGCCGCCCCCTCACCATTCCCCCGTGTTCGCCATGCTCGCCCAGGGTTCGGCGGGCGCCTTGGCCTCCCCCGCCTGGAGCAGCTCGACCGAGATGCCGTCCGGCGTCCGCACGAACGCCATGCGCCCGTCGCGCGGCGGCCGGTTGATCGTCACGCCGGCATCGCGCAACCGCTCGCAGGTCTCGTAGACGTCGTCTACGGCGTAGGCCAGGTGGCCGAAGTTACGCCCGCCGCCGTAGCCACCCTCGTGGTCCCAATTATGGGTGAGCTCCACCTGGGCGTCCTCGTCGCCGGGCGCGGCGAGGAAAATCAGCGAGAAGCGCCCCGCCGGGTTGTCACGGCGCCGCACCTCGCACAGCCCCAGCAACTCGAAAAAGCGCACGGTCGCCGCCGGGTCAGCGACGCGGATCATAGTATGCAGGTACTTCATCGCGCTTCTCTCCATTCGTCGCTCGTGCTACACGTTTCATCGCACCGGAGCGGTCCAGCGCCGGGCGATAAGAGGGGGACGATGATGGCAACGCGCTTAATGGGCGGCCGGCTCCTGTTCGCGGCCGCGCTGCTATCCCTGGGGCTGGTGCTCGGCGGCTTCGTGCTCGGCGACGGTCTGCGCCGCGCGCGGATGGCTGACCGGTCGGTGACAATGCGTGGCCTGGCCGAGCGCGACGTGACCGCCGACCTTGCGACGTGGACGATGAGCTTCGGCGAGACCGGGGCCGACCTCCCTGCCGCCCAGGCCGTGGTCGACGAGAAATACCGCATGGTGCGCCTCTTCCTCGCCCACGCCGGCTTCGCCGAGGCGGAGATCGACGCCGCGCGGATCGGCGTGAACCAGTACTACGATCAGGAGCGCGGGACGCAGGTCGTCACCGTGAAGCGCACGGTGCAGTTGCGTACGAAGGACGTGATGAAGGCCCGCGCCGCCTTTGCCGCCCAAGCCGAGCTAATCCGCGCGGGCGTCGCGCTCGAGGAAGGCAGCGGCATGACTTACAGCTTCACCGGGCTGAACGCGATTAAGCCGCCGATGATCGCCGACGCCACCCGCGACGCGCGGCTCGCCGCCGAACGCTTCGCCCGCGACAGCGGCGCGGAGGTGGGGGCCATCCGCCAGGCCACCCAGGGCTATTTCTCGATCGGCGCGCGCGACGGGAACGTGGACACGGGCGAGGGCGCGTCGGCCGGCGACTCGCCGTTTCAGAAGGTGCGGGTGGTGACGACGATCGACTTCTACCTGCGCTGAGGCGCGGGCGGGAGCGCGGCGGGAGGCGCGACCTCCAACCCGTTCTCGCCCAATGCGCGTGCGGCCGCCCGTCCCTCCGCGCTGTTCGGCGCCACCCGTGCGGCGCGGCCGAAATGGGCGCGCGCCGCCGCCTCGTCGCCGGACAGCAGCGCGACGTTGCCCGCCTGGAGCAGCACGGCCGGGTCGTCGGGCGCGAGCAGGACCGCGCGGGCCGACGCCGTCCGCGCCGCGGGCACCCGCTCCTGCCGCAGCGCGAGCGCCGCGCTCAAACTCCAGGCGGTCGCGTCGTCAGGCAACGCGGCGGTGGCGAGCGCCAGGTCAGCCTGCGCTTCGCCGAGCAAGCCCAGCGCGACCAGCGCCCGAGCGCGGTCGAGCCGCAGCTGCGCGCGCCCTCGCTCGTCCCCCGCGCCCTCAATCGCTTGGGCCAGCGCCGTCCGCGCCCGCGCCGCGTCGCCGGCCGCAAGCCACGCGTTGCCTGCCT
>CADCVW010000060.1 GCA_902806235.1 uncultured Sphingomonadaceae bacterium | reverse complement strand
CGCCCGGCAGCTCCAGCACGTCCGCCGCGCGCGCCAGCAGCCCGCGGTGCCGCGCCCGCGCCGCCTCGTCCGCGAAGTCCGCCAAGTACGCGTCGCGCGCGAAGGGCAGCACCGCCCGCAGCTCCCACCCCGCGGCCAGCGCCGCCTCCGCCGCGAGCTCGTCCGCCCCGTCGGCGAGCGGCGACAGCAGCGTCAGCCGGGGCGGGCCGGGCGCGAACCACTCGCCTTCCGCCGCGCGGAGCGCCGCCGCTCGCTGTCTTAGAAGCGCGAGCGCGTCCACGATCTGCCCGGCGACTGCCGATGGGTCGGGCAGGCGCTCAGCGCGGTGGCCGGTGACGCCCAGAGTGCAGCTGAAGGGAGGCACCGACGGGCGCTCGGGCATCGGTCCGCTCCCCGGCTCAGAACACGTTGCCGCCGCCGCCATTCTTGATCACGGGGTCGAGCAGGTAGATAGTTCTGTCTTTTCCCGATCGAAAGCGGAGCGCGTAGCTGAGATGCGCGCTCTCGATGTTGAAATTCTTCACCCGCAAGTGCTTCGGGTTGGCCTTCGTCTCCTTGCCCTGGCCGATCACCTCGTCATAAACCGAACAGGCGGTTGGCGGGCAGCTACCGTTCTTCTCCACCCAGATTGCGGGCTCCGGCGGCAGGACAAAACGGAGGTCCTGGCCCGTGTCGTCCCGCTTGATCCTGAAAAATAGATCGTACCCTGCGGCTTCGTTGCAGTTCAACAGATTGTCCGGTTGGACGTGGATGTCCTCGGACTCGTAGAATCCGTAAACCCGCGGCAGCTTCTGGCTCGCATCCACCCTGGTCAGGGTGATGTCGATCGCCACGTCCTTTCTCCGGACCAGCAATCGCCGGATCAGCCACCAGCCAAGGAGACCGGCGCCGACCGCGCCGAGCGCCGGAACGGCGTCGCGTCCGGCCGCGCTCCGCGCACGCTCGTTCGTGCCTGCTTCGAGTTGCGTCATTCTTCTCTCCCTGGTCAGCCCGACCAACTCCGCTGAGCGCGCCGGAAGCGCGCATCGCGATATCCGATCCCAGACAAGCGCTTGGTAAGCCG
Organism: uncultured Sphingomonadaceae bacterium; assembly: GCA_902806235.1. Classification (GTDB taxonomy): domain Bacteria; phylum Pseudomonadota; class Alphaproteobacteria; order Sphingomonadales; family Sphingomonadaceae; genus CADCVW01. Next base: position 15,244 of record CADCVW010000060.1, on the reverse strand, counting down.
TGCCGCCTCGTCGTCGTCACCCAGCCGGCGAGCGAGGCGGAAATGGACCAGCAGCCGTTCGGGATTGGCGGCGGTGGGGGCCAGCGCGGTCACGCCGCGCCGCCAAGCCTGCTCCGCTCGCGCGCGGTCGGCAACGAGCTGGTCGCCGATAAGCAGCCAAAGCTGGGCTGTCGTCGTGCGACTATCGTCGGCCGCCACCGGTCCGGCCACAGCCAGCGCCGCTCGGGCGACCCGCAGCGCGTCCTCGCGCCGTCCTGCCAAGCCGAGAATCTCCGCGCGGAGGTGCAGGCATTCGCGCCACGCCTTCTGTCGCCACGCCACCACTGACGCGTCCCGGTCCGCTAAGTCACGCGCGGCCGCGCAGCCCGAGGCGGCGGCGCGTTCGCCTTCGGCGTGCCGCTCCAGTGCCAGCAGCAGCCAAGCTCGGTCGGTGTGGCTCTTCGCGCCGCGCTCCAGCCATTCCGTGTTGTCGGGCTCCAACGCCCGCAGCGCGTCGGCCAGCGCCGTAGCCTTGCTGAGTTCGGCGAGCGCCCGCTCCGTCTCGCCGCGCGCTGCGAGCAGCCGGCCATGGGCGCGATGCGCTGTCATCGCCGAGCGCTTCGTCGAAGCATCGCCCCCGTTTGCCGCTTCCCGCCGCGCGAGCAGCGCGATCTGGCGCTCGCGCAACGCCAGCGCGTGGTCGAGCGCCCCGAGAGTTTCGCGCGCGTCCGCGCTGTTGGCGAGCGCCTCGGCATGCTGGTCGGCGTAGAGCCGCTCCTCCGGCGCGACAATGGCTAGCCTCTCCGCTTCGCGCAACGCCGCCGCGAACAGTTCGTCCGCGCGGCCGTACTCGCCCCGCTGCATCAGTAACGTGCCGAGGTTGGTGTCCGCGTACACCTCCTCCAGCCGCCACTGCGCCTTGCCCGGCTCCAGCACGATCATCCGTTCCGCCAGCCGCTTGTACGCGCCGAACCGCCGCTCCGCCTCGTCCAGCTCGCCGCGCTGCCAGGCAATGTAGCCCACCCAGAACTCGTTCTGCGCGTGGTCGAACACACGCTGTGGGTCGTCCGGCGCGCGGCGCAGCGCCTCGGCCGTGCCCGCCAGCGCCTCCCGGTAGCGACGAAGCGCCCCGTCCAGATCGCCGCGCAGGTTGGCGATCTCGCCGATGAGCGTCAGCGCGCGCGAGCGCTGGGCGAGCGCGTCGTCGCTCAACTCCCCTTCCTCCTGCGCGCGGTAATAGGCGAGCGCGCGGCCGCCCACCTTGTCCAGCGCGTCGAGCCGACCCATCGGCTCCAGCTCCTCCCGCAGGTCGCCGAGCATGAAGCCGACCAGCCCTTCCGCCTGCGCGCGCTGCCGTTCCGCTTCCGTCCGGGCCTGCGTCGCCGCCAGCGCGAGACCGCTCGTCACCCCCATGCCCGCCAGCGCCGCCGCCGCTACCGCCGTCAGTCGCCGCTGTCGCCGCCGCGCCTCGCGCCCGACCAGCTCGTCGAGGCCGACGCCCGTCATGCCCGCGACCAGCTTCAGGAGACCCAGCCGCCGCCCGTCGCCGTGCGCGCGGAAATCGGCGGCGATCGGCTCCGCCCGCTCGACCGTCGGTTCGCCCCGGTCGTCGAAGCGCCGGCGCAGCGAAGGCGGGAAGCACTCCTCGCCCTCGCGGCCCGACAGGTCGCTCGCGTGAGGCTCGCCGCCGACGATCGCGGCGAGCACGCAGCCGTTCGGGTGCAGCCGCTTGAAGGTCGCGATCTCCCGGTCGACCCAGGGCGACGCCGCGGCCGCCGGCGAGCACAGCACGAGCAGGCAGCGCGACCGGCGCAGCGCGTCCCGGATGCGGCCGCCCAAGTCCTCGGCCGCGGCGAGCTCCGCCCGATCGCGGAAGATGGGCTGAAGCCGCGCAGGCACCCGCTCGCCGCGCGCGTCCGTACGCCCGGCGAGCGCGGTGGGCAGGCGGTAAGCCTCGAGCGCGCCGTGCAGCCACGCGGCCCAGCGGCGGTCGCGATGGCTGTAACTCAGGAAGCCGCGGTAGATCGTGCCGTCGGCGGGGGCAGGGTCGGCGGCCTTCGCGAACCGGGCTTCCATGTTCATCGGACGGCGCCTTCCCCAGCCGAACGGGGACGCAGGCCGGAGCGCGCACGACCGCCCCCGCCGGAGCGGCGTTTACCATGTCGTACGCACGCCGACTATACTGGCGCGCGACTCCGTCCCAATCTCGTCGTTACTGCTCCAAACTTGGACGGTGCGTCAGGAAACCGGCGGGTTCGACCCCGCTTCCAGCCCCGGCCCGGACGCAGCCGGCTCCGCCGTCCGTGGTCCCGACCCGTCGTCATCGCCCGCCGCAGGCGCGCCTTCGGCTGCGCGCTCGGAGAAAGGTTCGATTGGCGCGCTCGCGTCCAAGGTCACGCCGCCCTTGTTCTTGATCACCGGCATCATGCTTGCTCCTTCTTTGCACCAACACTTCATAACACGGTGTCGGTTGCCGCGCGCCTTCCTGTCGGCGCTCCCGCGCGCTATATCGTCGGCATGTCCATTCGTCCCTGGCGCGACATCCACCGGCGCGCTTCGCGTCAGATCATGGTCGGCAACGTGCCGGTCGGCGGCGACGCACCCGTCACTGTGCAGACCATGACCAACACGCCGACCTCCGACGCGCGGGCGACGATCGACCAGATCCGCCGCTGCGAGGAGGCCGGGGCCGACATTATCCGCGTGTCCTGCCCGGACGTGGAGTCGACGGCCGCGCTGCGCCAGATCACGCGCGCCTCGCGCGTGCCAATCGTCGCCGACATCCATTTCCACTACAAGCGCGCCTTAGAGGCGGCGGACGCGGGCGCGGCGTGCCTGCGCATCAACCCCGGCAACATCGGCTCGGCCGACCGGGTGCGCGAGGTGGTGAACGCCGCCAAGGCCAACGGCTGCGCGATCCGCATCGGCGTCAACGCCGGCTCGCTCGAACGCGACCTGCTCGAGAAATACGGCGAGCCCTGCCCCGAAGCGCTGGTGGAGAGCGCGCTGGATCACATCCGGCTCCTCCAAGATCACGACTTCCACGACTACAAGGTCGCGGTGAAGGCGTCGGACGTGTTCCTCGCGGTGGCCGCCTACCAGCAGCTCGCCGAGGCGGTCGACTGCCCGCTCCACCTCGGCATCACAGAAGCCGGCGGGCTGATCGGCGGCACCGTCAAGTCCGCGATCGGCATCGGCAACCTCCTGTGGTTCGGCATCGGCGACACCATCCGCGTCTCCCTCTCCGCCGAACCGGAGGAGGAGGTGCGCGTCGGCTTCGAGATCCTTAAAGCGCTCGGTATCCGCAACCGCGGCGTCCGCGTCGTCTCCTGCCCGTCCTGCGCGCGCCAAGGCTTCGACGTGATTCGCACGGTGCAGACGCTGGAAGAGCGGCTGCAGCACATCCGCACGCCGCTTTCGCTCAGCGTGCTGGGCTGCGTGGTTAACGGCCCCGGCGAGGCGCGCGAGACGGACATCGGCATCACCGGCGGCGGCGCGGGCAAGCACATGGTCTACCTGTCGGGCGTCACCGACCACCATGTGCAAGACGAGGGCATGGTCGACCACATTGTCCGCTTGGTGGAGGCCAAGGCGGCGGAGATCGAGGCGGCGGAGGCGGGCCGGGCGCTGGCCGCGGCGGAGTAGGTGGGCGCGGACCTCCCGCGCCTCGTCCCCGAGCTCAACGTCGCCGACCTCCGACGCTTGCTCGGCTTCTACCGGGACGTGCTCGGCTTCTGCACTCTATACGCACGCCCGGCCTAACGCTTCGCCTATCTCGACCGCGAAGGCGCGGAGTTGATGCTGGAGGAAGCGACCGGCCCCGGCCGCCGCTTCCGCACCGCGCCGCTGGAGCCGCCGTTCGGGCGCGGCATAAACCTGCAGACCGAGGCGGCGAACGTTCATGCCCTGCACCGCGCGGTGCTGGCCGCCGGCGCCGCCCCGCTGATCCCGCTGGAGGAGCGCTGGTACGCGCGGGGCGGGAACGAGCAGGGGCAGCGCCAATTCGTGGTGGCCGACCCGGACGGCTACCTGCTGCGCTTCTTCACCGACTTGGGAAGGCGCGGGCCGGGTTGATTCGAACCGGGGCACGCCATCGGCTGTACGTGACGCGGATCGGCTTGGAGGTGAGCATCGGCCCGTGACCTACTACGCAGCCATCGGCCCCGACGGGACCATCAGTCTGCCGCCCGAGCTCGCGCGCAAGCTCGGGTTGTCGCCCGGCACCGACTTGGCGGGCGAGGTCGAGGGGCGGAGCTTGCGGAATACCCCGAGCCGATCCCGGCCCAACGGGACGCCGATGCCGCGCTCGCCAAGCTGCGGCAGGCCCTCGAAGGCGACAGTGTCGACTAGTTTCGCGCCGAACGCCGTGCCGACTGGGGTGAGTGACCCTCGTCGTCGACAGTTCCGTCATCTTGGCGGCGATGCTGGATGAGCGGAGCGGAGGAGCGCTGTACGAGCCCGGTCAGCTCCTGAACCTTTCGGTCGTGAACTTGGCGGAGGTCCACACCGACTTGGTCGAGCGCGGCAGCAGCGTCGAGGACGTGAACAGCTTCTTCCCAAGATTGCCGCTGCGGATCCGCGCCTTCCGCGACGTGGACGCGGAGCGGACGGGACGGTTGCGCGCCGTCACGCGCCATCTCGGGCTGTCGCTGGGCGACCGCGCCTGCCTGTCGCTCGCGAAGCTGACGAACCTGCCCGTGCTCACCGCCGACCAGCGCTGGGCCGAACTCGACATCGGCGTCGAGGTCAGATTGATTCGCGAACGGTCCTGACGACCGCCGTCGCTCGGGATGCTTTGCCGCTGTCCTACAGCCCCCGGCGTCGATAATGGCCGCCTCATGCGCGACTTCCGGCCCGTTCACGTTTCCGCCCCGGTCCGCGCCGCGCAGCCGCCTGCATTCACTTACCCCTGGGACCTTCGGAACCCCTGTCCCGAAACGGGCCGGCTGTGACCCCCGCCCGCGTCCCGCTCGCCGCCTTCGGCGCGGTCGGTCTCGCCATCGCCCTCTTCTCCGGCATGGATGTGGTGATGAAGGAGCTCAGCTTGGCGCTCGGCGTCGCCTCCGCCATGTTCTGGCGCAACCTGGCGGGCGTCCCGATCTCCGGCGTTCAGCACTTCGCCGGCCGGCCTGAGCGCCCGAAGCCGGAGGCGATGCGCCTCCACCTGCGCCGCGGCGCGGTGTCCGTGTTCATGGGGCTGACCTTCTTTTACTCCATTACCGTGCTGCCGCTCGCCGAAGCGGTGGCGCTGAGCTTCATCTCGCCGCTGGTCGCGCTCTACCTGGCCGCCGTCCTGCTCGGGGAGAAGGTGGGCAAGCGCGCGGTGGCGGGCTCGCTCCTCGGCTTCTCCGGCATGCTACTGATGGTCGCGGCGAAGCTGGGGGAAGGGGGCGGCGGAGCTTCCGACCCCGCGCTGCTCGGCATCGTGGCCGTGCTGACCTCTGCGGTGCTCTACGCTTACAACCTGATCCTGATGCGCCGTCAGGCGCAGGTCGCCGCGCCGTCCGAGATCGCTTTCTACCAGAGCGTGATCCTGGTCGCGCTGCTGGGGCCCGCGATGCCCTTCGTCGGCGCGGCGCCCGCCCCGGGCCACCTGCCGCTGATCCTGCTCGGCGCGGTGCTCGCGCAGGTGTCGCTCATGCTCTTCGCCCACGGCTACGCCCGGGCGGAGGCGCAGCGGCTCGCGCCCATGGAATACAGCGCGCTGATCTGGGCCGCGCTGTTTGGCTGGCTTTTCTACCGGGAGCAGGTCGGCCCGGCGACGATCGCGGGCGCGGCGCTGATCGTCGCGGGCTGCTGGCTCGCCGCCCGCCCGCAGCCCGCCCCCGCCTCGCCTGCGGAAGCGGCATGAGCGCGGACCTGCAGCCCACCCTCGTCGGCGAGCGGCTGCTGCTCCGGCCGTTGCGCCCGGACGACTGGCCCGCGCTCCGCGCGGTTGCGGCCGACCCGGCGATCTGGGCGCTCCACCCGGCGCACGACCGGCACGAGGAGGCCGTGTTCCGCCTTTTCTTTGCCGACGCGCTGGCGAGCGGCGGCGCGCTGGTCGCGGTCGACCGCGTCGACGGCGCGGTGATCGGCAGCTCGCGTTACTCCTTCGGGCGCGCGGCGCCGGGCGAGGTGGAGATCGGCTGGACCTTCCTCGCCCGCTCGCACTGGGGTGGGGCGTGGAACCGAGCGATGAAGCGCTTCATGCTCGCCCACGCCTTTATCTTCGTTGAGCGCGCCATCTTCCTCGTCGGCGAGGGCAACCTGCGCTCGCGCCGCGCGCTGGAGAAGATTGGCGCGGAGCTCACGCCCCGGGTGCTCCGCGCCAACGTCGGTGGGCGCGAGGTGGCGCACCTCGTCTATGCGATCGATCGGCAGGCGTTCGCGACCTCGCCGCTCGCCAGAGGGGAATGATGGCCGACGACGGCCTGATCGATTGGACGCGGGATGCGCTGGCGCCGCTCAGGGCCTTGACCCACCGCCGCATGTTGGGCGGCTGGACGCTGTACTTGGACGGCGCGGTGTTCGCGATCGTCGCCGGCGGGGAGCTGTGGTGTAAGAGCCATGCCATCGCTGATCCCGATTAGGACGCCGCGGGGCGCGAGCGCTTCACCTACGACAAGGGGGAAGGCCGAACCGGCAGCATGAACTACCGCCGCGCGCCCGAAGCCGGCTATGATGACGCCGACGAGCTCCGCCGGTGGGCCGCGCTGGCGCGGGAGGCGAGCCGCCGCGCCCCGGCCAGAAAGCCGCGCGCAAGGAAGGAATAATCGATGGCCTGGTTCCTGCTCATCCTCGGCGGACTGTTCGAGGTCGGCTTCACCACCTCGCTCCGCTTCGTCGAGGGCTTCCGCAACCTCCCTTGGACCGCGGCCTTCCTCCTCTCCGTGACGCTTTCCATGCTGCTGCTGGAGGCCGCCGCGCGCACGATCCCGATGGGCACCGCTTATGCCGTATGGACCGCCATCGGCGCGGTCGGCACCGTCGCCGTGGGCGCCTTGTTCTTCGGCGAGCCTGTCGGCGCGACCCGCCTGCTGCTGATCGCCGGGTTGCTCGCCTGCGTCGCGGGGCTGAAGGCGGCCGCCTAGCGCCGCGCCGCCGGCCCCGCGAACAGCGGCGCGGCCGGGGCGACGTCGCTCAGCGAGCGGAGCAGGCGCGGCGCCACGCGCGCGCGGCTCGCCTGCTCGTAGTCGTGGCCGAGGCTCAGGATCAGCGAGTCCGCCCACTTCGGCCCGATGAAGCTCAGGCCCACCGGCAAGCCTTTGGCCGTGCCCATCGGCACCGTCAGGTGCGGGTAGCCGGCCACGGCTGCCAGCGAGCCCGCGCCCGCGCCGGGGTACTGGTCGCCGTGCACCGGGTCGATCAGCCAGGCGGGCGGCATGGTCGGGCCGACCAGCGCGACGACGTCGAACTGCTTTAGCAGCCGGTCGATCCCCTCCGCGCCCGCCAACCGGAGCGAAGTCTCGCGGGCCTTGCGGTACGCCGGGTCGTTCAAGCCCTTGGTCGCCTCCGCCTGCTCGAAGATGCTCTGCCCAAACAGACCCAGCTCCTCTGCGGCGTTCGCCTTGTTGAACGCGATCACGTCTGCCAGCGTGCGGGTCCGCACCGCGGGCGGCGTGGTGGCGAGATAGGCGTTCAGGTCCGCCTTAAACTCGCTCAGCAGCACGGGGAACTCGTTCTCGCCGATCTCCCGCCGCTTGGGTGCGTCCGCCGCCGCGATCGGCACCAGCACCGCGCCCTCCCGGGTGAGCACGGCCAAGGCCTGTTCGAACGCCGCGTCCGTGCCGAAGCCGGTGGCGAAGCGCATCACGCCGATCCGCTTGCCTCGGAGCGCGTCACCCGACAGCCCCGCCGCGTAGTCCGTCCGCCGCCGGTCGGCTTCGGCGGTCGCCGCGTCCGCGGGATCGGAGCCTGCTATCGCACTTAAAACGCGGGCGGCGTCGCGCACCGTCAGCGTCATCGGCCCAGGGGTGTCCTGGCTGTGGCTGATCGGGATAACATGCGTTCGGCTCACCAGCCCGACCGTAGGCTTGAAGCCGACGATGCCGTTCACCGCCGCCGGGCAGGTGATGGAGCCGTCGGTCTCGGTGCCGATGGCGGCCGGAGCCATCCCTGAAGCGACCGCCGCGGCCGAACCGGAGGACGACCCGCACGGGTTGCGGTCGAGCGCGTGCGGGTTGCGCGTCTGCCCGCCGACCGCGCTCCAGCCGGAGATAGAGTTCTCGTCGCGGATGTTGGCCCACTCGCTCAGGTTCGCCTTGCCCAGGATTACCGCCCCCGCGCCGCGGAGCCGCGCCACCAGCGGCGCGTCCCGGTTCGTGACGTTGTCCTTGAGCGCGAGCGAGCCCGCGGTGGTGGGCAGCGGCCCCGCCGTCTCGATGTTGTCCTTGATGAACACGGGCATCCCGCCCAGCGGCCCGCGCGCGCCGCGCCGCCGGTCGATCGCGCGGGCCTGGGACATGGCCGTGGGATCGACCGCGATCACCGCGTTTACCCGCGGGTTCATCGCCTCAATCCGCCGGAGGGCCGCGCGGGTCTGCGCCTCGGCAGAGGGCGACGTCTGCGCCGACGCGGCGGTGGCGACGAGGGCGGAGGAGGCGAGCAGGAGGTTGCGCATCGGTTACTTCCTAGGGCTGAGTAACTGGTCGAGCCGCGCCGGACCGCCCGCGCGCTCCAGCACGGGGTAGCGGAGCCCGTCGAAGTAGGGGACGTCGAGCTGGCGATACTGGTCGCCGCTCTTCACCAGCAGCTGGAACGGCCGGCGCGTTCGCTTCGCTTCGCCGATCGCCGCCTTGAAGCCGTCGTCGCTGTAGGCGCGGCCGTTCACCGCGACGAGCTGCGCGCCCGCCGTCAGCCCCTGGTCAAACAAGGGCGAGTCCCACACCACCGCCGACAGTTCGCCGTTCTTGCCCACCGTGACGCCGAGCCCGAAGCTCAGGTCCGTCTCCTCCCGCTGCTTCTCGCGCCCGGCGAACCAGGCGGGGGCGGTTTCGCTATACGCGAGGCGGTAGCCACCGCGGCTCAGCCCCTCCAGCGGCGCGGTCGCGTTCACTGCGTCTACCCGCTGCCGAAAGAAGCCCGCCCAGTCGTAAGGCGCGAGCCGGTTCAGTACGGCGACCACCTCGTCCCGGTCGTAGGTGAGCTGCCCCGTCTGCCCCGGGTTGCGCCCGAAGAAGGCGGCGGCGAAGTTGTCGAGGCTGCGCCGCCCGTTCGTCCGCTCGCGGAGCAGCGTGTCCGCCTCCAGCCAGATCAGCATCCCTTCGTTGTAGTAGTCCTCCGCCCGCTGGTAGGTCGGCCAGGGTTTGGGCGCGCGGGCAGCGAGGATCGGGTCGTTGGTGGTGTCCACGAGCGGACGCCACGCGCGCCCCGGAAGTTGGTCATGGTACGCAGCGACACGGGCGATAGCCGCCTTAACGTCTTCCGGAGGCATGATCCCGGAACGCGCGGACAGCACCAGCCCCCAGAACTGCGTCTGTCCCTCGTACAGCCACAGCAGACTATTGCGCATCGGTTGGCGGTAGTCGGGGGTGAACAGGTCGGCCGGGCGGCGGTACTTGCCGTTCCAGCTGTGCGCTAATTCGTGCGGCAGCAGGTCGCGGCCCGACGAGGTCTTGTTCCAGCCGGTGAAATAGTCGCGCGGGTGCGCGTTCTCCGAGCTCGCCAGGTGCTCTAGGCCGATGTCGCCGAGCTTGTCGGTGAGCGCGAGTAGGAACTCGTAATCGTCGAAGTGGCGGCTGGCGAAGGCGCGCTCGGCCTGGCGCGCCAGCGCGCGGTGCGTCGCGAGCTGCTGCGGCGTCGCGGCCAGGTCCTCCGGCTGGTCGGCGAAGATGTTGAGGTTGACGCCCGGCGCGAGCACTTCCTTGCGGAAATAACGCCCCGCGAACACCGGGCTGTCGACCAGCGTCTCGTAGCTCACGGGCGCGTAGGTCAGCTTGCTGCCTTGGCGCGAGGAAACGTCGAGCGCCGTCGCCGCGCTCCAGCCCGCCGGGTAGGTCACGGTCGCCTGCACAGGGATGCGCCGGACGAAGTAGCCTGCGGGGTAGAGCGACATCTTCTCCCACTGCAGGTTCAGCATCTCGGGCGTCATCGTCACGCGGCCCTGCGCGGGCAGCGTCGGCGACAGGTGCTGGAAGTCGGCGACGAGCTCGCGCGCGCTGGCGGGCACGTCGACGGTGAAGCCGTACACCTCCACAGGGTCGCGCCGCCACGGCAGCTCGCGGCCGTCGGCGGTGATGCGTAGCCCGGCGATGGAGGAGATGGGCCCGCGCGGCGCGTGGTTGCCGGGGAGCCACTGCGGCAGGAACAGGGTGGTCGGGCCCGCGGCCACGACCGGGATCGCCTGACGCACCCGGAAGATGCGCCGCGCTAGGTCCGTCGCGTCGATCTCCAGCCGCATCGTGCCCGGGTAGGGGACGTCTCGCGCGGCGGGGATGCTGCTTTCGATCGACGTCGGCTGCGGTTCGCCGATCGACTGGGCGGCGACCGGAAAAGCGAGCAGGGTGGCGGCGGCGAGGAGGATGGAACGCAAAACACTATCTCCGGCAGCGGGATATGCTGGAACCTGTGCCCGCCGCACCGCGCCCGATCAAGCTTCGTCATTCAAACGCCAGCGGCGCGCGCGGCCTCGATCGACTCCAGCACGATGCGCTTGGCTTCCTCCGCGTCGCCCCACTTGCCCACGCGCACCCACTTCTCGGCCTCCAGATCCTTGTAGTGGGTGAAGAAGTGCTCGATCTGCGCGAACACGATATCCGGCAGGTGCTCGCGGGCGGCGACCTCGGCGTAATAAGGAAAAGTCTTGTCGTCGGGTACGCAGACTAGCTTCTCGTCGCCGCCGTGCTCGTCTTCCAAGTGCAGCACTGCGATTGGCCGGGCGCGCACTACCGAACCGGGGATGAAAGGCGACCGCGCCACCACCAGCGCGTCCAGCGGGTCGCCGTCGCCGCACAACGTGTGCGGCACGAAGCCGTAGTTCGCCGGGTAGCGCATCGGCGTGTGCAGGATGCGGTCGACGAACAAGGCGCCGCTGGCCTTGTCGAACTCGTACTTCACCGGCTCGCCGCCGGTCGGCACTTCGATGATCACGTTGAGGCTGTTGGGCACGTCGGCGCCCACGGCGATCTTGCTGATGTCCATGGGGCGGGGGCGTTAGCGGCAGGATGGGGCGACGTGAAGGGGCGGCCTTGTTCGCGTGGCGGTTTCGGCTAAGGCCCCCGCCCATGGCACGGGGACCCGCGCGGGTGCGCGGCACGCAGGACATGATCGGGGAGCAGGCGGCGCGGTTCCACCATGTGGTGGACACGTTCGACCGTGTGCGCCGCTTGTACGGCTTCGGCCGCGTCGAGGTGCCGGTGATCGAGCACACGGAGGTGTTCGCGCGCAGCCTCGGCGAGACCACGGACGTGGTGTCGAAGGAGATGTATAGCTTCGCCGACCGCGGCGGCGACGGCGTCACGCTGCGCCCCGAGTTTACGGCCGGCATTGCGCGAGCCTATCTGTCCGAAGGCTGGCAGCAGCACGGCGTCCTCAAGCTCGCGACCAGCGGTCCCCTGTTCCGCTACGAGCGCCCGCAGAAGGGCCGCTACCGCCAGTTCCACCAACTCGACGCCGAGGTGATCGGCGCGGCCGAGCCCGCGGCCGACGTCGAGCTGCTGGCGATGGCCGACCAGCTGCTGCGCGAGCTGGGCGTCGCGGACGATGTCACGCTCAAGCTCAACACGCTAGGCGACGCCGCGACCCGTGACGCGTGGCGGGCGGCGCTGGTCGCTTACTTCGAGGAGCACCGTGACTCGCTCAGCCACGAAAGCCGCGAGCGGTTAACGCGCAATCCGCTCCGCATCCTCGACAGCAAGGAGCCGCAAGACCGGCCGATCGTCGCGGGCGCGCCAGCGATCGACGATTATCTCGGCGACGAGGCGCGCGCTTTCTTCGAAGCGGTGACGCACGGGCTGGACGTCGCCGGGGTGCGGTGGGAACGCGAGCCGATGCTGGTGCGCGGGCTCGACTATTACCGCCACACCGCCTTCGAGTTCGTCACTGACCGGCTCGGCGCGCAGGGCACGGTGCTCGGCGGCGGGCGCTACGACGGATTGATCGAGGCGCTAGGCGGGCCGCCGACGCCGGCGGTAGGCTGGGCGGCGGGGATCGAGCGGTTGGCGATGATGGTCGACGCGCCCGCGGTGGAGTGGGTCCGGGTCGCGCTGGTACCGCTGGGCGCCCAAGCCGAAGCTGCGGCGACGGGCATCGCGGCGGGTCTTCGCCGGGCGGGACTGTCCTGCGATCTGGCTTACAAGGGGAACATGAAAAAGCGGATGGCGCGGGCGGACGCGAGCGGTGCGGCGGTGGCGGTGATTTTGGGCGATGACGAGCTCGCGCGCGGCGAAGCGGCGGTGAAGACACTGGCGACGGGGGAGCAGCGTAGCGTGGCGCTCGACCAGCTCGCCGAGGCGCTGCGGGCCAGATGACCGCCGTCTCCGCCGAACGCATCGCGGCGATCGAGGCGCGCCGCGAGGAGCTCTCGGCCGCCATGGCCTCGCCCGACCTGGCGGCCGACCGCTTCGTCCAGCTGAGCAAGGACTACGCCGAGATCGAGCCGGTCGCCGCCGCCGCGCAGCAGGTTCGCCGGTTGCGTGAGGAGGCGGCCGGCCTGCGCGAGATGGCGAACGACGCCGACGAGGAGCTGCGCGCGATGGCCGCCGACGAGCTCGGGGCCAACCAGGACGCGCTGCAGGCCGCCGAGCGCGCGCTCGCGCTCAAGCTGCTGCCGCGCGACGCCGCCGACGAGCGGCCCGCGATGCTGGAGATCCGCGCCGGCACCGGCGGCGACGAGGCCGCGCTGTTCGCGGGCGACCTTCTGCGTATGTACCAGCGCTACGCGGAGAAGGAAGGCTGGCGCGTCGAGCTAATCAGCGCCAGCAGCTCGGAGGTCGGCGGGTTCAAGGAGGCCGTGGCCAGCGTCACCGGCCAGGGCGTGTTCGCCAAGCTCAAGTTCGAGTCGGGCGTCCACCGCGTCCAGCGCGTGCCGGCGACGGAGAGCGGCGGGCGCATCCATACCTCCGCGGCGACCGTCGCCGTGCTGCCGGAGGCGGAGGACGTCGACGTGCAAATCGACGAGAAGGACCTGCGCATCGACGTGTTCCGCTCGTCCGGTCCCGGCGGCCAATCGGTCAACACCACCGACTCGGCCGTGCGCATCACCCACCTGCCGACCGGGCTGGTGGTCAGCCAGCAGGACGAGAAGTCGCAGCACAAGAACAAGGCCAAGGCGCTGAAGGTGCTCCGCACCCGCCTGTTCGAGCTTGAGCGCGAGCGGCTGGCGTCGGCGCGCGCGGGCGCGCGCAAGTCGATGGTCGGTTCCGGCGACCGGTCGGAGCGCATCCGCACCTACAACTTCCCGCAGGGCCGCGTGACGGACCACCGCATCAACCTCACCCTCCACCGCCTGCCCGAGATCCTCGAAGGCGAGCTCGACGAGCTGATCGGCGCGCTCGTCGCGGAGGACGAGGCGGCGCGGCTGGCGCAGGTCGATGATGCTGCGTGACGCGCTCGCCGCCGCGACCGAGCGTCTGAGCGACGCGAGCGACACGCCGCGGCTCGACGCCGAGCTGCTCATGGGGCGGGCGCTGGGCGAGGAGCGAGGAACGATGCTGCTGCGCGGGCTCGATCGCGCCGCGCCCGCGGGCTTCGCGCCGTTGGTCGCGCGCCGCGCAGCGCGCGAGCCGGTCGCCTACATCCTCGGCGAGCGCGAGTTCTGGGGCTTAGACCTCCGCGTCACCCCCGACGTGCTCATCCCCCGGCCCGACAGCGAGACGCTGATCGAGGCCGCGGTCGAGCGGTGCCGCGGCGCGCTCGGCCCGGCGCGCGTGCTCGATCTAGGCACGGGATCGGGGGCGTTATTGCTCGCGGCGCTGAGCGTCTGGCCGGGGGCGCGAGGGCTAGGCATCGACCGCTCGTCGGCGGCGCTGGCAATCGCGGCCGACAACGCGCGGCGGCTCGGGCTCCTGCCGCGCGCGCGCTTCGAGCGGCGCGACTGGGCGGATGGCGTGCCGGGCGCGTTCGACCTGGTGCTCTGCAACCCTCCCTACGTCGAGGAGGGAGCGCCGCTCGCGCCCGACGTGCGCGACTGGGAGCCGCACGGTGCGCTGTTTGCGGGGGCGGACGGACTCAACGCCTACCGGCTGCTCGCGCCGCAGATAGCGGGCTGGCTCGCCGCCGACGGGGTCGCCTGCGTGGAGGTCGGGGCGGGTCAGGCGGACGCTGCGGCGGCGCTGTTCGAGGCCGCCGGCTTGGCCGCGAGCCGACGCAGCGACCTGGCTGGGGTCGAGCGCTGCCTGGTCCTAAGCCGCCGTTAACCTGGGTGAACTAAAATCTCCTTGGAACCGGCGCTCGGCATCGCTAGGTATTACGCATAGCGAGCGGAGCGTGCGAACCGAGGTCAGGTCGTCGCCGCCCGACGCAGCCGACCCTTGATCGACTGGGCTCGACGACGCGGCCGCGAGAAGGCCGCCAGCCCACGACCTTGTTGCACGGCTGTTCGCGCCCGGGGGATGGCGCGAGTTGGGATCCGGCCGAGAGGGGCTCGGCGGAGGGAGTGGGGCTAAAACTCACGTTGCATTGGGTGAGGAACCGAGTTGATCAATAATCGGCAGAACGGTCGCCGTCGCGGCCGCGGCGGAGCGCGCCCGCAGGGCGCCCCCCAGGGCAACGCCCGCGACAATCGCCAGCGTGGCAACGCCGCCCAGTTGCTCGAAAAGTACAGGTCGCTCGCCCGCGACTCGCAGATGGCGGGCGACCGGGTGCAGACCGAATATTATCTGCAGTTCGCCGAGCATTACTTCCGCGTGCTGGGCGAGAACCGCCCGCGCTATGAAGAGCAGCAGCGCGGTCGCGCCGACGCTTTCCGCGACGATTACGACGACGGTGACGAGTTCGAGGGCGACGAGAACGAAGCCGCGGCTCCCGAGCGCGAGGAGCGCTACGAGCGCGCCGACGGCGGCGGCGGCGGCGGAGGAGGTCGCGACGACGACGGCCGCGGCGAGGGCCGGCGGGCACGGGGCGACCGCGGCGAGCGGTTCGAGCGCGGCGAGCGGACGGAGCGCAACGATCGGGATCGCGGCGAGCGTCAGCGCGAGGGCGGTCCGCGCGAAGGCGGCCAGCGCGAAGGCGGTCAGCCGCGCGACGGCGGCCAGCGCGGTGATCGTCCCCGTTTCCGCCGCGAGGAGCGCGCTGACGAGCGCCCGCGCGAAGTCGCAGCCGAGCCCGCCGCGCCCGCTGCGCCCGC
>CADCVW010000059.1 GCA_902806235.1 uncultured Sphingomonadaceae bacterium | reverse complement strand
GTCGGCGGCGATCGCGGGGTCCTCCGGGCGCGGCGCGGGCGGGCGGGCGTAGGCGAGCGCGGACAGCGCGGCGGAGGCGACGAGGCCGCCGAGCAGGAGCGCGCGCCGCACCTCAGCCTCCGCGGTGGTAGGGGTGACCGGCGAGGATGGCGGTCGCCCGGTACAGCTGCTCGGCGAGCATCGCGCGGGCGAGCAGGTGCGGCCAGGTCGCGCGGCCGAAGGAGAGCAGGGCATCGGCGCGCCCGCGCTCCTCGTCGTCGAAGCCATCCGCCGCGCCGAGCAGGAAACGCGCCTCGCGCCGGCCGTCGTCGCGCCAGCGGCCCAGCCGCTCGGCGAAAAGAGCGCTGGGGAGGCTCTCGCCGCGCTCGTCAAGCAGCACTGTGACTGCGGCGTGCGAAGCATCCGGCGCATGTCCGCCGCGGTCGGGGAGCTCGGTCACCTTGGTCGGCCAGCTGATGCGCCCGAGGTAGCGCTGGACGAGCTCGCCCTCTGGCGAGCGGCCGATCTTGCCCCGCGCGATCAGGTGGAGGAGCACGGCGGCACCGGAGCGGCGGGGGTCAGGCGCCTGGGGCCGCGGCGGCGGGCGCCTTGGCGGGCGTCTCGTCGAACGCCCACATACGTTCGAGGTTGTAGAAGGTCCGCACTTCGGGGCGGAACAGGTGGACGATCACGTCGTCGGCGTCGAGCAGCACCCAATCGGCGACGGCGAGGCCCTCCACGCGCACTAGTTTGCCGAAGTCCTGCTTGAGCTTTTCGGCGATCTTGCCCGCCAGGCTCGCGACCTGCCGCGTCGAGCGGCCGGAGGCGATCACCATGTGATCGGCGATGGTCGATTTGCCGGCGAGCGGGATGGAGATGACGTCCACCGCCTGGTCCTCGTCGAGGATCCGCATGATCGCGCCGTGGAGCGCGACCGACTGCGGAGCGTCGGCGGCGGGGGTCGGGGCGCTCGCGGCGGGGTCGTCGGGCAATGCTGTTCCTTTTAGCGGTGGAGGCGACGCGTGACGCCGTCGCGGACAGGGGCGGCATGCAGCGCATCCGCCCAGTCGGGCACGGCGGCGCGCAAGCGGGTGGCGGAGGTCGGATCAGGCGGCAGTCTGAGGAGCACGAGCGCCGGGGGTGTCCACCTCGTCCAGTTCGCCGCGTCGTCCCGCGGCCGGACGAAGCGGCGGAACCAGCCCATCGCGCGCGCCGCGTGGACCCCGGCATCATATCCCGGACGGCCCACCACGGCAATCGGGACCGTGCGCGCGATGGCGCGCCAGTCGCGCCAGCGGTGGAAGGACGTCAGATTGTCCGTCCCCATCAGCCAGACGAAGCGCCGTTCGGGGTGGCGGCGGACGAGCACGCGCAGCGTGTCGGCGGTGTAGCGGGTGCCGAGCTGCGCCTCGATCGCCGACGCGCGGATCGGCGCGCGGCGGGCGGCGCAGCGCGCGGAGCGAAGCCGCGCGGGCAGCGGGGCCATGTCGCGGGCACCGTCCTTGAGCGGGTTGCCGGGCGAGACGAGCCACCAGACCTCCGCCAGCCGCAGCGCGCGGAGCGCGCCGACGCTGAGGCGGCGGTGGCCGCGGTGCGCGGGGTTGAACGAGCCGCCAAGCAGGCCGGTGGGAATGCGCTTGCCGGGGGCGACCATCGCGTGCCGCCTAGCATGGGCGAAGCCGGGCGCGTAAGGTGGCGGCGGATCGCTTGAGGGGAAAGGCGATGGCGACGGGGGTCGAGGAATTAGGCACGGCCGTCGAGGGCGGACTGCTCGCGCGGGCGGCGGAGCCGCGCGCGGGCGAGCCGCGCGCCGACGGGCGCACGGCGGAGCGGGCGTGCCTGAACTGCCGCACGCAACTCGTCGGAGAGTTCTGCCACGGTTGCGGGCAGCACGCGCACGTCCACCGCACGCTCGGTGCATTCGGCCACGACCTGCTCCACGGCGTGCTGCATCTGGAAGGCAAGCTCTGGCGCACGCTGCCCAAGCTGATGTTCCGGCCGGGCGAGCTGACCCGGCGCTACGTCGAGGGCGAGCGGGCGCGCTTCGTGTCGCCGCTCGCGGTGTTCCTGTTCTCCGTGTTCCTGATGTTCGCCAGCGTGAGCCTGGTCAGCGGCGACCTGAGCCTGCTGGACGAGGCGACGCGCGCGGAGGCGGCGGACGGGGTCAAGGTCGACATGACCCGGATCGACGCGGAGATCGCGCGCCTGCGGCGGGAGCGGACGGCGGCGACCGCGCGCGGGGCGCCCACCGGGGCGATCGACGAGAAGCTGCGCGACGCGGCGCTGGGGCGTTCAATCATGGCCGGCATCGCGGGC
The DNA here is from genome assembly GCA_902806235.1 of uncultured Sphingomonadaceae bacterium. GTDB lineage: Bacteria > Pseudomonadota > Alphaproteobacteria > Sphingomonadales > Sphingomonadaceae > CADCVW01. The sequence goes on along the minus strand of CADCVW010000059.1, from coordinate 14,039 downwards.
GAAGATCAGGCGCCCGACGCCGACAGGTCGGGGCTGAAGGCAAGCGGCGACGCGCGGGCCGACGTCGGGCTGGCTCCGAATGGCGCGCTTGACAAGGCATGGCGCGCGGCCAAGGCGAACCCGACGCTGCTCGCCTACAAGCTGCAGACCAACGCCTATAAGTTCAGCTGGGCGCTGATCCTCATCTCCGTGCCGTTCGTGTGGCTGCTGTTCCTGTGGCGGCGGCGACCGCTGTACGACCACATAGTATTCGTGACCTACTCGATCGCGGCCGTGTCCGTGCTGGTGATCGTCGGCTCGCTCCTCGTCGCAGCGGGAGCGCCGGCGGGGGTGGTCATCAGCGTCGCGACCTTGTTCGTGCCCTGGCACATGTACCGCCAGCTGCGCGGCGCCTACGGCCTGCGTCGGTTCAGCGCGCTGTGGCGGACGGCGGCGCTTGCCGCCTTCGCCAACGTCGCGCTGACCTTGTTCGCGGTGCTGGTAGTCGCGATGGGCGCGACCGGCTAGCGGCGCTTTTGGGGCGCGCAGGGAAAGCGCCGCTTGGCGACCGCGTAGAGCCCCTGCTTCACCGTCATGCGCTGCGCCTGGGCGGGCGGGATGCGCCGGAACTCAGTTAGCACGAGCTGTGGGTCGAGCCGCGCTTCGGCGGGTGGGCAGCTGTGCAGCGGCCGGCCGGCGCGGCGTTGCGCGTCGATGTCGGCGCGGTAGGCGCGGCCGGCTAAGCGGACTTCATCGCGCAGGGGCGCAAAGTCGGGGTGGAGCACGGCCGCCGGCCCAAGCCGCTCGAGCGGGGCGGCGCGGGTGAGGAACTGGGCCACGGTCATAGGAGCCAGAGCGAGCGCAGGGGCGGTGGACGCGAGCAGGCCGAGGCCGATCAGGATGGCGCGCATGGAAGTCCTCGTCGATGGGGATGCTGGGTCGGTAGCCGACCTTGCTTTGCCCGCGGCTGAACCAAGTCGTTGAAAAGGAAAGGAGGGGCGGTCGCGCGAGCGCCCCTCCACCGCTCGCCTGCGGCGAGCGGTCCTCCTCCCCAGCGAAAGCTGGGGAGGATTTCAGGTCATGCGCCCTGCGGGGCGGCGTCGCCGACGGGGCCGCGGGGGCGGCGGCTCTTGGGCACGGCGCTGCCGCCCTTGAGCACCGCCGGCGGCCGGTAATTGTGGTTGTCGGGCCGGTCGATCGCGCCGCCGTCCATGATCGTCTTGATCTCGTCGCCCGACAGCGTCTCATACTCGAGGAGCGCATTGGCGAGCCGGTGCAGCTCGTCCTCGTGCTCGGTGAGCACCGTCTTGGCGCGGCCGTAGCCGGTTTCGACGATGCGGCGGATCTCCTTGTCAATCAGCCGTGCGGTCTCATCCGACATCTGGCGCTGGCGGTTCATCGAGTAGCCGAGGAACACCTCCTCGTCCGCCTCCGCGTACTGCAGCGGCCCCAGCTCGTCCGACATGCCCCAGCGCGTCACCATGTCGCGGGCGAGCCCGGTGGCGTACTGGATGTCGGAAGACGCGCCGGAACTCACCTTGTCGTGGCCGAAGATCACCTCCTCCGCCACGCGGCCGCCCATCGCCACCGCCAAGTTCGCGTACATCTTGTCGCGGTGGTAGGAGTAGCTGTCGCGCTCCGGCAGGCGCATCACCATGCCCAGGGCGCGGCCGCGCGGGATGATGGTCGCCTTGTGGATCGGGTCGGACGCCGGCTCATGCAGCGCGATCACCGCGTGGCCCGCCTCGTGGTAGGCGGTCATGCGCTTCTCGTCTTCGGTCATAACCATGGAGCGCCGCTCCGCGCCCATCATGACCTTGTCCTTGGCTTCCTCAAACTCCTGCATCGCAACCAGCCGCTTGCCCTTGCGCGCAGCCATCAGCGCGGCCTCGTTGACGAGATTCGCTAGGTCGGCGCCGGAGAAGCCGGGAGTGCCCCTGGCGACGGTGCGCGCGTCCACGTCGGGGGCCAGCGGCACCTTCTTCATGTGGACTTGGAGAATCTTCACGCGGCCGTCGATGTCCGGGCGCGGCACCACGACCTGCCGGTCGAAGCGGCCGGGGCGGAGCAGCGCGGGGTCGAGCACGTCGGGCCGGTTTGTGGCGGCGATGATGATGATGCCCTCGTTTGCCTCAAACCCGTCCATCTCGACCAAGAGCTGGTTCAGCGTCTGCTCGCGCTCGTCGTTGCCGTTGCCCAGCCCCGCGCCGCGGTGGCGGCCAACCGCGTCGATCTCGTCGATGAAGACGATGCAGGGCGCGCTCTTCTTCGCCTGCTCGAACATGTCGCGGACGCGGCTGGCGCCGACGCCCACAAACATCTCGACGAAGTCGGACCCGGAGATGGTGAAGAAGGGCACGCCCGCCTCGCCCGCGATGGCGCGCGCGAGCAGCGTCTTGCCGGTGCCGGGCGAGCCGACGAGCAACGCGCCCTTGGGGATCTTGCCGCCGAGCTTGGCGAACTTAGTCGGATCCTTCAGGAACTCGACGATCTCCTCCAGCTCCTCGCGCGCCTCGTCGATGCCGGCGACGTCGGCGAAGGTGACCTTGCCTTCCTTCTGCGTCAGCATCTTGGCGCGGCTCTTGCCGAAGCCCATCGCGCCATTGCCCGCGTTCTTCTGCATCTGGCGGACGACGAAGAAGCCGATGCCGAGGATGAACAGGAAGGGCAGCGCCTGATAGATGAGCAGCATCCAGATAGACGGGCTCTCCTGCGGCGCGGCGCGAAACTGGACGCGCGCTTCACGCAGCCGGTCGACCAGCCCGGGGTCTTCGGGGGCGAAGGTGCGGAACTGTTCGCCGTTGGTGAAGCGGCCGGTGACCTGCTGGCCGGCAATCTCCACTTCCTTGACCGTGCCTTCGTCGACGCGACTCAGGAACTCCGAATAGGCCACCGCCTCGCCGGCGCGGGCGCGCCCGCCGCCGTCGACGATCTGCACCACCATCACGAGCGCGAGCAGGATGCCGACCCAGATGAAGAGCGACTTCATCCAGGGCGCTTGGCCCTTGGGCTCCTTGTTGTCGTCCATGCGTTTCCGTTCCGCTCCAAAACTTACCAAGGATATGTAGGCGGGGCTTAAAGAATGGCAATCGCGCCGCGCGCCCGTTCAGCCGGTCGTACCGCGGCGGGGCGGGGCGCGCGAAAAGGTCCAGCGCGAGCCGCCGCGGGCGACGACGGGGCCGAGCGTTCCGGAGCTTCCCGCGAGCAGCGAGGCGAGCAGGCGGGCGACGGCGGGGCCGTCGGGGCGGCGGACGCCGAACTCGGCCAGCGCGAGCAGGAGCAGGCGGCGTCGGAACTCGTGGGGAAGCCCGCTCGGGTCGAAGGTCAGGACGCGGCCTGCGTGAGCGCGTCGCTCGGCGAACGCGCGCTCGGCGGCCCAGACGAGCGCTTCCTCCGCATCGGCGAGGTGCGCCGCGCTGGCGGCGAGGCGGGCGGGATCGAGCGAGGGCTCGCGCCCGAGCAGGTCGCGGACGCGGGTGCGGTCGAAGCGCGGGTCGGCGTTCGAGGGATCGTCGACCGGAGCGAGGCCGGCCGCCTCGACCAGCGCGCGCAATTCTGCGCGCCGCCAGCCGAGCAACGGGCGGAGCACCGTTGCGCCCGCCACCTCGCCGGCTGCGCGCACCCCCGCCAGCCCGGCGAGCCCGCTGCCGCGGTTGAGGCGGAGCAGCAGCGTTTCGGCTTGGTCGTCGGCGTGGTGGGCCGTGAGGACGGCCGCCAGCCGCTGCTCCGCTATCCAGCACGCGAGCAAGCGGTAGCGTAGGTCGCGCGCCCAGGCCTGCCCGGCGTTCGCGGGCGGGGGAGCCGGGTCGCGCAGGGCGGCGTGGGGCACGGCGAGGTCCAGGCAGAGCCGTGCGACCTGCGCGGCTTCCTCGGCGCCGGTCGGGCGGAGGCCGTGGTCCACGGTCGCGGCCTCGACCTGGCCGGGCAGGGCGGCGCGGGCGAGGAGGAGCAGCGCGAGGCTGTCGGGCCCGCCGGACGCGGCGACGCCGAGTCGCGCATCGGGCGCGAGCGGGCCGGCGACGCGGAGGAGGTCGGCGCGGAAGCGGACAACGAGGGCAGGAGCGGGCGGCGTCACGACTCGGAACCTCGCGCGCAGAAGTTGACGTAGTTAACGCCGCGTCGGGGGTGGGCGGGGGCGGCCGGAGCGGGCGCGGCGGGGACGGGCGAGGAATGGCGGCGTCGGGACGCGGAGGCCATGGCGGCACCGTGGCACGGGATCAGGGCTGTAGGACAGCACCGGCTGAGTCCTGCGGTCGTCAGGAAGGACGGGCGGGGCGGCTAGCGCGACCCCGCGGCCCTCACGCCTTGCACTTCGCCGCGCGGCGCGCGCCCGGCAGCTGGTCGCGGACGAAGGCACGCATCGCGCCACCGTAGACGTCGTTCAGTTCGTCGTACACGCGGCACGCCTGCTCCAGCTTGTTCAGCCGGGTGAGCGACTGGCCGAGGAAGAGCAGGCTGTCGGCCGCCCGCTCGCCTTCGGGCATCTTCTGATAATTGGCGAGGAACAGTTCGGCCGCCGCGGCGGGCTTGCCGCCGTCGAGCATCGCGCGGCCGGCAAGGTTCTGCGCCCAGCTCGCGCGGCGGTGCTTGGGGTAACGGGCAACCACCGCCTTCAGCGTCTCGGCGGCGGCCTCGTACTGCTTGGCCTCCCACTGCCGAAAGCCGATGGTGTAGGCGTCCTCCGCCGGGTCGCCGGTAGCGGGAGCCGAGATGGGCACGGCGGCGGGCGTGGACGACGGCGCGACCTCGCGGTTGGCGGGGGTAACGTCGACCTCCGGCGTCGGCTCGACGGCGCTCGCCGCGGGGGCAACGGGCGCGCGGCCGCCTTCGAGGCCGACGAGGCGCCCATCGGTCGCCGCGCGGTATTGGGCGAGCGCTTCCTGCATCTGGCGCAGCTGATAGCCGTTCTGCTCGACCTGGCCGGTGATGGTCTGCAGCGTGCGCTCCAGCGCGTCGATGCGCAGCTGGAGGTCGGACACCTGCGACGCGGCGGGCGCGCCCGTGGCCGGCGCGGCGGTCGGCGTCACCTCCGCCTCGAACACGCCCGTGTTCGCGCCGAGCACGCGGCGCTCGAGCGTGCGGACCTGGCGTTCGAGCCGCTCGACGCGCCGGTCGACGGCGCGCTCAGTTTCCTGCGCCGCGAGCGGCGCGGGCGTCGCGCTCAGCAGCAGCGCGGCGATTAACAATCTACGCATTGAAAACAACTCCCCACTCCCCGAGCCGCTTTTACTGCCGGAAGCAGGCTGTCGCCAAGATGAAGCTCAACCGTTCGGCGCAGGCCTGGAGGTGCCTGGCGGCGCGAGCAGGTCGCGGGGGAGGAGGCTACGGTTGCGGATGCTGGCGCCCGCCTCGCCCAAGGGCGCGACCGTCCGGCCGCCGACGGTGACGGCCAGCGCCTCGGGCCGGGTGGTGCGGAGCACGGGCGCGGCGGCGGTCGCGGGCACCTCGTACCGCTGGCCGGCGGCGAGTTCGCCCTGCCAAAGGGCGGCGGCCTGGCCGCGTTCCGAAACGCGGAACCACACGGGCTGGGTGGCGATGAGGATCACCGGGCCGGTGGCGGGAGCGGCCGGGGCGGTCGCGGCGGGGCGGCCGGGGACCGCGGGACGGTCGGCAGAGGCCACCGCCGACGCCTCCGGTGCTTTGTCGAGGTTCGCGCGCCACGCGGCGTAGCCGGTGGCGAAGACGAGCGCCGCCGCCACGGCGACGCCCGTGAGCAGGCGGCCGGGAACGCGCTTGGGATCGGCGGGCTCGTAGGGTTCGTGCCGCTTCAGTCGCGGCCCGCCTTCCGCGATCTCTTGGCGGAGTTCGGCGGCGACCTCGCCCGGGTCGAGCCCCACCGCCTGCGCGTAGGCGCGGGCGAAGCCGAGCGTGTAGGTGGTGCCGGGTAGCGCGGCCCAGTGGCCCGCTTCGATGCTGGCCAGATGGCGCGTCGGCACGCGGGTGCGCGCGGCGACCTCGCCCAGGTCGAGACCGCGCGCTCCTCGCGCCTCGCGCAGCCGCTCGCCCACCACCGTGACCGGTCCCTCGACGGCCGTAGACTCCGCTTCCACCCCTTTGTCCTCCCCCAAACCCGGGCTGAATGGGGACGAGCGGGCGGCGATTGTCAACCGAGCGCCACCCCGTTGGCCTCGCCCCACCGCGTCAGCGCGCCGCGCATGTCGGGCGGGGGCGAGGCTAGCAGCTTCGCCACCTCCTCCGCGCAGGCCGCTGCGTCGAGCGAGCGGATCATGGCGCGCACGGGCGCGACCGCGGCGGGAGTGATCGACAGCCGCTCCACCCCGAGCCCGATCAGCGCCATCGCTTCCACCGTGCGCCCGCCCATCTCGCCGCACACGCCGACGGGGACGTTCGCCGCCCGGCACTCGCGCACCACGCGGGCCAGGAAGCGGAGAATGGCGGGGCTCAGCCAGTCGTAGCGCTCGGCGAGCTTGGGATGTGAGCGGTCGGCGGCGAACAGGAATTGGGTGAGGTCGTTAGTGCCGATCGACAGGAACTGGAGCTTGGGTAGGATCAGGTCCAGCGTCTCCGCGAGCGCGGGGACTTCCAGCATCGCGCCGTAGTGGACCTCGGTCGGCCCGGTGCGCTTGTGCTCGTGGACCCAGGCGCGTTGCGCTTCGATAATCGCGCGCGCCTGGTCGAACTCCCAAGGCTCGGAGATCATCGGGAACATGACGCGGAGCACGCGGCCCGCCGACGCTTCGATAAGCGCGCGGGCCTGGCCCTTGAGCAGCCCGTCGCGCTCCAGCGCCAGCCGCAGCGCGCGCCAGCCCATGGCGGGGTTGTCCTCCACCACCTCGTGGTCGAGGTAGGGGAGCGCCTTGTCGCCGCCGATGTCCACCGTGCGGAACACGACGGGGCGGTCGCCCGCGGCCTCCAGCACCGAACGGTAGAGCCGCTGCTGCGATTCCCGCCTAGGCAGCTCGGCGGCGACGAGGAACTGGAACTCGGTGCGGAATAGGCCAATGCCGTCTGCGCCCGTGGCGTCTAGCGCGGCGACGTCGTCGAGCAGGCCGGCGTTGACCATCAGCCCGACGCGGCGGCCGTCCTTGGTGACGGGCGGCAGGCCGCGCAGCTGGGCGAGCTCGGCGCGGCGGCGCTGGGAGAGCGCGAGCTTGGAGCAGAAAGCTTCCTCGATCGCCGGCGTCGGGCGGACATAGACCGCGCCCTCCGGCAGGTCGAGGAGGAGTCGGTCGCCTTCGTTGATCAAGCGCCGCACGTCGCGCACGCGGCCGAGCACGGGGACGCCCATCGCGCGGGCGACGATCGTCACGTGTGCCGTTAGCGAGCCCTCCTCCAGCACCACGCCCTTTAATCGTCGCCGGTCGTATTCGAGCAGCTCGGCGGGGCCGAGATTGCGGGCGATCAGGATGGTGTCGCGCTTCAAGCCCAGCTGCGCGGCGGTGCCGAGCTGGCCGGATACGATGCGGAGCAGGCGGTTGGACAGATCCTCAAGGTCGTGCATCCGCTCCTTGAGCAGCGGATCGTCGATCTCGCGCATGCGCGAGCGCGTGCGCTGCTGGACGCGCTCGATTGCGGCTTCGGCGGTGAGGCCGCTGTCGATCGCCTCGTTGATGCGCCGGGACCAGCCCTCATCGTAGGCGAACATCTTGTAGGTCTCCAGGACCTCCTGATGCTCGCCGCCCGCGCCGAACTCGGCGTCGCGCGTCATGCGGTCGATGCCTTCTCGCATCTTGCGGAAGGCGGAATAGACGCGGGCGCGCTCGGCCTCGGTGTCCTCCGCGACCGTGAACTCCACCGTCACGCGTGGCTGGTGGAAGACCGCCTCGCCCGCGGCCATGCCCTCCACCAGCTTCTGCCCGGCGAGCCTGAGCGGGCCGGTGTCGCGGAACGTCGGCGAGCGGGCGGTCGCCTCATCGACCAGCCCGGCTCCCGCGATCAACTCGGCGACAACCATGGCGACGGTCTGCAGCGCTTCGATCTCAATATCCGGGTAGGCGCGCGGCTCCGCGTGCTGAACGCAGAGCACGCCGATCGCGCGCTCGCGCCGGACGATCGGGACGCCGGCGAAGCTGTGGAAGAACTCCTCGCCGGTTTCGGGCTTATAGGCGAAGTCGGGATGCGCCGCCGCCTCGTCGAGGTTGAGCACGGACAAGTCCTGCGCGATGCGGCCGACCAGCCCCTCGCCGAGCGCCAAGCGGGTGACGTGCACCGCCTCCTCGCGCAGGCCGCGGGTGGCGAACAGCTCGAGCGCGCCCTCGCGCAGCAGGTAGATCGAGCAGACCTCCGAGTGGAGCGCTTCGCCGATGATTGTGACCACCGCGTTCAGCTTGGCCTGCGCGGGCGTGCGCGCGGCCATCACCTCCTGCAGCCGCGTCAGGATTTCGCGCGAGGAAGCGGCGGCGGTGGCGAGCATGGGGACGGAGTAGCAGATTCGCGCCCTCGCTCGCCATGGAAATCACCGCCGCGCTTTGACGGCGAAACGGGCTCAAGATATACGAGCGTTCCTTCCTGGATTGCGGACACGACCATGAAGGTTTCGGAGTGGGGCGACAGTCTCGCCGTGCGCATCCCCATGGACGTCGCCGAGGCGCTGGGCCTGAACGACTGCGATGATGTAAAAATCTTACTCATCGAAAGCGCGCTGGTCGGTGTAGGCCGACGCTTGACGCGCGATGAGGCGATCGAGCGGTTGAGGAGATTCCAGGGTACAATGCCGGCGGATTTTAAATTCAACCGCGAAAAGGCGAATGCGCGATAGCTTCCTGGACAGCAATATTCTCCTGTACTTCGCGTCGGGCGACCCGGACAAAGCCGATCGGGTGGCGGAGTTGCTGGCGCTGGGCGGCGTGGTCGGCGTGCAAATCCTGAACGAGGTCGCGGTCGTCTGCCGCCGCAAGTTCAGTTACTCCTAGCTAGAAATCACTGAAGTGTTCGACTCCATCCGCCGCGCGTTCCGCGTGGAGCCGGTGACCCTGGCCGTCCACGAAGGCGGCTTGCGGATAGCCGAAAGCCGCAAGCTCGCCGGTTTTGACTCATTGCTCTTGTCGTCGGCGCTGCTGGCCGGATGCTCGACTTTCTGGTCCGAGGGCATGCACGACGGCCTTTTTCTCGACCGCCGCCTCACTATCCGCAACCCGTTCGCCTAGGCCGCGCGCCGCTCCAGCGCCGCCGCGGCTTGGTCCATCAGCTCGGCGACGATCGCCGCGACCGGTTCCTCCTTGGTCACCATGCCGACGCTCTGCCCGGCCATCACCGAGCCGTGCTCGACGTCGCCGTCGATCACCGCGCGGCGGAGCGCGCCGGCCCAGTAGTGCTCGATCTGCAACTGAGCTTCGGCCATCTCCAGCCGCTGGCCGTCGAGGTGCTCGACGACCTCGCGCTGCTTGGCGGTGAACAGCTCGGTGCCCTTGTTCTTGAGCGCGCGGACGGGGATCACGGGGAGCCGCGCGTCGTGCTGGACGCTCGCCACCGCGTCGCGGGCGGAGGCGCGTAGGAAGGCGCGCTTGAAATTCGGGTGGGCGACGGACTCGGTCGCGCAAACGAAGCGGGTGCCGAGCTGGACGCCCGCCGCGCCCATCTCCAGAAATCCGGCGATCGCCTCGCCGCGGCCGATGCCGCCGGCGACGAACACGGGGATGTCGCCCGCGACCACCGGCAGGATCTCCTGGGCGAGCACGGAGGTAGACACCGGGCCGATGTGGCCGCCCGCCTCCATGCCCTCGATCACCAGGGCGTCGACCTTGGAGCGGATCAGCCGCTTGGCGAGGCTGAGCGCGGGAGCGAAGCAGACGAGCTTCGCACCCGCCGCCTTGATTCGCTCGATCGCGCCGCCGGGCGGCAGGCCGCCGGCGAGCACGATGCACCCGACGCCATGGCGGGCGCAGACGTCGATCAGCTCGGAGAGCTGCGGGTGCATGGTGATCAGGTTGACGCCGAACGGCCGCTCGGTGCGCGCCTTGGTCTCCCTGATCTCGTTGTCGAGCAGCTCGGGCGTCATAGCCCCGCAAGCGAGCACACCGAAGGCACCCGCGTTCGAGATCGCGGCGACGAGGTGGCGCTCGGACACCCAGCTCATCGCGCCGCCCATCAGCGCGACTTGGCAGCCAAGGAAGGCGGTGCCGCGCGCCATGAGATTGTTCAGCCGGTCGTGGCTCATGCCGCCTCCGCGTCGAGCCCGTAGGCGGTGTGGAGCACGCGCACGGCGAGTTCCGTGAAGTCCTCGTCGATGAGCACGCTCACCTTAATCTCGGAGGTGGCGATGGCGAGGATGTTGATGCCGCGCTGCGCCAGCGCGCTGAACATAGTGGACGCGACGCCTGCGTGGCTTCGCATGCCGACGCCCACAACCGACACCTTGCACACTCGCGTGTCGTGGACGAGGCGGGCGTAGCCGATCGCCTCCTGGTTGCGCCCCAGCGCGTCGAGCGAGCGGGCGAGGTCGGAAGCAGGGACGGTGAAGGTGACGTCCGTCGAGCCCGTGTCGTGGGCGACGTTCTGCACAATCATGTCGACGTTGATGCTCGCCTCGGCCAGCGGTGCGAAGATGCCCGCCACCGCGCCCGGCCGGTCGGGCACGTCCGTAAGCGTGATCTTGGCCTCGTTCTTGTCGTAGGCGACGCCTGTGATGACCTGCCGTTCCACGCCTTCCTCCAGCTCGTCTTCGCCCACCACCATGGTGCCCGAGCCGTCGCCGAATGACGACAGCACCTGCACGCGCACCCGCTCCTTCATCGCCAGGCCGACCGAGCGCGTCTGCAGCACCTTGGCCCCGACGCTGGCGAGCTCCAGCATCTCTTCGTAGGTCACGGCGCGCAGCTTGCGCGCTCGGGGGACGATGCGCGGGTCGGTGGTGTAGACGCCGTCGACGTCCGTGTAGATGTCGCAGCGTTCGGCGCGCACCGCGGCGGCGATCGCCACGGCGGAGGTGTCGGAGCCGCCGCGGCCGAGCGTGGCGATGCGGCCGCCGGCGTCAACGCCTTGGAAGCCGGGGATCACCGCCACCTCGCCGCTAGCGAAGGCGCGCTCGAGCACGGCCGCGTCGACGCCCTCAATCCGCGCGGCGGCGTGGGCGTCGTCCGTGCGGATGGGAAGCTGCCAGCCGAGCCAGCTGCGCGCGGGGACGCCCATCGCCTGAAGGGCGATCGCCAGCAGGCCGGAGGTGACCTGCTCGCCGGACGCCACCACCACGTCGTACTCGCGCGGGTCGTAAAGCGGGGAAGCTTCGCGGCAGAACTGCACCAGCCGGTCGGTCTCGCCGGCCATGGCGGAGACGACCACGGCGACCTCCGACCCCCGCGCGCGCTCGGCGCGGACGCGCTCCGCGACGCTGCGGACGCGCTCGATGCCGGCCATGGACGTGCCGCCGAACTTCATAACGATGCGGGCCATGGGTGCGCCAGCAGGTTCCTGCGTTGCCGTGGCCGGGCGCTTACGGGTAGGGCCGGGGCATGGCAAGCGAGGCGGACGGTGGCACGATCGACGCGCGGGAAGCGGCGCATTTCGGCGCGCTGGCCGCGGACTGGTGGGACCCGCGGGGCAGCTCAGCGCCGCTTCACCAGCTGAATCCGCCGCGGCTCGGCTGGCTCCGGGAGCAGATCGATCGGCACTGGGGCGCGGACCCGCGCGACCGCCGGCCGCTCGCGGGCAGGCGCGCGCTGGACGTCGGCTGCGGGGCGGGGCTGGTCGCCGAACCGCTAGCGCGGCTAGGGGCGGCGGTGACGGGGGTGGACGCCGCGCCCGAGAACGTCGCGGCGGCGCGGGCGCACGCGGGGCTGAGCGGGCTGGCGATCGACTATCGCGCGACGGATGTGGCGGCGCTCGACGGCCTGTTCGACCTTGTCACCTGCCTGGAGGTAATCGAGCACGTTCCCGACCCGCGCTTCTTCGTCCGCGCGCTCGCCGCGCGGCTCGGCGAGGGCGGGCTGCTGGTGCTCTCGACGCCCAACCGAACCCCGCGGTCGCGGGCGTTCTTGATCGACCTGGCCGAAGGGCTCGGCCGCATCCCGCGCGGCACGCACGACTACGCCAAGTTCATCACCCCCGACGAGCTCGGCGCGATGCTGGCGGAGGCGGGGCTGCGCGTGGTGGACCGGACGGGGATCGCCTGGTCGGTCGGGCGCGGCTTCGCGCTGTCCGACGACTTGTCTCTGAATTACTTGCTGTGCGCGACGCAGGGATAGCGAACCGCTCCCTTTTCTGAAGCGGCCCGTTATCCCGCCGTTCTGCGCTTAGAAGCGGAAGTGCGCCGTTACACCAAGATTATGCCGGCCGAAGCGCTCGCCCGTACGCTGAAAACTGGTGCCGTTGCGATTGATGCGGACGAATGGGTTGATCGTCGGCGTCGATGCCAGTGCGCCCACCTGCAACCGGAAATCGTCATCCTCCAAATTAGTATACAGATACTGCAGAACAACGGAGAAGTTGCGTCCCGTCTTCTGTTCGATACCACCGCCAAAGGCGTATCCGTAGTTGTTGTCCTTTGTACGGCTCAAGGTGAAGCTGTTTACCGTATTGCTGGTGGTCTGAGCAGAGCGGAGCTTGCCGTAGGCGACGCCGCCAGTGCTGTAGAACAACGTGTTCCCGCTCGCGAAGCGGAGGCGGCCTCGTGCGCTAGCGTGGTCGCGCAGGCTGCGGGTGAGCGTGTAGAAGGCCGGAGTGGTGCTGAACGCGCTGACGCTGTCATTTACGCCCGGCGCGCGACCGTACTCGGCCACGACGCCTGCCACAAGCGGGCCGAACTGAGCGTCGGCGCCTACATGGGCGGCATGTTCGGTTCCGTCGCCGTTAACCTGGCACACGCCGCGGTTGCCGAACGCAGTCACGGGCGCGGAGGCCAGCGCCTGCCCGCCGCAGAAGCCCGGCGAGAAGGCGTCGGCACCCGCCGCGGTGCGGACGACGTCACCGAATACTCCGGTGCCGTCATTGTCGAACAGGATCTGCTCCTGGTTGTCCTTGTGCTGCGTCGTTTAGCCGAGACGACCGCCGAAGTAGACGCCGTTCCAGCCGCCATCGTCGGTCGCGCTTTCGTTGACCTCGTCCTGCGCGGCGGCAGGCGCGGCGAAGCTCAACGCTGCCGTGATGGCCGCCAGCGATTAAAGGCTCCTGCGCATATGTGCTCCCTCGGATCCGGTCGCGATCTATACGTTGGGACGCGCCGAAGGTCGCGTGCGCCGACAGCAAGAATCCGGTTTATGCTGCGCTGCAGCACCAGTTCCGGAGCGATCGTCAGAAATCGACCTTGTCGTAGTGGGTCGGCGGCTGGATCACCTCCATCCGCTCGACGAGGAGCGGGCGGAAGCTCGGGCGCGACTTCAGGCCCGCGTACCAATCGGCGGTCTGCTGGTGGCCGCGCCAGTCGATGCCGCCGAGGTAGTCGGCGACCGAGATCTGCGCGGCGGCGGCCAGGTCGGCAAGGCTCATGGTGGGACCGGCGAGCCAGCGGCGGTGGTCGAGGAGATAGTCGAGGTAGTCGAGGTGCGTGTTGGCGACGCGCATGGCCTGCCGGAGCACGTTGGTGTCCGGGGCGGCGCGCTCGACGAGGCGCTTGCGCATCCGTTCGTGCATCAAGGGCGCAACGACCTCCCGATGGAGGCGCTGGTCGAACCAAGCGGCGAGGCGGCGGACCTCCGCGCGGCCGAGCGCGTCGCGCGGCAGCATGGGAGCGGCCTCCACCGTTTCCTCGAAAAACTCGCAGATCACGGCGCTGTCGATCAGCACCGCGCCGTCGTCGCCGGTCATCACCGGCGTCTGCGACGCGGGGTTGAGGTCGGCGAATTCGTCGCGCCGCTCCCACGGGTTCTCGCGTACCAAATCGTAGCCGACGCCCTTCTCGGCCAGCACGAGGCGGACTTTGCGCGAGAAAGGGCAGAGCGGGAATTGGAGCAGGCGCCACATGGGTGCCACCCGCTTTAGCGCGGGCGGAGCAGAGGTCTAGGGGCGCGCCGCGCTATCGCCGCGGCGTGCGGCGCTCGACCTCGTCGCGGCCGCGCTGCACCGTGTCGGCAGCGCGCACGGCGGCGTCCTCCAACAAGGGGGCGACGCGGGCGAGCTCGCGCACCACGCCGGCGAGCGCGTCCATCACCACCGGCGCGCGGTCGCGG
>CADCVW010000058.1 GCA_902806235.1 uncultured Sphingomonadaceae bacterium | reverse complement strand
GGGGGGCGAGGGTGGCGAGCAAGATGTCGACGCCATTGCCCGCCACCCAGGCCGCGGCTTCGCCGTAAAGCTTCTCGATCTTCTCGGTCAGGTTCGGCGAAGCGGCGGCAGGGCCGCTCGCCCGCCGCCGCTACGTCCACCCGCGCCCGGCCGCGCAGCGCTGCGGTCCAACCCGCGTCGTCGAGCGGCAGGTGCACGCGGCTCGGCGTCTCGCTCAGCCGTCGCGCGTCTTCGAACAAGGCGCGCAGGGAGCGCCGCCGCTCGTCGCTGCCCGGATCGATTGCTATCGCACTGTCAGCGAGGTGCGCGAACAGGCTCACCGCGTCCGCGCCGACCGGCGGCTCGGCGATCGGCTCGATCTCTACGCCCTGCTCCGCGTGGTCGCTCCGCTGCGTGAGCGGGTCGTAGGCGCGGATGCTCGTCACCCAGCCGTCGTGATGCTCGATCCGCACCGGCTCGGCGTGCGCGGGCGGGAACAACTCGATCACTCCGCCGCGCACCGCGACCTCGCCCGGTTCGTCGATCCGGTCATCGTGGTGGTACCCGAGCGCTTCGAGCTCCGCGCCGAGCGCCTCCGCGTCGATCGCTTCGCCCTCACGGATCGCGCGCGGCGTTCCCGCATAGGCTTCCGGCGGCGCAACCGGCTGCGCCGCCGCCTCGACGGAGGCGACCAGCGCCACCCGTCGGTCCCCCCGCGCGCCCAAGCGCCGCAGCGCGGCCGTCCGCCGCCCCGCTACTGCGGGCGAGCTGAGGGAAAGGTCGCCGGGGATCGCGTCGGGCGCGGGGAACAGGATCACCTCGGCCTCGGGCGCGAGGGTGCGGAGCGCTCCCGCGATCGCCTCCGCCCGCGCCTCGGACGCGGCGACCATGACGACAGACCCGTCCTCCAGCGCCTCCGCCAGCCGCGCCGCGACTGGCCCCGCCATCGCCCGCTCGGGCGCGGCGGGAGCCGCGCCACCTTCCGGCGGCGCGGTGTCCGCTATCCCTTGATCCTCGAACACCTTTGTTCCCCCGCGACTTAGGCGGGGAGAACGAGGCGGGGCGCGGCCCGTTCCGGCTACTGCGCGGCCACCGTCTCCACCGGCGCGTCCGCGCCTTCGCGCTCCGCCCCGCCCTGCCCGGCGCTCGCCAGCGCCGCCAGAAGCAGGATGGCGACGATGTTGGTGATCTTGATCATCGGGTTCACCGCCGGCCCCGCCGTGTCCTTGTACGGGTCGCCCACCGTGTCGCCAGTCACCGCCGCCTTGTGGGCCTCTGAGCCCTTGCCGCCGTGGTTGCCGTCCTCGATGTACTTCTTGGCGTTGTCCCACGCGCCGCCGCCGCTGGTCATCGACAGGGCGACGAACAGCCCGGACACGATCACGCCCAGGAGTAGCGCGCCCAGCGCCGCAAAGCCGTTCTCCTGCCCCGCGACCGCCGTAATGACGAAGTAGACGACGATGGGCGCGAGCACCGGCAGGAGGCTCGGCACGATCATTTCCTTGATCGCCGCCCGCGTTACCAGGTCCACCGTGCGCGCGTAGTTCGGGCGGCTGGTGCCGTCCATGATGCCGGGGTTGGTACGGAACTGCTCGCGCACGTCCTTCACCACGTCGCCCGCGGCGCGGCCTACCGCCGTCATGCCCATCGCCCCGAACAGGTAGGGCAGCAGCGCGCCGAGCAGCAGCCCGACGATGACGTAAGGGTTGGCGAGGCTGAAATCGACGCGCAGGTTCGGGTAGAACTCGCGCAGGTCAGTGGTGTAGGCGCCGAACAGGACCAGCGCGGCCAGACCCGCCGAACCGATCGCGTAGCCCTTGGTCACCGCCTTGGTCGTGTTGCCCACCGCGTCGAGGGCATCGGTGCGCACGCGGACGCTGTCCTCCAGCCCCGCCATCTCCGCGATGCCGCCCGCGTTGTCCGTCACCGGCCCATAGGCGTCGAGCGCGACCACCATGCCCGCCTGCGCGAGCATGGCGGTGGCGGCGAAGGCGATGCCGATCAGCCCGGCGAGCTGATAGGCGACGATGATGCCGACGCAGATCACCAGCGTCGGCAGGGCTGTCGCCTCAAGGCTGATGGCCAGCCCTTGGATCACGTTGGTGCCGTGGCCGGTTTCCGACGCCTTGGCGATGCTCCGCACCGGGCGGAAATTGGTGCCCGTGTAATATTCGGTGATCCACACGATTAGCCCGGTGACGGCCAGCCCGACGAGCATCGACCAGAACAGGTCGAACCCGGTAAACGTCCCCGCGCCCGCGACCACCTGCGACTCGGCTTCCAGCCCGCCCGCCTCGCGCGCGCCGCCGATCACCGTGTCGAGGTTGCCCAGCGTGAACAGGGTAGCGAGGAAGATCGCGAGGATGGAGAGCACGGCGCTCAGCCAGAAGCCCTTGTACAGGGCGCCCATGATCGACTCCTTGCGCCCCAGCCGCACGAAATAAGTGCCGATGATCGAGGTGATGATGCACACGCCGCCGACGATCAGCGGCAGGCTCATCAACTTCAGGATGTTCTCGGCCGTGTCCTGAACGAGGAGCGCGATGAGCACCATGGTGGCGCCCACCGTCACGACGTAGGTTTCGAACAGGTCGGCGGCCATGCCCGCGCAGTCGCCGACGTTGTCGCCCACGTTGTCGGCGATCACGGCCGGGTTGCGGGGATCGTCCTCGGGGATGCCCGCCTCCACCTTGCCGACGAGGTCGGCGCCGACGTCCGCCGCCTTGGTGAAGATGCCGCCGCCGAGCCGCGCGAAGATGGAGATGAGCGACGCGCCAAAGGCGAGCGCGACGAGCGCGTCCACCACCTCGCGGCTGTCCGGTGCGCGCCCGCCCGCGACCAGCAGGTAAAAGAACACGGCGATGGCGAGCAGCGCCAGCCCGGCCACCAGCATGCCGGTGATCGCGCCGGCGCGGAAGGCGGTGGTGAGCCCGCTTTGCAGGCTATGCCGCGCCGCTTCCGCCGTGCGCATGTTGGCGCGGACGGAGATGTTCATGCCGATGTAGCCCGCCACCCCCGACAGGATCGCGCCGATCAGGAAGCCGACGGTGGGTACGCCGCCGAGGAAGAAGAAGACCAGGGCGGCGACGACCACCCCGACCACTGCGATGGTGGTGTACTGCCGCGCGAGATAGGCCTTGGCGCCTTCCTGGATCGCGCCGCCGATCTCCTGCATGCGCGCGTTCCCCGGGCTGAGCGCCAGCACCTGCCGGCTGGTGAACAGCCCGTAGAGCACGGCCAAGATGCCGCAGAATATCGAAACGACCACCACGTCCAT
This sequence comes from uncultured Sphingomonadaceae bacterium, assembly GCA_902806235.1. Lineage (GTDB taxonomy): Bacteria > Pseudomonadota > Alphaproteobacteria > Sphingomonadales > Sphingomonadaceae > CADCVW01. The sequence goes on along the minus strand of CADCVW010000058.1, from coordinate 13,098 downwards.
GCGCGCGAGCCTCCCCTGCCCTGCCCGTTGTCGGGCTATGTGGCGCGAAGCCTAGGGACAGCCCGGGGGCAGCGCAAGGACGGCGCGTCAGCCCGCGCCGTGCAGGTAGCCGAGCCGGCGCGGCAGGGCGAGTTCCTCCCCGCTCTCCACCAACCGCAGCCCGATCCCCTCCTCCACCGCGCCGATCAGCGCCACCGGCACGCCCGCGTCCCGCGCGCTCGCCCGGACGAAGGGCTCGACCTCCGCGGGCGCCGTGAATAGCAATTCGTAGTCGTCGCCCGCGCTGAGCGCGTCGAGCCGCGCGCCTCGCCCCTCGCCCGCGACCTCGCGCAGCTCGGGCGGCAGCGGCACGGCGGCGAAGTCGACCCGCAGCCGCATCCGGCTCGCCGCTGCCAGCCGGTCGGCGTCGATCAGCAGCCCGTCTGACACGTCCATCATCGCCGACACCAGCGGCGCGAGCGCCCGCCCCAAAGCCACCCGCGGCGTTGGCCGTCGATAGCGCCCGAGCAGCGCCGCCGGCCCCGCCGCGCCCCGCGCGATCCGCAGCCCCAACCCTGCGTCGCCGATCGTCCCGCTGACCCACAGCCGGTCGCCCGCCACTGCCCCCGCCCGCGCCGGCGCGCCGCCCGGCGGCTCCTCGCCGATCGCGGTGAGCGACAGCACGCGCGGCGCCCCCGGCGGCAGCGCCACCGCGTCGCCGCCGAGCAGCGCGACGTCAAAGCTTCGCAGGGCCGCGCCGAGCCCGCGCGCGAAGGCGAAGTCCCACGCCGGGTCGCCCAGGCAGTGGCCGGTGAGCACGGCGAGCGGCCTCGCGCCCTTGGCCGCCAGGTCCGACAGGTTCACCGCGACGAGCTTCCACGCGACGTCCTCCGGCGGATCATCGGGCAGGTAGTGCACGCCCTCCGCCAGCGCGTCGTGGGTGATCACCAGCCTGCGAAAGCTCGCCGCGTCGTCGGCGAGGCCCCGCGCCGCGGCCGTGCGCGCGTGGGCGCGGAGCGCCGCAATGAAGCTCGCCTCGTCGGTCACGCGGCGGCAGTAGGCTCACTGCGCGGCGAGCGGAAGCCGTCGCGCGGCGGACCGAGCGTCGGCGCTGTTCTCTATCTAGTTACTAGTGTTTAGACCACCAGTCGAGGGTGTCGGCCCAGCTCCCGCATGAGCACCCTCATCCTGGCGGTTCGGCCGTGCTCCCCACGCGGCCGGGCCGCCTTTTCGTTGCAGTTTCCATGAGCTTCGCCTGAAGAACATGATCCGGGACGCTCGCTGCTCGGCCCGCCGCGGCGAAGCCGCGCCGTCACATCAAACGGGTCGACCGGGGCGAGCCGGCCGAACCGCCGGCCGGCATCGCGCTTGCCTCGCCTAAGCGGTCGACCGCTGCGCGAACGGCCGCTTAACCTCGGGCGCTCCGCGCCACGGCGTCGAGGATGCCGTTCACGAACCCCTTCTCGCGCCGCTCGTAGAAGGCGTCCGCAACATCCAGATATTCGCTGATCACGCTGCCCACCGGCACGTCGGCGCGCGCCAGCAGTTCGTAGGTCCCCGCGCGCAGGATCGCGCGCATTGGCTTGTCGAGCCGCTCGAGCGCCCAGCCTTCCGCGATGTGGCGGGACAGCAGGGCGTCGATCTCCTCCGCCCGCGCCGCGACGCCCTTCACCAGGTCGTCGAAGAAATCGACCTCCGCGTCGGCATACTCCACGTCCTCGATCGTCGCGCCCAGCCGGTGGTGGTGAAACTCGTGAAGCAACAGCGGCACGGCCGTGCCCTCCATGTCGCGCTGGTACAGCGCCTGCACCGCGGCCAGCCGGGCGGCGGAGCGCGCGCGGGCGCGCGACGGGGTCTTGGTCCTGGGCATGGGGGCGCGAGTTAGGGTGTTCCGCCGGGCGGCGTAACCCCCAAGCGCAGCGCCACGGACGCCGCGTGCGCGGGCAGGCCCTCCGCTCGCGCCAGCGTCACCGCCGCCGGCCCGATCGCCCGCAGTGCTTCAGCATCCAGCGCGATGAAGCTCGTCCGCTTCATGAAATCGAGCACGGACAACCCGGACGCGAAGCGCGCGCGTTGTCCGGTGGGCAGCACGTGGTTCGGTCCCGCAACGTAATCGCCCACCGCTTCGGGCGCGTGGCGGCCGAGGAACACGCTCCCCGCGTGGCGGACGCGCGCGAACAGCGGCTCCGGGTCCGCCACCGCCAGCTCCAGATGCTCGGGCGCGAGCCGGTCGACGAGCGGAGGCGTCTCCGCCAGATCATCCACCACCACGATCGCCCCGTTGTCCGCCCAGCTCCGCCCCGCCACTGCGCCCGTCGCCAATGCGCCGAGCTGCCGATCCACCGCCGCCGCCACCGCGTCGGCGAAGGCCGCACCGTCCGTGAACAGGATCGACTGGCTCGCCGGGTCGTGCTCGGCCTGGGACAGCAGGTCGGCGGCGATCCACTCCGGGTCGCACCCGTCGTCGGCGACCACCACGATCTCCGACGGGCCGGCGACCATGTCGATCCCCACCACGCCGTAGAGCTGGCGCTTGGCCTCCGCGACCCAGGCGTTGCCCGGCCCCACCACCACGTCGACCGCCGCGATGCGCTTCGTGCCGAAGGCGAGCGCCGCCACCGCCTGCGCGCCGCCGACGCGCCATGCCTCGTCCACCCCGGCGATCGCCGCCGCCGCCAGCACGGCGGGGTTAACCTCGCCGCCGGGCGTCGGCGTGACCATCACGACCCGCTCCACCCCCGCGACCTTGGCCGGGATCGCGTTCATAAGCACGGATGACGGGTAGGCCGCGCGCCCGCCGGGCACGTAGAGCCCCGCCGCGTCCACCGCGCGCCACCGCGCGCCCATCCGCACCCCTAGATCGTCCGTCCGCTCGCCGTCGGCCGGGCGCTGTTCGGCGTGAAAGGTGCGGATGCGCGCGGCGGCGAGCTCCAGCGCGGCGCGTAGCGCGGGATCTAGGTCGCGCAGGGCGGCGTTCATCTCCTCGCGCCCGATCCGCCAGCCGGTTTCGTCGAGGTCGTGGCCGTCGAAGCGCCGCGTCAGCTCCTGCAACGCTGCATCGCCCCGAGCGCATACGTCGGCGACGATCGCCGCCACGTCGCGCCCCACCCCCGCGTCCGCCTCGCGCCGGCCATTGACGAGCGCGGCGAAGGCGGCGGGGAAGCCGGGGTCGCGGGATCGGAGGCGGAGGGGGCCGGTCATCGCTGTTCCTAACGCTTGTTCATGTACACCCGTTCGGGCTGAGCCTGTCGAAGCCCCACTTTTCATCGGCGGCGAAACGTCCAGGAAGGCGCTTCGACAGGCTCAGCGCGAACGGTCGTGGGCATCGGTGAGCCGTGCGCTCACGCCGCCTCCGCCCGCCCCGCCGCCACGCGGAACCGCGCCACCAGCGGCAGCACCTCCTCCCCGCGCGTCTTCCACGCCGTGCGGTTGACGATCAGCCGCGCCGACACGTCCATCACCCGCTCCACCTCGACCAGCCCGTTCTCCGCCAGCGTGCGGCCGGAGGACACGAGGTCGACGATCCGCTCCGCCAAGCCCAGCGCGGGGGCAATCTCCATCGCGCCGTTCAGCTTGACGCACTCAACCCCCACCCCGCGCCCCTCGAAGTGCGCGGTGGCGATCCGCGGGTATTTGGTAGCAACCCGCACGCGGCTCCAACGCCGCGGGTCGTCGCCCGCCGCCAGCGCCGCGGGCTCCGCGACCGACAAGCGGCAATGGCCTATGCGGAGGTCCACCGGCGCGTAGAGCTCCGGATAGTCGAACTCGGCCAGCACGTCCGACCCGACGATACCCAGCTGCGCCGCCCCGTGCGCGACGAAGGTGGCGACGTCGAACGCGCGCACGCGGATCAGCTCGATGCGTCGGTCTCCGCCCGCGCCGGTTGTCGCGAAGCGCAGCGCGCGGCTGCCTTCGTCGCCGAACGCCGCCTCCGGCCTAACCCCCGCGGCGCGGAGCAGCGGCAGCGCTTCGTCCAGGATGCGGCCCTTCGGCACGGCAATGATCAAGGGCTCGGCCACGGTGGGCGGGGCTTTACGGGGGGCGTCCCGCCCGGGCAAGCAGCGCCCATGAGCGAAGCAGCCGTCCGCCAGTCCTTCCGCGAGCAGGCCGACTTCTGCGAACGGCTCGGCTCTCCTTTAACCGCCGCCGTGCTGCGCTTGCTCGCCGACCGGCTCGACTGTTCGGCGGCGACCGGCGCGCGCGTGCTCGGCTGGGAGGGCGACCCGCGCGGGTCGGGCGACGTGCTCGCGCTGCGGCTCGCCGGCGGGCTCCACGCGCTCGCCCGCTCGCGGAGCTGCCCGCCGTTGTCGGACGCCTACGCCCGCCTTGACCCGACCCGCCTTCCTCCCGCGCTCGAAGTCGCGCTGCGCGACTTCGACGCCTTCCTTCTCCCCTGGCTCGACGGCCCACCGCAGACCAACGAGGTCGGCCGCTCGGCCGCGCTGATGGCCGGGCTGCTCGCGCTGGCGGCTGAGCATCCCTACCCGGTCGAGCTGCTCGAATTTGGATCGAGCGCCGGGCTCAACCTCAACCTGCACCGTTACGGCTACAACCTCGGCGGCGTTGCGGCGGGCGATCCGGAGTCGGAACTGCGCCTCGCCCCCGACTGGCGCGGCCCGCCCCCGCCCGCGGCCGCCCCGCGCGTCGCCTCCGCCGCGGGCGTCGACATCGCACCCATTGACCTCGCCGATCCCCGGGCTCGCGAACGGCTGATCGCCTACGCCTGGCCCGACCAGCGCGAGCGCCTCGACCGGCTCACGCGCGCCCTCGCCATCGCCGCCGCGCACCCGCCGCGGCTCTCGCGTGGCCACGCCGACGCTTGGCTCGCGGCGCGGCTGGCTCAACCGCAGCCGGCCGGCATCGCCCGCGTCGTCGCGCACACGGTGGTGCTCCAATATGTCGCCGCGCCCGAGCGCGAGCGGATCGAGAGGGCGCTGGCCGACGCCGGCGCGCGCGCGACACCCGAACGCCCGCTGGCGCGGCTGAGCATGGAGAATGAAGTGCTCGGCCAGCCGATGGCGCTGACGCTCACCGCCTGGCCCGGCGGACGGACGCGGCGGCTCGCCGAGGTTCACCCGCACGGGAGCTGGATCGGCTGGTTGGACGATTAGCCCTCTGCCGCTCGCGGGAAAGGGTTGAGTGAGGGCAGGCCGCTTGCATCCGGCGAACCCGTCGAGAAGGCGTGCCCTCACCTCAGCCCTCTCCCGCAAGCGGGAGAGGGGGCTATTGCCCCTCCGCCGGCGCGCCCGGCGGCAGCGGCCCGACCCGGTGCCCTTCCTCCCGGTCGAGGAACACCCGCATGATGCGGATCACCTCCGCCGGGTCTTCCCAGGTTACAAAATGCCCGGCCGGCACCGGCACCACGTGCAGGTCCTCAACGAGGTCACCCAGCCCTTCCAACTGTACGGGCAGCAGCGCCGTGTCCGCCATGCCCCAGATCACCAGGATGGGGATGCGCAGCTTGGGGAAGGGCTGGTCGAGGAAGGCCGGGCGGGACGGGGCCTCCTCGTCCACGTCCGGCACGACGATGCTCGCCGCCCGGTACCAGTTCAGCATAGCGGTGAGCGCGCCGGGGCGGCTCCAGTCCCGCAGGTAATGCGGCTTCTCCTCAGCCATCGTCGCCGGGTCGGCGTGGCCGACGAAGGTGGTCTGGAAGAACTGCTCCAGCCCCACCTTCTCGATGTGCGCCTCCAGGTTCGGATTGCGGAAGGCACGGATGTACTGGCTCGCCTTCCGCTGCGCCGGGTGGTCGAACAGGCTGCGCTGGAAGATGTAGGGGTGCGGCGCGTTGGCGATGATGAGGCGCGGGATGCGGCCGCGCGGGGCGTCGCGCAGCGCCGTCGCCCACGCCGCTGCCCCGCCCCAGTCGTGCCCGGCCAGGGTGAACTCGCCCACCCCTAGCGCGTCGGCAAGCGCGAACACGTCCGCGACGATCTTGTCCGTCGCGTAATCCTCGACCGCCGGCGGCTTGGAAGACCCCGCGTAGCCGCGCTGGTCGGGAACGATCACCAGATGGTCCTTGGCGAGGTCCGCCGCCTGGTGCCGCCATGTGCGGTGCGACTCGGGAAAGCCGTGCAGCAGGATAATAGGGTCGCGGTTCTTGGCGGGGTTCCCCCCGACCAGCACGTCGAGCTCGACGCCGGTGGAAAGCGGCACGCGCCGCATTGTCAGTTCGGCCACGCCGCCCTCTCCCTATTCATTCGGACGGACAAAGCGCGGCGGACAGGGCGGTTCCTACTCCCCCGGGGCGCGCGCCGTGATCGCCAGCGCGTGAACCCGCTCCACCAGCAGTTCCGCCAGCGCCCGGTTGACCAGCCGCTGACGCGCCACCCGGTTCAGCCCGGCGAAGGCCGGGCTCTCGATCAGCAGGGTGAAATGGCTCTCGCCCCGCCCGTCGTGCCCCGCGTGGCCGCGGTGCGACGCGCTGTCGTCGACCAGCTCCAGCCGGGTGGGACTCAACGCGACCCGCAAACGCTTCATCATCTCGGCCGCCACCGGCCCGGTTTCCAACTCCGCCATGGCCCCTATCTAGGCCTCTTTTCCCGGAGCCGCACCTGTCTTCCCGAGCCCGCCCCAACGAGCGTTTCCACGGCCGCGTGTCGAGTGGCCACGCCTGCGCGCACCCGGATTGCGCGGCGGAAGGCGAGTTCCGCGCGCCCGCCGAGCACGGCGGCGCGGCCGGCTTCGACGGGCCGGGCGACTACCGCTGGCTGTGCCTGGACCACGTCCGCGCCTTCAACAGCCGCTACAACTACTTCTCCGGCATGACCGCCGACGAGATCGAGGAAGCGCAGACCCCGTACGGCGGCTGGGACCGCGCGACCCGCGCCTTCGCCACCGGCGGCGCCTCCCCGCCCCCGCGCTGGGCCGACTTCGCCGACCCGCTCGACGCTATCGGCGCGCGCTTCCGCCGCCATCCGGACGGGGAGCAGCGCCGCGACGGCCGCGGCCTGTCCGACGCGAACCGTCGCGCGCTCAAAGTGCTCGGGCTTCCGGTCGACGCCGACCGCCGCGCGCTCCGCTCGCGCTACGCCGAGCTCGTCCGCCGCTACCACCCCGACCGTAACGGCGGCGACCGCTCCCACGAGAAGGCTTTGCAGGAGGTGATCGCCGCCTATACGGCGCTCAAGTCCGCTCCCGCCTTCGCCTGACCGCCCGATCTAAGGACCCCGATGGCCACCCTCGCCAACACCCAACCCGACAGCCGCGCCGCGACGCTGATGAACGCGCCGGACCAGATGAAGAAGGTGCGCGACGTCTTCGGCGTCGACACCGACATGGAGGTGCCCGCGTTCAGCGAGGCCGACGAGCGCGTCCCCGACCTCGATCCCGCCTACGTCTTCGACCCCGACACGACGCTGGCGATCTGCGCCGGCTTTGCCCGCAATCGCCGGGTGATGGTGCAGGGCTACCACGGCACCGGCAAGTCGACGCACATCGAGCAAGTGGCGGCGCGGCTCAACTGGCCGTGCATCCGCATCAACCTCGACAGCCACATCAGCCGCATCGACCTCGTCGGCCGCGACGCGATCGTGCTCAAGGACGGCAAGCAGGTCACAGAATTTCGTGAAGGCCTGCTCCCCTGGGCGCTGCAGACGCCGACCGCGCTCGTCTTCGACGAGTACGACGCGGGCCGCCCCGACGTGATGTTCGTGATCCAGCGCGTGCTGGAGGTAGAGGGTAAGCTGACGCTGCTCGACCAGAACCGCGTGATCCGCCCCAACCCTTATTTCCGCCTGTTCGCGACGACGAACACGATCGGCTTGGGCGACACCACCGGCCTCTACCACGGCACCCAGCAGATCAACCAAGGCCAGATGGACCGCTGGAACATCGTGGTCACGCTCAACTACCTGCCTGCCGAGGTCGAAGCGCGCATCGTGCTCGCCAAGTCGGGCGAGTACGACCACGCCGGCGGCAAGAAGGAGGTCGACCGCATGGTTATGGTCGCCGAGCTCACTCGTCAGGGCTTCATGAACGGTGACATCTCCACGGTGATGAGCCCCCGCGCGGTGATCAGCTGGGCGCAGAACGCGCTGATCTTCGGCGATGTGGGCTTCGCCTTCCGCGTGACCTTCCTCAACAAGTGCGACGAAGCGGAGCGGTCGCTGGTGGCGGAATATTATCAGCGGGTGTTCGGCAAGGACCTGCCGGAGAGCGTGGTGGGGCGGGCTTAATCCTCTCTCCCGCACCCTATCTCACCCTACCCCCGTCAGCCCTGAGCCTGTCGAAGGGCGGGCCCCGAGCATCGAACATCGTGAGTGTCGCCCGTCCTTCGACAGGCTCAGGGCTGACGAAGTAGATCAAAGCGCGACGGCCCGAGGACGAGACCTAGCCCCATGCCCAAGTCCGACGACAACCCCGTCGAAACCTTCCGCCTCGCGCTCGCCGGCGCAGCGCGCGCGATCGCGCACGAGCCGGAGCTCGACTTGCGCTTCACCGGGGATGCCCCGCCCGCCGCGCCCGCCGGCCGCGACGTCGAGGTGCCGCTGCCCGCGCGCAACCTCCCCGCGCGCGACGTCGCCGAGGCGCGCGGCGCGGCGGACGCGGCGGCCTTGCGGCTGCGCCACCACGACGCCGCGGTCCACGCCCGCCGCGCGCCGGCCGACCCGGAGGCGCGCGGGGTGTTCGACGCGGTGGAGCAGGCCCGCGTGGAGGCGCTAGGTGGGCGCGGCATGGCGGGGGTGCGCGCCAACCTCGGCGCCGGGCTCGACGCGCGGCTGCGGAGCGATCCCCTCCTGAAGGCGCGCAACCGCGAAGAGGTGCCGCTGGCCTCCGCGCTGGGGCTCATCGTTCGCGAGCGGCTGACCGGCCAAGTTCCGCCGGAAGCCGCCGACGCCGGGCTCGCCCTCGTCCGCGACTGGATCGAGGAGCGCGCGGGCGCGGACCTCGACGCGCTCGGGTTCGCGCTCGACGACCAGGCCGCCTTCGCCCAGCTCGCCACCAAACTCCTCGAGCGGCTGGAGCTGATCGAGGGCGAGGCGTCGGACGCGGCCGACCCCGACGACGCGTCCGACACTGAAGGCGAGGACGGCGGCGACGACGGCGACGGCGAGGAGGAGCAGGAGCAGGCCCCCGGCCCGTCGGGCGAGGCCGACGTCCGGCCCGAGATGCGCGAGTCCTCCGACGAGCAGGGCGACGGCGAGGCCCAGCAGGAGTTGGCCGAAGACCAAACGCAGGAAGGACTCGGCGAGGAAGGCGAGGAAGGGATGCTACCCGTCCGTCCGAACCGCCCGCCCGCCGACCTCGTCCCCGGCTTCGACTACCGCGCCTACACCAGCCAGTTTGACGAGGTGGTGCACGCCACCGAGCTCTGCTCGGACGAGGAGTTGACGCGGCTGCGCTCCTTCCTCGACACCCAGCTCGTCCACCTCCAAGGCGCGGTGACCAAGATCGCCAACCGCCTCCAGCGCCGGCTGATGGCGCAGCAGTCGCGGAGTTGGGACTTCGACCAGGAGGAAGGGCTGCTCGACGCCGCGCGCCTCGCCCGCGTGGTGATCAACCCCACGCACTCCTTGTCCTACAAGGTGGAGCGCGACACCGAGTTCCGCGACACGGTGGTTACCCTGCTGCTCGACAACAGCGGCTCCATGCGCGGTCGCCCCATCTCCATCGCCGCCATCAGCGCCGACATCCTCGCCCGCACGCTCGAGCGCTGTGGGGTGAAGGTCGAAATCCTCGGCTTCACCACCCGCGCGTGGAAGGGCGGCCAAGCGCGCGAGAAGTGGCTTGCCGCGGGCCGCCCGCCCGGCCCCGGCCGGCTGAACGACCTGCGCCACATCGTCTATAAGGCGGCCGACGAACCGTGGCGGCGCGCGCGCCGCAACCTCGGGCTGATGATGCGCGAAGGGCTGCTGAAGGAGAACATCGACGGCGAGGCGCTGCTCTGGGCGCATGAGCGGCTGATCAGCCGACCGGAGGACCGCCGCATCCTGATGGTGATCTCCGACGGCGCGCCCGTGGACGATTCCACCCTGTCGGTGAACAGCGGCTCCTACCTCGAGCGTCACTTGCGCCAGGTGATCGGCTGGATCGAGGAACGCTCGCCCGTCGAGCTTTCCGCCATCGGCATCGGCCACGACGTCACCCGCTACTACAAGCGCGCGGTAACGCTGATGGACGCCGAGCAATTGGGGGGCACCATCATCGAGCAACTGGCCGCGCTGTTCGAGGCGCGTCCATAACAAGCAACAATGTTTTGATGGTAATTGTTGGGGTGAGCGCCCTGCATTGCTGCGTGCAAACGGTGCGCGATTTCCGACGCCGCAACAAGCTGATGGCCGGAGTCGGCGAAGTCGTGGCTCTAGGACTGCTGTTCACGTCTTTTCCGCCCACGCGCGGTGAAACTCGATCCACTCGTAGTCGACGGGCCAATGTTCTAGAAACTAAGGGCCCGACGCCCCAACCGGGGACGCCGGGCCCTACCCTCGTTACGCGACGCGAGGGTCTCTGAGCGGGGCCGCTCGGGGCGGAGCGACCGCGCAATCCTATTCGCTAGGCGCGGAGGCCTAAGCAATCGTTACCGGCAGTTGCGATCGATCGCGCGGCCCGCCAGCGCGCCCAGCGCGGCGCCGCCGATCGTGCCCGCAGTGCGGTCGCGCCTGAGCAGCTCGCGGCCTGCGAGCCCGCCGGCGATCGCGCCGATCACCGTGCCGCCCGTACCCTTGTCGCGGCACACCCGGGCGTCGCGGTAGCGTTCGCCGTAGTAGCGCGGGGCCTGGTAGGCGCGGGCGTGCGCCGAACGGTTGTGGTAGCCGTGCGCGCGGCCGTTCGGGTGCGCAGCGGCCGGCGCGGACAGGGTGGCCAGTGCTGCGGCGGCGAGGACGAGCTGCTTCTTCATTACGCTGAACTCCTTCGACTTCGGTGGCTCCCGCTCGGACCGCCGCTTCGTCGTTGAGCCGCTAATGCCCTGATTCGGCTGTTTCTTCTCTGAACACCCATGTTACCTCCCGTTCAGGGAAGCGATCCCGCGCTTTCCCATCGGCGCGCACCCGCTTAAGCCCGGCGCGGTGCTCCGCCGCCTCCCGCTCGCGCCCCTGCTGCTCTTCGCCGGCCTGCTCGCGTCCTCCGCCGAACGGAGGCTCGCGCCCGCGGCCCCGCGCTTGGCCGCGGCGCCGCTCGACGCGCCCGCGCTCGGCCTGCGGCAATTGACTGCCGACGCTCCGCGCTTCGTCGCCGCCTGGTCGCTGCGCAGCGACGACCCACGCTTCGGCGGCTTGTCGGCGATGACTGGCGACGACGACGGTCTGCTCGCGCTGACCGATAAATCGATCGCTCTCCGCCTGACGCTGGCCGACGGTCAGCCAGCGAAGCTCCGCGTCCTGGGCCGCATCGCCGGGCCCGGCCTGCGCCGCGGCCCCGGCCCGAGCGACGCCGAGTCGCTCGCGCGCTGCGCGCCGGGCGGCGATTTCTGGGTCGGTTTCGAGTCGCGCCACCGCGTGTGGCGCTACGACGCGCGCTTGCGCCCTCGCGCCCGCGCGCGGCCCGCCTTCGCCCGCCGCTGGCCGAAGAACGGAGGGCTGGAGGCGATCGCCTGCCTGCCTAACGGGCGCTTCCTCCTATTCCGCGAACAATCGCCGGGGCCGGACGGCGCGGGCGAGCTCTGGCTGTCCTCCGGCGACCCGACCGCGCCGGCGGCGCGCTTCGCGCGATTAAACCACTACGGCCCGCCCGGCCATCGCCCGACGGACGCACTTGCCTGGGGGCCTGACCGCCTGCTGATCCTGCACCGTCGCTTCGGCCCGCGCGGCTTCTCCGCCGTCCTGTCCGCGATCGACCTGTCGACGCTGGCGCGCGGGACGCTCGCTCACCGCCCGCTGCTCGAGTTGCGCGCGCCCTGGCCCACCGACAATTGGGAAGCGCTGGCCCTGACGCGCGAAAACGGCCGCGACCTCCTATGGATCGCGGCCGACGACAATTTCATGCCCGGTTTCCGGACGGTGCTGCTGAAACTCGCGCTCCCCGCGCGAGCGTCGTAGCTCAGGCGGCGGCGGGCTCGCCCGCCTTCACGACCTCGCGCTTCAGGCGGCGCACGCGCAGCGACAGCTGCTCATCCTTGGTCTTCATCAACCAATTGTCGAGCCCGCCGACGTGCTCCACCGAGCGCAGCCCGTTGGTGCTCACCCGCAGGCGCACGGAGCGGCCCAGCCGGTCGGAGATCAAAGTGACGTTCTGCAGGTTGGGCAAGAACACCCGCTTGGTCTTGTTGTTGGCGTGGCTCACGTTGTGGCCGACCTGCCGGCCCTTGCCGGTCAGTTCGCAGATGCGCGACATGGTTTCAGTCCCAGATAAAGGCGGGGCACGGCCGCGCCGGGAAAGCCGGGGCCGTTACCGTCCGCCGCGGCCAAGGTCAACTGCGCGGCGTTGTCGCCCGGTCGAGCCGGCGCGCGCGCAACGCCGCGTAACCGACCCAAGCGGGCGTTGCCGCCGCCACGAACATCATGCCCAGCCCCTCGCGGAGCTGACCGAGCAGGAACGCTGCCCCGGCTAGCAGGAACGCGACGGCGACATACGCCCAACCCGGAAAGGCCATTGCGTCCTCCTGTTGATTTGCGTCACCCTAAGGTCCGTCGTGCTCGACCGCAACGTCGATCGTTCCGGGGCTGCAACCGAACCCGCGCTCGGCGGTTGGGCGCGTTGATGTAGAGCATAAGGAGGAACGTTTATGTCGAGTGGTGCGCGCAATGTACTGGTGATCGCGGTCCTAGCCATCCTGGCGCTGATCGCGGCGATGGCCTTCGGCCTGATCGACATCGACGGCCAGGGCGGCAGCCTGCCGGAAGTCGAGGTGGACGCCAAGGGCGGCTCCCTGCCCAACGTCGACGTGGACACCGCCGACATCGACGTCGGCACCGCCAACACGGCGATTGAGGTGCCGGAGGTCGACGTGGACGTCGGCACCAAGAAGGAGCAAGTCGAAGTCCCCACCATCGACGTGAAAAAGGCCGAATAGCCTGATCCGGGGCGCCGGCCGCGCGTCGGCCGGCGCCCATCCCGTCCCATGGATTTCGCCGCACCTATGCGCGCGGCGCTCGCCGCCGCGGCCGATGCTGCGGCGCGCGGCGAGGTGCCGGTCGGCGCGGTCGTGACGCGCGGGCCCGCGGTAATCGCGACCGCCGG
>CADCVW010000057.1 GCA_902806235.1 uncultured Sphingomonadaceae bacterium | reverse complement strand
GGTTGGGTTCGGGAAAGGGCGGCGCGCGGTCGTCGGTCGCGGCGCCCCCGGCCCCGTCCGCGCCGGGGGCGGCTCCGCGCCAGCCGCCCGCGCTGGACAGGAAGAAGGCGACCAACCCCAAGCCGAGCAGCAGCGCGAGCGCGAGCGGCAGGAGGCGCTGCGCCAGCCCGCCGTTCGCCAGCCGGGCGAAGGAGGCGGGCAGCGCGGAGCGCCACGCGGCGAGCGCGGGCAGTAATGTCAGCGACGGCATCGGGCGGTCAGGTGCAGAGCGCGAGATAGGCGATCTCCATCACCGTGCCCGCTTCGACCGGCAGCGCGCCTTCGCCCGTTGGACCAAAGTCGCGTTCGGTGGCGACCGCGCCGGCCGCGCCGTACTGGCGGAAGGCGAGCGGGTTGATGGTGCGGGCGCGGCAGTCAATGCGCAGCAGGTAGGACACGGTGCCCGCCCCCGTCTGGCCGGGGTTGGTGAGGCGGAACCAGGCGCGCTTGCCGGCGGCGTCCGGCGCAATGCTGGCGCCTTCCACCGCGATCGCCTGGCCGCTGGCGGCGGCGCCCAAGTTGACCCAAGCCGTGGAGGTGGCGCCGGGCGCGGCGAGCGCGGAGGCCGGGGGCGGCGCGTCGGCGACGATCGTTGGCCGCATGGCGGGAGCGCCGGGGCGCGCGGTCGCGAGCGAAACGCCGCACGCCTGCCCGACCCGAATGACGCCCGCGCCGACGCGCGGGTCGGTGACCAGCGAGGCGACATAGGCGAAGCCGTTCGGGTCGAGCTGGACGCGGCCCGTGCGCCGGCCGCTACGCGCGAGGTCGGCGAGCTGGCGGAGCTGCCACACGGACAGGTCGGCCTTGAGCCGGTCGGACAGGCAGGTGCGCAGGGTTTGGTCGGGGACGTAGGCCTGGAGCTCGCTCGCCAGCACCGCCTCCTTCGGCCGCAGCCGGTCGCGCAAGTGGCCCTGACACCCGCCGAGCAGCAATCCGAGCACCGCAACGCAACCCAGCGCACGCACCACGCTTCCTCCAACCTGTCCGCCCGCGGGCCTTCCGGGCCCGACCTAGTGGCGCGGGGGCGGATTGGCGAGGGGGCCCGTCGCCCCCGCCGCGCGCCGGTCGCCGCCCTTTCCCCTCCGGCGCGCGGTTGCTAAAGCCTCGCGCGACCCCGCCCAGCCGCACAGGACGCCCGCCATGACCGCCCCCAGCCTCGACTCCCTGTCCACCCGCTCGACGCTGGAGGTCGATGGCCAGGGCTACACCTATTACTCGCTGGAGAAGGCGGGGGCGGCGCTGGGCCACGTGGGCCGGCTGCCGCATTCGATGAAGGTGTTGCTGGAGAACCTGCTGCGCTTCGAGGACGGCGTGACGGTAACGCGCGACGACCTGCAGGCGATGGCGGATTGGACCAAGGAGCGGCGGATCAACCGGGAGATCCAGTACCGCCCGGCGCGCGTGATGATGCAGGACTTCACGGGCGTGCCCGCGGTGGTGGACCTGGCGGCGATGCGCGACGCGATGGCGAAGCTCGGCGGCGACCCGCAAAAGATCAACCCGCTGGTGCCGGTCCATCTGGTCATCGACCACAGCGTAATGGTGGACGAGTTCGGCCACCCACGAGCGCTCGAGATGAACGTCGACCTCGAGTACCAGCGCAACATCGAGCGCTACGAGTTCCTGAAGTGGGGGTCGGGCGCATTCGACGATTTCAAGGTGGTGCCGCCGGGGACGGGCATCATCCACCAGGTGAACCTGGAGCACGTCGCGCAGACGGTGTGGACCGCCCAAGGCGAGAACGGCGAGATCGTCGCCTACCCCGACACGTTGGTGGGAACGGACAGCCACACCACCATGGTCAACGGGCTCGGCGTGCTCGGCTGGGGCGTCGGCGGGATCGAGGCGGAGGCGGCGATGCTCGGCCAGCCGGTGTCCATGCTGATCCCCGAGGTCGTCGGCTTTCGCCTGGACGGCAAGCTCAACGAGGGGATCACGGCGACCGACCTGGTGCTCACCGTCACCCAGATGCTGCGCAAGAAGGGCGTGGTGGGCCGCTTCGTCGAGTTCTACGGCCCCGGGCTCGACGCGCTGACGCTCGCCGACCGGGCGACGATCGCCAACATGGCGCCCGAGTACGGCGCGACCTGCGGCTTCTTCCCCATCGACAGCAAGACGACGGAATATCTGCGGCTGACCGGGCGCGACGACGCGCGGATCGCGCTGGTGGAGGCTTACTGCCGGGCGCAGGGGATGTGGCGCGAGGAGGGCTCGACCGACGAGCCGGTGTTCACCGACACGCTTGAGCTCGACATGACGACGATCGAGCCGAGCCTCGCGGGGCCGAAGCGGCCGCAGGATCGGGTGTTGCTGAACGGCTTGGACGAGAATTTCAACGAGGACCTCGTCAACACCTATAAGATCGCCGCGGCCGACGAGAAGCGGGTGGGCGTGAACGGGTTTGACCTCGGCCACGGCGACGTGGTGATCGCGGCGATCACTAGCTGCACCAACACGTCGAACCCGTCGGTGATGGTCGCCGCCGGGCTGGTGGCGCGCAAGGCGCGCGAACGGGGGCTGCAGAGCAAGCCCTGGGTGAAGACGAGCCTGTCGCCGGGGAGCCAGGTGGTGAGCGACTACCTCCGCTCGGCGGGGCTGGAGGCGGACCTGGAGGCGGT
Organism: uncultured Sphingomonadaceae bacterium; assembly: GCA_902806235.1. Taxonomy (GTDB): domain Bacteria; phylum Pseudomonadota; class Alphaproteobacteria; order Sphingomonadales; family Sphingomonadaceae; genus CADCVW01. The sequence goes on along the minus strand of CADCVW010000057.1, from coordinate 13,986 downwards.
GGGTTTCTACACCACCGGCTACGGCTGCGCGACGTGCATCGGCAACTCGGGCCCGCTGCCGCAGCCGATCTCGGACGCGATCAACGACAACGACCTGGTCGCGGTGAGCGTGCTGTCCGGCAACCGCAACTTCGAGGGCCGCGTGTCGCCGGACGTGCGGGCGAACTTCCTCGCCTCGCCGCCGCTGGTCGTGGCTTATGCCCTCAAGGGCACGGTGCGCGAGGACTTGGTGAGCGTCCCGCTCGGCACCGGCAGCGACGGCGAGCCCGTGTACCTGCGCGACATCTGGCCGTCGAACGCCGAGGTGCAGGCGACCATCGACGCGCACGTCCACAGCGACATGTTCCGCAGCCGCTACGCCAACGTGTTCCGGGGCGACGAGCGGTGGCAGGCGGTGGAGGTCCACGGCGGCGCCACCTACGACTGGAACCCGGGCTCCACCTACATCCAGAACCCGCCCTATTTCGAGGGCATGAGCATGACGCCGACGCCGCTGACGGACGTGGCGGACGCGCGATTGCTGGCGCTGTTCGGCGACTCCATCACCACCGACCACATCAGCCCGGCGGGCTCGATCAAGGCGCAGTCGCCGGCGGGCCAGTACCTTTCCGAGCGCCAGGTCGCGCGGCTCGACTTCAACAGCTACGGCGCGCGGCGCGGCAACCATGAAGTGATGATGCGCGGCACCTTCGCCAACATCCGCATCAAGAACGAGATGCTGCCCGGCACGGAAGGCGGGCTCACCAAGTTCGAGGGCGAGGCGATGCCGATCTACGACGCGGCGATGCGTTACAAGGAGCAGGGCACGCCGCTCGTGGTAGTCGCGGGCAAGGAGTACGGCACGGGATCCTCGCGGGATTGGGCGGCGAAGGGGACCAATCTGCTCGGCGTACGGGTGGTGGTCGCCGAGTCCTTCGAGCGCATCCACCGGTCGAACCTGGTCGGCATGGGCGTGCTTCCCCTGCAGTTCGCGGAAGGCGAGAGCCGGCAGACGCACGACCTGACCGGGGACGAGCGGTTCAGCGTGCGCGGGGTGGCCGACATCCAGCCGCGGCAGGACGTCGCGGTGGACGTCGTCAGACCGGACGGGTCGAGCTTCACCATCACCGCGCGGTGCCGGATCGATACCTACAACGAACTGGAGTATTTCCGGCACGGGGGCATCCTGCCCTACGTGCTGCGGAATCTGGCGGGGGCGGCGTAAGGCCGCGAGCCCAACGCGGCGATCGCGGAGCGATCGTCGCGTTGGGCGGAGACGGGCCGTCGCCCGGCCGGCGGGCCGGCCCTTGGCCGAGCCCGTCCGACGTCATGGCGCGGCTTCGCCGCGACGCGAAGCGCAGTCTCCTGCCTTCTCCTTTCCCGTTATCCCGGGCTTCCGCTCGGCCGCGGCCGTTGGAAGCAAGAAGCGGGATCCCGGCTCAAGGCCGGGGTGACGAAAGAGAATGACGAGCAACGGTCATTTCCCGCGCCGTTGCGGAGCCGCGCCGTGACGTCGGACGGGTTCGGCCGAGCCGACCCGCCGGCCGGGTTGCGATCCGTCTTCGCCCAAACCGACGATTGCTGCGCAATCCTCGTCTTGGGCTCGCGCTCACCTGCCCTGATTCCGCCACCGTTTCACCACCCGCTCCACAATCCCCTGCTCGCCCCCCGTCTGCTTCCAGAGATCGGTGAACACGGGATCGGAGGACGCCGGCCGCCGGTCAGGCTCCAGCGCGTCGAAGCTCACCCGGATGGGGATCGCCACGCCCTCGCCGCAGACGATGCACTCGCGGTTGCGGAGCGCCGGGATGGAGTCGAGGAAACCCCTGGCGCCTTCCGGCATCGCCGAGCGGACGTAGGCTTGGTCGCGGTCGTTGTTGAGCCGCATGGAGATGATGGTGCCGCACTGCGACAGCACGCCTTCCGCCAGGTCCGACGGGCGCTGGGTGACGAGGCCGAGGCTCACGCCGTATTTCCGGCCTTCTTTGGCGATCCGCTCCAGGATCTTGCGCACGGCGGCGCCGGTGGTGATGCGGTCGGAGGGGACGTAGCGGTGCGCTTCCTCGCAGACGAGGAGGATGGGGCGCTGCGGCTCGTTCCTGCTCCAGATCGCGTAGTCGAAGACCATCCGCGCGAGCACGGCGACCACCACCGAGGTGATGTCGGACGGCACGCCCGAGACGTCGACGATGGAGATCGGCTTGCCGTTGCTCGGCAGGCGGAAAATCTTGCTCAGGAAGCTCGTCATGGTGTCACCGACGAGCATGCCGGAGAACATGAAGTGGTAGCGGGGGTCGGCCTTGATGTCCTCGATCTTGCCCTTCACCCGCATGTAGGGCGAGTTGTCCTTGGCCTTGTCGAGCCGACCCATCTCGTTGTTGATCGCGGCCAGAAGGTCGGACAGCAGGTAGGGGATCGGGCTGTCGACGGTGAGCTTGCTCATCTCCGCGCCGAGACGGCTCTTAGCCTTCGCGGCGAGCAGGCATTTGGCGAGCACGTCGCAGTCGGCCTGGCGCTCGGCACCGTCCGTGGTGACGAAGACCTCGCAATGCTCCTCAAAGTTCATCAGCCAATAGGGCATGGCGAGGTTGTCGACGTTGAACAGCTCGCCGTTGGTCTTGAACGCCGCCGAATATTCGCCGTGCGGATCGATCATCACGACGTGGCCCTCGGGGCAGGCATGGACGATGCGGTGCATGATCAACGCCACCGACGTGGACTTGCCGGTGCCGGTGCTCCCTAGAATCGCGAAATGCTTGCCGAGCATCGAGTCGACATAGAGCGCGCCACGGATGTCCTTGGTCGGGTAGACGGTGCCGATCTCGATGTGCGGCCGGTCGTCGGCGGCGAAGATCTGCTTCATGTCCTCGTTGGACACGGCGTAGACCTCCGCGCCCGGAAAGGGGAAGCGGGTGATGCCGCGGCGGAAATCGCGCATTCGGCCGGACTGGGAGTCCTGGTCGCCTTCGCCGAGGAAGTCGATCTCGCCCGCGATCCCGCCGTTCTCCGCGCGCACAGCGCGGAGGTTGGCGATGATCCAGCTGCGGCCTACCCGCAATTTCAACTGGGTGCCGACCTGGCCGGCGGTGGCGATCGTCGGATCCTCGTGGTCGGCTAGGGCGGCCACCGCGGCGCGGTCGAGCTCGACGATCGACTGGCCGCCGGAGACGTCGCGGACGCGGCCGATCGGATGGAGGCCGAGCTGCCCAAGCGCCCGCTCGACGTCGTCGGGCGGCACCGCGCCGTCGATCGGAAACATCCGGATGCCGCCCATGTCCATGCCTTGCCACTCCAATGGTCGGAGCGGGAAGTAGACCGGGCAGGGTAAAGAAGCGCTTAGCGGGGTTCCCGAGCCGCCCACTCGGCGAGCAGCGCGGCGGCGTCTTCCCGCTCGGCCGGCGGGCGGGGTCGTTCCGTCGAGGTGATCGAGTAGCGCGGGGCGGGGGCGGGCTGGGGGTGGCCGGCGACTTGCGTGAAGGTGCCCCGCGCGGCGTTGTGCGGGTGGTCGGGCGCCTCGCCGAGCGACAGCACGGGGGCAACGCAGGCGTCCGTGCCGTCGAAGAGCGCGGCCCAGTGGTCGCGCGGCTCGGTGCGGAGCAGGGCGGCAAGCCGCTCGCGGAGCGGTCCCCAGGCGCGCGGGTCCATCTGCCGGTCGAACTCGGCGTCGGCGGCCAAGCCCAGCTTGTCGCAGAGGATCGCGTAGAACTGCGGCTCGATCGCGCCCACCGCCAGGTACTTGCCGTCGGCGCACTCGTAGGTGTCGTAGAAATGCGCGCCGCCGTCGAGCAGGTTGACGCCCGCCCGGTCCTGCCAGCGCCCGCTCGCCATGAAGCCCCAAGTCATGCTCGCGATGAGCGCCGAGCCGTCGGTCATGGCGGCGTCGATCACCTGGCCGGACGCCCCGCCCGAGCGCGCGGCGAGCAACGCGGCGACCATGCCGAAGGCGAGCATCATGCCGCCACCCGCGAAATCGCCGAGGTAGTTGACGGGCGGCACCGGCCGCTCGCCCGCGCGGCCGACGGTGTGGAGCGCGCCGCTGATCGCGATGTAATCGATGTCGTGGCCGGCGGTCGCGGCCAGCGGGCCGTGCTGCCCCCAGCCGGTCATGCGGCCGTAGACGAGCTTGGGGTTATCGACGAGGAGGCTGTCGGGACCGAGGCCGAGGCGCTCCATCACGCCGGGGCGGAAGCCCTCGATCAGGCCGTCGGCGCGCTCGCACAGCGCGCGGGTGGTCGCGATGCCTTCCGCGCTCTTCATGTCCAGCGCGACGACGCGGCGCGAGCGTAGGAGCGGATCGTTCGCGGTCGGCACGATGCCCTCGCCCGCGCCGGGCCGCTCGATCCGCACCACCTCCGCGCCGTGGTCGGCGAGCATCATGCCGCAGAAGGGGCCGGGGCCGATGCCGGCGAACTCGACGATGCGGATGCCGTGGAGGGGGCCGGGCATGGGTGGGCTCCGTAAGGCTAGAGTATATCCGCGTTATTCCCGTTCGGGCTGAGCTTGTCGAAGCCCTTTCCTTGTTTTTCGGACGAAGAAAGCAGAGCTTTTCGACAAGCTCAGGCCGAACGGAGTTGGTGCGTCAGGCTGAGCTCATCCCGACCATCACGCAGAGCTCGCCCACCGCCTCGGCGAACTCCGCCTTGAACTCCCCCACGACCGCGGCGGCCGAGCGCACGCCGTCGACGAGCCCGACGCCCTGCCCCACGAAATAGGTGACGAGTTCCTTGGCGGCCGGGTTGCCCGCGTCGGCGGCGCGGTGGATCAGGCTGATGGCGGGTTCGGACGCGGCGCTCATCAGCGGCATCGGCAGCGCGGGCGGCGCGCCCTCGGCCTCCCAGGCGTCGTGCCACGCGGAGCGGAGCTGGCGCGCGGGTTTGCCGGTGCGGTGGCGCGAGCGGACGGTATCGCGCGAGGAGGCCGCGACCATCTTCTCGCGGAAGGTCTCGCTGACCTCCGATTCGGCGGTGGCGAGCCACACGGAGCCGGTCCACACGCCGGCGGCGCCCATCGCCATCATCCCCGCCATCTGCCGGCCGGTCATGATGCCGCCCGCCGCCAGCACGGGGACGCGGCCGGCCACGGTGCGGAGCACTTCGGGCACCAGCACGATCGTCGCCACCTCGCCCGTGTGCCCGCCCGCCTCGCCGCCCTGGGCGACGAGGACGTCGACCCCGGCGGCCAGCTGGCGACGCGCGTGCTCCGCCGTGCCGACCAGGGCGGCGACTGGGACGCCGGCCGCCCGGCCGCGCGCGATCATCTCGGGGGGAGCGGTGCCCAGTGCGGAGGCGATCAGGCGGATGGGGTGCCGGAAGGCGATGTCCATGATCTCGGCCGCGCCTTGGGTGCCGATGGAGCGGGGCTGGTGCAGGCGCTCTGGCGCTACATCGATGCCGTGGCGCTGCAGCAGGCCGTGGACGAAGGCGCGGTGCTCGTCCGGCACGCGCCGGGCGATCTCGGCGTGGCTGGTGCCTTCCTCGACGGCCTGAGCGCTCGGGATGAGCAGGTCGACGCCGTAGGGCTTTCCCCCGACGTTGGCGTCGATCCAGGCAAGCTCGGCTTCGAGGCTGTCCGGCGTGAAGGCGGCGGCGCCGAACACGCCGAAGCCGCCGGCGCGGCTCACCGCCGCGACCACGTCGCGGCAGTGGGAGAAGGCGAAGAGGGGGAACTCGGCCCCGGTTATCTCGCACAGTCGGTTCACGGCGGGTCTCCGAAGCGGGGCGGGCGGCGCTCGAGCATGGCGGACACGCCCTCGCGGTGGTCGGGGGTGGCGTGGAGCAGCGCCTGCGCTGCTGCGGCGGACTCAAGCGCTTCCGCATAGGACTGGGTCGCGGCGCCGCGCAGCAGCGACTTGGTGAGGCGCAGCGCGTCCGCAGGCAGCTCGGCGACGCGATGGGCGAGGCTGAGCGCTTCGGGAAGCAGCGCTTCGGGCGGGAGCACGCGGCTGACCAGGCCCCAGGCCAGCGCTTCCTCCGCGTCGATCACGCGGCCGGTGAAGAGCAGCTCGGCAGCGCGCGCGGCGCCCACCGCGCGGGGGAGCAGCCACGCGCCGCCGTCGCCGGGGGCGAGGCCGAGCTTGAGGTAGGTCGAGCCGAACGTCGCCTCGCGCGACGCGATCCGCAGGTCCGCCAGGCAGGCGATGCCGCAGCCGAGGCCGATGGCGGGGCCGTTCACGGCGGCGACCAAGGGCGCTTCCAGCCCGAACAGCGCGCGGGTGATGCGGTGCACGGTGTCGCGGTAGTGGTCGCGCACGCGCGCTGGCTCGGCGCGGAAGGGCCCGTGCGGGTCGTTCATCAGCCGCAGGTCGCCGCCGGCGGAGAAGGCACGGCCCGCGCCGGTGAGGATTACCGCGCGCACCCCGCGGTCGGCGTTAAGCATCGCGCAGGCGGCCTCCACCGCTTCACCGTCGCCGAGCAGCGCGAGCGCGTTCAGCCGGTCGGGGCGGGCGAAGCGGAGCAGGGCCACCGGCCCGTGGCGCTCGTGCTCGATAGGGGAACGATCGGCGGCCATAGGGTCCACCCTGGTCGGCGGAGCGCGGGCGCGTCAACCGGCGTTGTGCGCGCGCGCCGCGCTCGCTAGGCCGGCGGTCATGCTCGACCGCGTGCTGCCGTTCGATGGCGTCCACAACTTCCGCGACTACGGCGGCTACGCCCTAGCGGGGGGCGGGCGGCTGCGGGCGGGGCGGCTGTACCGGTCGGGGCAATATGCGGAGGCTTCGCCGGCCGACATCGAGCGGCTCAAGAATTTGCGATTGCGCGCGATCGCTGATCTGCGCGGGCCGAGCGAGCGGCGCGGGGCGGCCGGGCCGGACCCGGTGGCGCTCGCGGCGCGCGTGGTGCTGGTGGAGGAGGAGACGGCGGGGCTCGCGCCGCACATCGAGGCCGCGCGCAAGGTGGGCACGGCGGAGGCGGCGGTGCAGGCGATGACGGCGGGCTACGCCGAGCTGCCGTTCCGGCCGACGCTGATGACGGTGCTGCGCGGCTATCTCCTGGCGCTGGCAGCGGAGGACGGGGCGACGCTCGTCCACTGCATGGCGGGCAAGGATCGGACGGGCTTCGCGGTGGCGCTGGTCCACGCGCTACTCGGCGTCCGCGAGGACGAGCTGATGGCGGACTACCTGCTCACCAACACGGCGGGGAATCTGGAGGAACGGATCGCCGCGGGCGCGCGGGCGATGCGGGGGTCGCTGTCCTCCACCTTCGACGAGGACACGCTGCGCGTGCTGATGGGCGTGCGGGCGGAATATTTGCGGGCGGCGCTGAGTGCTGTCAGCACTCGGCACGGCGGCGCGGAGGGCTACGCGCGGGAGGCGCTAGGCGTGGACGCGGCGACGCTGGACGCGCTCCGCGCCAAGCTGGTCGAATAGGAACGGGAGAGCATCATGGACTTGAACGGTGTGGCGGCGGTGGTGACGGGCGGAGCCAGCGGCTTGGGCGAGGCGACGGCGCGGGCGCTGGCGGCGCAGGGCGCGAAGGTGGCCTTGTTCGACCTCAACGCGGAGAAGGGCGAGAGCGTAGCTGCTGAGATCGGCGGGGTGTTCTGCGCCGTCAACGTGACCTCGGACGAGAGCGTGGACGCCGGCTTTGCCAAGGCGCGCGCCGCGCACGGGCAGGAGCGGGTGCTGGTGAACTGCGCGGGCACCGGCAACGCGATCAAGACGGCGAGCCGCGACAAGGGCACGGGCGAGCCCAAGCACTTCCCGCTCGACGCGTTCAACGCGATCATCCAGATCAACCTGGTCGGCACCTTCCGCTGCGTCGCCAAGGCGGCGGCGGGGATGCTGACGCTGGAGCCGACGGAGGGCGGTGAGCGCGGGGCGATCGTCAACACGGCGTCCGTGGCGGCCGAGGACGGGCAGATGGGGCAGGCGGCCTATTCAGCGTCCAAGGGTGGGGTGGTCGGCATGACGCTCCCCATCGCGCGCGACCTCTCGGCCGAGGGCATCCGGGTGAACACTATCCTGCCCGGCATTTTCAACACACCGTTGATGAACGCCGCGCCGCAGAACGTGAAGGACGCGCTGGGGGCCTCCGTACCTTTTCCCAAGCGGCTGGGGGAGGCGGGGGAGTTCGCGAGCTTGGCTCTGGAGATGATCCGCAACCCATATTTCAACGGGGAGGATGTGCGGCTCGACGGGGCAATCCGGATGGGGATGCGGTAGGGGGTTAAGCAGAAGAGCCCACCCCTAGCCCCTCCCGCAAATGCGGGAGGGGAATAGCGTAGCGCGCGAATTGTGCGGTACCCTTCCCGGTCTCCCGGGAAGGGTTAGGGATGGGCACTTTCCCTTTTCTGATGAAAATCCCGCGATTTCGGGATCACCTGCACGTCCCGCGGGTGCCGCCCCGCGTCGCGCGGCAGCGGGTTAGCGACGTGGTCGGCGCGCGCGATGTCCGTACGGAACAGGTCGGCCGAGAGTTCGCCGAGCAGCGCGGTGCGGTCGAGGATGCGCGGGGCGATAACGTGGACCACCGCCTCGTCGTGCTGCACGGTGCCCTCCACCGCCATTAACCGCGCGGTCATCACCTCGCGGCGGTGGCGTTCCATCACGTCGGGCCAAATCACGAGGTTGGCCACGCCGCTCTCGTCCTCCAGCGTGACAAAGCACACGCCTTCGGCGGTGCCCGGCTTCTGCCGGATCAGCACCAGCCCCGCGACAGGCACCGGCCGGCCGAAGCGGCGGGAGCGGAGGTCGGCGGCGCGGGTGCAGCCTTCGCGCACCAGGCGCTCGCGGAGCAAGTGGAGCGGATGCGCCTTGAGCGACAACCGCAGCGTTCGATAATCGGCGACGACGTGCTCGGACAGCGCGGTCTCGGGAAGCCGCACGGGTGCAGCCTGCGCGCCCTCCGCCCGCGCCGCGGCGTGGGCGAAGAGAGGCAGGTCGGGCGCGGGGCGGAGCGCGCGGCAGTCCCACAGCGCCTGGCGGCAGTCCAACCCGACCGAGCGGAAGGCTTCTGCGGCCGCGAGCCGCTGGATGGTGGCGACGGGGAGGCCGGTGCGGGCGCGGAGGTCCTCCACGAGCGGGTGGTGAGCGCCGAGTTCGTGCGCCGGAGCCCGCGGGCGGTGTTCCTGGCGGGCGGGCTGGCGCCGGGCAACGTGGCGGCGGCGGTCGAGGCGGTGCGGCCGTTCGGGCTCGACCTGTGTTCGGGCGTGCGGACGGGCGGCGCGCTGGACGCGATCAAGCTGCGGGCGTTCGTCCGCGCCGCGCGGGCGGCGGACGCGCGCCGGGAGCGGAGCTGACCTAGAAGGCTTCGCCTTTCGCCGCGGGCGTCCCGCCGCGGCGGCGCAGCGCGAGCGCGTAGATTAGCGCGGCCGCCGCGGCGAAGAAGAACCATTGCAGCGCGTAGCCGCTGTGGTTGTTGGGCACGCTCGACACGTCGGGCGGTGTGTTGGGCGCGAGCCCGGCGAGCGGGGCGGCGCTGACCAGCATCAATCGCCTATTGTCGCCGCCGACGAGGGACGACAGCATCGAGCGATTGTCAGGGGCGTAGGATAGGTAGCCCGCCACCTCGCCGCCCGGCCACCGTACCACCGGCCGCGGGTCGCGCGTGGTGCCGAGCTGGACGAGCATTCCGGGACCCTCCAGCCCTCCCGTGCGGCATTCGGCGATCACGCGGAAGCCGGACGCGCCCGCGCCTTCCGTGCTGGTTCGCGCGACTTCTAGGCAGTGACCGGAGGCGCGGCGGAATAGCAGGCGCTCGTCCGGGAAGCGGGGAAAGGCGATCGGCGGCACCGCGGGGTTGCTCCGCAACTGAGCGATCTGCGCGCGCTTCTCGCCGGCGCGGTCGAGCTGCCACAGGCCGAGGCCGAGCATGGTCGCCACCGCGAGGGCGACGAGGAGGGTGGGCCAGAAGGGAAGCTTCACGAGCGCAGTCGACCTTCGCGGGCGGCGTTGCGGTACTCGTACTGGAGCAGCAGCCCCTTGGCGACGCGCAGGCCGCCGAGCGTGGCGGCGGCGGCGAGCGGGGGCCAGAGCAGCAGGTGAAGCCACCACGGCGGGTCGGCCGCCAGTTCGAGCCAGATCGCCAGCCCGACCACCAGCCCGCCGACGAGGAAGATCAGGAAAGCCGCCGGCCCGTCGCCGACGTTGAAGGCGCGGTAGTCCAGCCCGCAAGTCGGGCAGCGGGGGGCGAAGCGCGCCGCGCCGGCAAACAGGCCGGGCGCGGCGCAGCGCGGGCACAGCCCCGCCAGCGCCGCGCGGAGCGGCGCGGGGGGCGCCGGCTCAGCCGTGGACTTCGGCCCCCCAGCCGCCCCAGACGTAGACGGTGATGAACAGGAACAGCCACACCACGTCAACGAAGTGCCAGTACCAAGCGGCGGCCTCGAAGCCGAAGTGCTGGCGGGACGTGAAGTCGCCCTTGTAGGAGCGCCACAGGCACACGGCGAGGAAGATGGTGCCGACCAGCACGTGGAAGCCGTGAAAGCCGGTGGACATGAAGAAGGTTGCGCCGAAAATGTTGCCCGAGAAGTCGAAGGGCGCGTGGGCGTATTCGTAGTATTGCACGAAGGAGAAGAGCACGCCGAGCCCGATGGTGAGCCACAGCCCCTTCTTAAAGCCGTCGCGGTCGCCGTTGATGATCGAATGGTGCGCCCAGGTGACGGTGGTGCCCGAGCAGAGCAGAATGATGGTGTTCAGCAGCGGCAGGCTGAACGGGTCGAACACCTCGATACCCTTGGGCGGCCACACGCCGCCGACCGACTCGGCGACCGACGGGAAGAGCGAGGCGTTGAAATAGGCCCAGAACCAGGCGACGAAGAACATCACCTCCGAGGCGATAAACAGGATCATCCCGTAGCGGTGGTGGAGCTGGACCACGGGGGTGTGCTCGCCCGCGTTGGCCTCGCGCCGGACGTCGGCCCACCAGGAGAAGAAGGTGAACAGCAGGCCCACCATGCCGAGCCCGAACACGGCGGAGCCGAACCGATATTCGTGCATCCACATTACGCCGCCCAGCGCCGCGGCGAAGGCGGAGAAGGAACCGATGATCGGCCAGGGGCTCGGCTCGAGGATGTGGTAGGGGTGGTTCTTCGCTCCGGCCATGTTCGCTTTCCCGGCTTGATCGACTTGCTGCGTCAGCCCCTAACCGGCGTCGGCGGCCTGGTCCACGGGGTAGAAGGTGTAGGAAAGGGTGATCTCGCTGATCCGCCGCGCGTCCTCGTCGTTCAGGATCCTCGGGTCGACAAAGTAGACCACGGGCATCCGCACCTCCTGGCCGGGCGCGAGCGTCTGCTCCGTAAAGCAGAAGCACTGAATTTTGTTGAAATACTGCCCGGCCTTGAGCGGGGTGACGTTGAAGCTGGCGGTGCCCGTGACCGGGCGGTCCGACAGGTTCTTGGCGGTGAAGAACGCCATCTTGCGCGCGCCTACCGCGGCGCGGGCGACGCGCTCCTCCGGCTGGAACGACCAGGGCAGCGCCGACGAGGTGTTGGCGTCGAAGCGGACGTTGAGGATGGTCCCGGTCGGCGTCGAGGGCAGCGCGCTCTCGTCGGCGCGCATGGTGGTGCCACCGAAGCCGGTCACCTGGCAGAACAGGCGGTAGAGCGGCACGGAAGCGAAGGCGAGGCCGAGCATCCCCAGCGCGAACAGCGCCATCAGGAACCCAGTGCGGTTGTTGCGCGCGGCGGCCGTCATCCGAACACCTCAAGCTTGACCAAAGCGATCAGGAAGATGAGCACCACCAGCGCGGCGAGCGCGAGCCCGGTGATGTTGGAGCGCGCGCGCTGCCGGGCGCGGACCGGATCGGGATCGCGCGGCATCAGTTAAACATCCAGCGGTCGGCGACCAGCGCGGCGAACAAGGCGAACAGGTACAGAATGGAGAAGGCGAACAAGCGCTTCTCCGGAGCCATGCCCGCTGCCTCGGTCGCCCGGTTGCGCAATACGGGGACGACGAGCAGCGCGAAGACGGCGCTCAAGCCCACGGCAACCGCGCCGTAGAACGGACCGGCGAGGCGCAGCGCCCACGGCGCGACGGCCGCGGCGATCATGGGCAATGTGTAAAGCGCGATCTGCACGCGGGTGTGGCGCGCGCCGGCCACCACGGGGAGCATCGGGATGTTCGCCGCCGCGTAGTCGGAGCGCATGAACAGGGACAGCGCCCAGAAGTGCGGCGGCGTCCACAGGAAGATGAGCGCGAACAGCAGCACGGGCAGCGTGGACAGGTCGCCGGTCGCCGCCGCCCATCCGATCAGCGGCGGAAAGGCGCCGGCCGCGCCGCCGATGACGATGTTCTGCGGCGTGCGGGGCTTCAGCCACATTGTGTACACGCCGAGGTAGAAGAGGATGGAAAGCAGCAGGATCGCCGCCGCCAGCCAGTTTACCGCCAGCCCAAGGAGCAGCACGGCGAAGGCGCCCAGGCCGACGCCGAAGTGGAGCGCGGTGGCCGGCTCCATCCGGCCGGCGGGGAGCGGGCGCTCCCGCGTGCGCTTCATCGCGCGATCAATGTCAACTTCCCACCACTGGTTGAGCGCGCCGGCCGCGCCCGCGCCGAGCGCGATGCACAGCACGGCGGTGAAGCCGAGCACCGGGTGGATTGGGGTGGGCGCTGCCAGCATCCCGCACAGCGCAGTGAACACCGCCAGGCTCATCACCCGCGGCTTGGTGAGCGCGAGGATGTCGCGCCAGTCGGCGACCGCGGCCGGGACGGGCACGGCGGCCGGCGCGTCGGCGGATGGGAGGGCGGCGCTGGGCATGGTCTGGTGAACCGGATGTAGGAAGGCCGGGACCCGTTGGGAGCCCCGGCCCGCCCGCTTCAGTCAATCTTCGGCAGGGTTTCGAACTGGTGGTAGGGCGGCGGGCTCGGCAGCGTCCACTCGAGCGTGGTCGCGCCCGCGCCCCAGGGGTTCGCCGCCGCCTTCGGCCCGCGGATGAGCGCCTGGACGACGTTGATCGCGAACGGGATCACGCTGACCACCATGATGCCGTAGCCGATGGTCGACAGGTGATTGTACCAGGCGAAGGCATCCGGATAGTCGGCGATGCGGCGCGGCATCCCGTCCAGCCCCAGGAAATGCATGGGGAAGAAAATGACATTCACGCCGACGAAGAAGATCCAGAAGTGCGCGCGGCTCAGCGTCTGATTGAGCATCCGGCCCGACATCTTCGGGAACCAATATTCGAAGCCGGCGAACAGCGCGAACACCGCGCCTTGGGCGAGGACGTAGTGGAAATGCGCGACGACGTAGTAGGTGTCGTGCATGTAGTTGTCGACGCCGCCGTTGGCGAGCACCACGCCCGTCACGCCGCCCACCGTGAACATAAAGATGAAGCCGAGCGCCCACAACATGGGCGATTCGAACGACAAGGAGCCGCCCCACATGGTGGCGAGCCAGGAAAAGATCTTCACGCCGGTGGGGACAGCGATGACCATGGTCGCGGCCGTGAAGTACATCTTGGTATTCACGTCCAAGCCGGTGGTGAACATGTGGTGGGCCCAGACGATGAAGCCGACCACGCCGATGGCGACCATCGCATAGGCCATGCCGAGGTAGCCGAACACCGGCTTGCGGCTGAAGGTGGCAATGATCTGGCTCACGATGCCGAAGCCCGGCAGGATCATGATGTACACTTCGGGGTGGCCGAAGAACCAGAACAGGTGCTGGTAGAGCAGGGGATCGCCGCCGCCGGACGCGTCGAAGAAGGTCGTGCCGAAGTTGCGGTCGGTGAGCAGCATAGTGATCGCGCCCGCGAGCACCGGCAGCGCGAGCAGCAGCAGGAAGGCGGTGACGAGCACCGACCACACGAACAGCGGCATCTTGTGCAGCGTCATGCCCGGGGCGCGCATGTTGAAGATGGTGGTGATGAAGTTGATCGCGCCGAGGATGGACGACGCGCCGGCGAGGTGGAGCGCCAGGATCGCCATGTCGACTGCCGGCCCGGGGCTGCCGCTGGTCGACAGCGGCGCGTAGACCGTCCAGCCGGTGCCCGCGCCGTTGGCGGTGCCGCCGGGGACGAAGGCGGAGCCGAGCAGCAGCAGAAAGGCGGGGACGATCAGCCAGAAGCTGACGTTGTTCA
>CADCVW010000056.1 GCA_902806235.1 uncultured Sphingomonadaceae bacterium | reverse complement strand
GGGCGCGCGCCCGCGCGGTCGGCCACCAGGTCGGCGTCGGCGAGCACGAGCCCGAGCAGCAGCGCCTTCTGCTCGCCGGTGGAGCAGCGCTCGGCGGGCTGGTCCTTGCCCGCGTGGCGGACGAGGAGGTCGCTGCGGTGCGGCCCGGCGAGCGTGCGGCCTGCCGCGCCGTCGCGGGCGCGGGCGGCGCGGAGCTCGGCGGCGAGCGCGGCCTGGCTGTCGACCGGGTCGGGAAGCCAGCCGACCATGCGGAGCATCGCCCGCGCGAAGGGGCCGTCGGGCTGCGCGGCCAGGCGCTCGCCAAGCGCGTGGACGGTTTCGCCGCGGGCGTAGGCGAGCGCCGCACCGTGCTCGGCCATGCCCGCCTCCAGCGCCTGGAGCCAGGCGGGGTCCGCGCCCTCCGGCTCCGCGAGCAGCCGGTTACGCGCGCGCATCGCCGCCTCGTAACGCGCGGCGTGGCGGGCGTGGGCGGGGTGGAGCGCGAGGACGAGCCGGTCGAGGAAGCGCCGCCGCCCGCTCGCCGCCTCGCTGAACAGGCGGTCCATCGCGGGCGTGAGCCAGAGCACGGACAGGCGCTCGACGAGGGTGCTTACAGCAGCGGGGGCACCGTTGACCCGCAGCTGGCGGCGCTCGGGGGCGACCGCGGTGGTCCCGGTGCCTAGGTCGTCCTCGCCGACACGCGCGGCTACGGCGAAGCCGCCGGGGCCGTCTGCGCGCGCCATCTCGGCGAGCAGGGCTCCCCGCAGGCCGCGGCCGGGGGAGAGGAGCGACACGGCTTCGAGCAGGTTGGTCTTGCCCGCGCCGTTCTCGCCGTGGAGCACGACGAAGCCGGGTCCGGGCGCCAGCTCGAGCGCGGGGTAGGAGCGGAAGTCGGCGAGGCGGAGGCGGACGACCGCTGCCGCGCCCTCAATTATGGGTGGCCACCGCGCGCCGGCCGCCCCGCGCGTCCCAGGCGATCGTCTGGTAACGCTCGCGGTGATCCCCATGCTCCATGCCGGGCGAGCCCATCGGCATGCCGGGAACGGCGATGCCCTTGATGCCGGCCCGCGCGCGCAAGGTGCGGAGGATGTCGGCCGGGGGCACGTGACCCTCGACCACCAGCCCGTCGACCACGGCGGTGTGGCAGGAGCGGAGGTCGTCCGGCACGCCGAGCCGCGCCTTGACCGCGAAGACGTCGGGCACGTCGCGCACGACCACGGGGCGGCCGAGCGCGCGCTCGACGTGCGGCGTCCAGTTCAGGCAGCAGCCGCAGGTCGGCGAGCGGTACATGGTGACGGGGGCTGGCCGGGGCGCGGCGGCGAAGAGAGGCGCGGCAGCGCCAGCGGCGAGCAGGCCGATGAGCGAGCGGCGGGAAAGGGGCTGATGCATGGGTGCGCTCGTAGCACGAAGACGCTGAACGGGAACTAGCGGAGGAGCCGCCGCTGATCACAAAATGCCGTCATCCCGGCCTTGAGCCGGGACCCGCCTTCTTGGCAACGGTGGTTGAAGGCAGGTGGGTCCCGGGTTGAACCCGGGATGACGGTGTTTCAGTGAGCGCGGCAGTTCAAATGCCCCTCACCACAGTATCTCCCGCCCGTCCACGTCGAGGAAGCGGCCGGTGTCGGCGGGGGCGAGCCGATCGGTCAGGTCGAGGAGCCGCGCGGCGGCCTCCGCCGGCGGGCGCACCGCCAGCCCGGCCTTGGCGAACGGGGCGGAGAGCGGCGTGTCCACCGTGCCGGGGTGCACCGCGACGCAGACGCAACCGGGGCGGGTGCGGGAGAGCTCAACCGACGCTGTGCGGACGAGCTGGTTCAGCGCGGCCTTGCTCGCGCGGTAGCCGTGCCAGCCGCCAAGCCGATTGTCGCCGATCGAGCCCACGCGGGCGGAGAGCGTCGCAGCGACGCTCCGCTCGTACCGCGAGAGCAGCGGGGCGAAATGCTTGAATAGTAGCGCGGGGCCGATCGCGTTGACGGCGAAGGCGCGGGCGAGCCGGGCGGGGTCGAGGTCGCGGAGCGAACGCTCGGGGCCGGCGTCGGGGTAGGACAGGACGCCGGTGGCAATCAGCAACAGGTCCACCGGGCGACCGAGCGCGAGGACACGGGCCGCGGCGGCGGCGATGCTTCCCTCGTCGAGGAGGTCGAGCGGCGGGTCGGTCCCCCGCCCCAGCCCCAGCGCGGGGCGGCCGCGCGCGGCCAGTTCGGCGAGCAGCGCGCCGCCGATTCCGCCGCCCGTGCCGACGACGACGGCGAGCGGGGCGTTGTCCGCCGGCCCGGGCGTCAGGGCGCGAGGAACCGTTCGGCGACCTCGCGGGCAAGTTTGGCGGGTTTGCGCGACGCCGCGTCGAGGCAGCACCAGCTGCTCTTGACCTCCGCTAGCACCTCCTCACCGCGTGTGATGCAGGTGGAGAAGAAGGAGCGGGTGCCCTTGATTGCTTCCGCCGTGACCTCCGCGACGACGGGGTCGTCGAGGAAGGCGGGCTTGCGGTAGGTGATCTCGTGGCGGAGCGCGATCCACAGGTGGCGCGCGACGGTTTCGGCGGGGGCGACCGTTTCCCAATATCGGACCACGGCGTCCTGCACCCAGCGCAGGTACACGGCGTTGTTGACGTGCCCCATATGGTCGATGTCGGACGGGTGGACGGAGAGCGCGTGGCGGAACATGGGCGGGCCTGCGGTTGGCGGTACTACTGACAATCGTGTCAATCGCGCCGCGGCGCAAGTGGAATCGCGCTCAGCTGGTAGCCGCGTCGCTCGGCGCGTTGAGGCGCGGCGGCCAAGCCGAGCAGCAGGCCGGGGGCGGCATAGGCCTCGCAGGGCTGGGACGGCGCGCGGTTACCCGAGCGGCATCGATGTCCCTTGGTGGGACACCCCGATCATGCCACCATCCGAACAGCCCGCAGCGATCGCCTGCTCGTTGATCCTCGCGACCTACGGGCGCAGCGCCGTAATCTGGGTGAATAGAATTCGCGCGAATACCGCTCGCCCGTCGATCGGAAGTCGACGATGAACACCATCCGCAAGGCGATCGTCGCCGCTGCTATCCTGCTGAGCCCGATGACGGCCGCGCAAGGCGCGACGACCATCAACGTCAGGCTCACCAACGTGCAGGAGAACCCGCCGGTGACGCCGACCCTAACCGACGGCGTGACGCCGCGGCCGGCGTCGTTCGGCGACGCGACGCTGGTGCTCAACGACGCGCTGACCGCGCTGACCTACACCGTCACTGTGTTCAACATCGACTTCACCGGGTCGCAGACGGTTGACGTTAACGACGACCTGCGCGCCGCGCACATCCACGCCGGGCCGAACGTCTCGCCGACCACCAACGGGCCGGTCGTGTTCGGCTTCCGCGGGACGCCGTTCAACGACAACGCGCCCAACGACGTCGTCTTCATACCGTTCGCCGACGCGGTGGGCGGCACTATCTCCGGCAAGTGGGACGCGGGCGAGGGGCAGAACACGACACTGGCGGCGCAGCTGCCCAACCTGTTCGGCGGCCGCGCTTATCTGAACTTCCACACCGTCCAGTTCCCCGGCGGCGAGATCCGCGGCAACTTCCTCGCCGTGCCGGAACCCGCCACTTGGATGATGATGCTGCTGGGCTTCGGCGCGGTCGGCCACGGCCTGCGGCGCCGGCCGCTCGCCGGGCCCGCTCGCGCAATGTGAGGCGGGACCACTAGGCTCCGCTCCCCCACCCCGTCGGCGGCAGCCGATCGCAGTAGAGGAGCCGGCCCGGCCCCAGCTGCTGCAGCACGTACTGGAGGCTGAGCTGGGAGAGCGCGAAGCAGCCCTCGCTGCGGCCGAGCTTGCCGTGCCGCGTGACCATCGCGGGTTCGGCATAGGCAGCGGCGTGAACGACGATGGCGCGGAGTTCGGCGTTGCTGTTGCTCGGGTCCATGCCCTTCAGGCGGAGCGAGCGGCCGTAGCGGCCGTAGTAGACGTCGCCGGTGACGTAGGCCCCAGCCGACGAGGCCTCGGAGCCGAAGGTGTTGGAGAAGAAGCCGAGGTAGCCGGTGTGCAACGGATCCGAGCCGCGGCCGTGGGCGACCTGGTAGCTCGTCACCATGCCGTCGGCCGTGCGGAGCAGGTGGAAGCGGTCGGCGCGACTCGGCTGGGCGAAGTCGGCGATTGCGATCACGTCCAGGTCGCGCAGGTCCGGGCGCAGCCGTTCGGCGGCGGCGCGGGCGCGGGCGAGCAGCCCGGCGGGCACGCGGTCTTGCGGCCGTGCGGTCGCGGCGCAGGGCATCGCCGCGAGTAGGCCCGCCGCGCCGCCCCTGCCGATCAGTTCCCTACGCGTGAGCATGGCGCGATGATGGTGCGTCCGTGTTAACATCGGGTGGCCGAGAGTCTGCCGCGGCGCGGCGCGCGGCGCCATCGGCTTGAGCCGCCCCGCCCCGGGGCGGCGGCGAAGCGAGCGCGGCGGCGGCGTCCGGGCACCTAGCCCGCCAGCGCCTCCGCCTGCTCGGCGAGCTGAAGCCAGCGCTCCTCCGCCGCGTCGCGCTCGGCGCGGGCCGCCGCGATGCTCTTCATCAGCCGGTCGAAGCGGGCGGGGTCGCGGGCATAGAGGTTGGGATCGGCGAGCGCGGCCTCCTCGCGGGCGATGAGGCGGCCGAGCTCGTCCACGCGGGCGGGTAGGAGGTCGAGGTCGCGCTGGTCCTTGTAGGAGAGCTTCGCCCGTTGCGGGGCGAGCGGCGCTCCGCCGGAGTTGCGGGCGGCCCCTCCACTGTTCGCCCTGGGCGAACGGTCTCCATTCCCCGCGCTGCGCGCCGGGGAGGATCTGGGTCGGCGCTTGGCGACCCAATCGGCGTAGCCGCCGGCGACGATGTCGACGTTGCCCGAGCCGTCCAGGCCCAGGGTCACCGTCACCGTGCGGTCAAGGAAATCGCGGTCGTGGCTGACGATCAGCACGGTGCCGTCGTAGTCGGCGATCACCTCCTGGAGCAGGTCGAGCGTCTCGAGGTCGAGGTCGTTGGTCGGCTCGTCGAGGACGAGGAGGTTGGACGCGCGGGCGAACTCGCGGGCGAGCAGCAGGCGGCTGCGCTCGCCGCCCGACAAGGTGCCGACGCGCGCGTCGACCAGCGAGGCGTCGAACAGGAAGTCCTTGAGGTAGCCCTGGACGTGCTTCTTGGACCCGCGCACCTCCACCCAGTCGCCGCCGTCGGCGAGGATGTCGCGGACGCGCTTCTCCGGCGACAGGAGCTTCCGCTGCTGGTCGATGACGACGCCGTTCAGCGTCTTGGCCAGCGTGATGCGGCCTTCGTCAGGTTCGATCTCGCCGGTGAGCAGGCGGAGCAAGGTGGTCTTGCCCGCGCCGTTCGCGCCGACCACGCCGATGCGGTCGCCGCGCTGGATGCGCAGGGTGAAGTCGCGGATGATGGCGCGATCGCCGTAACGCTTGGTGACGCCTTCCGCGTTGATCACCGTCTTGGTCCGCACGTCGTCGGTGGCCAGCCCGAGCTTTGCCGCGCCTGCCGGGCCGAGCATCGCGGCGCGCTGGGCGCGGAGGTCCTGCAGCGCGGCGAGCCGTCCCTGGTTGCGGCGGCGGCGCGCGGTGACGCCGCGCTGGAGCCAGTGGAGCTCGAGCTTGAGCTTGGCGTCTAAACGCTCCGCCGCGCGCGCCTCCTCCTCGTACACCCGCTCGACCCAGGCGTCGTATCCGCCGAAGCCGATCTCGGCGCGGCGCAGCGCGCTGCGGTCGAGCCACAGCGTCGAGCGGGTGAGCCGGGTGAGGAAGGCGCGGTCGTGGCTTATCGCGACGAAGGCGCCGCGAAAGCGCGCCAGCCAATCCTCCAGCCATTCGATCGCGTGGAGGTCGAGGTGGTTGGTCGGCTCGTCGAGGAGCAGCACGTCGGGGTCCTGCGCCAGCGCACGGGCGATGGCGGCGCGGCGGCGCTCGCCGCCGCTGGCGGTCGCCGCGGGGCGCGCGAGGTCAATGCCGATGCCGTCGGCGACCGCTTGGAGCTCGTGGGGGAGCGGGGCGTCGTCGCCGTGCAGTGCGTAGTCGCAGAGCGTGCCGAAGGCGGAGAGGTCCGGCTCCTGCTCGAGCAGTACCACCCGCGTGCCGGGCACGATCGTGCGGCGGCCGCGGTCCGGCTCGATCTGGCCGGCGATGCAGCGGAGCAGAGTGGTCTTGCCCGCGCCGTTGCGGCCGATCAGGGCCAGCCGGTCGCGGGCGCCAATGAACAAGTCGAGGTCGCGGAACAGCCAGCCCGATCCCTGGATCAGGCCAAGCTCCTCCCAGGCGAGGACGGGGGCGGCGGACATAGCCGCCGAGATAGGGCGTCGACCGCCCGTGTCGAGCGGGCGGGCTGTGGCCGGGCGGCAACAGCAGCGTGGCGATCGCGCGGCGCCCGGCAACATTCATTGTCGGTTCAATGACCTAGGTTTAGGTCGGCCTCATGTTCGTGCGTAGCTTCCTCGCCGCGGTCGTCGCCGCCGGCCTGCTGGTCGGGCCGGCGCAGGGCAGGCCGCACCCGCGCGACCGCGACGCGGCGTACGAGGCGGCGCAGCGCGGGCGCATCATGTCGCTCCGCAGTCTGGAGTCGCGGGTGGTGCCGCATTTCCCCGGCGCGAACTATCTCGGCCCCGAGTTCGACGCCGACAGCCAGACCTACCGGATGAAGTTCATCCGCGGCAGCCGGGTGATCTGGGTCGACGTGGACGCGCGCAGCGGGCGCATCATCAACACGTCGGGGGACTGAGCGCCCGTCGTGCGGGGCGATTGAAGCCCCGCGCCCGATATGCGACAGCGGCCCCGCCCGGAGGCCGCAGGAGTTTCGCATGCGCGTGCTGATCGTCGAGGACGAACCCAATCTCGGCCGCCAGTTGCGCGCCACCCTCGAAGGCGCAGGCTATGCGGTCGACCTGGCGACGGACGGCGAGGACGGCCACTACCTCGGCTCCACGGAGAACTACGACGCGGTGGTGCTCGACCTTGGGCTGCCGGAGGTCGACGGGCTGACAGTGCTCGACCGCTGGCGGAAAGAGGGCAAGGTGATGCCCGTGCTGGTGCTCACCGCGCGCGACAGCTGGTCCGACAAGGTTGCGGGGCTCGACGCGGGGGCCGACGACTACCTGGCGAAGCCATTTCAGACAGAGGAACTGATCGCGCGGCTCCGCGCGCTGATCCGCCGCGCGTCTGGCAACGCCTCGTCCGAGCTGGTGGCGGGCGACGTGCGGCTCGACACGCGGTCGGGCAAGGTAACGCTGGCGGGGGAACCCGTGAAGCTCACCGCGCAGGAATACAAGCTCCTGTCCTACCTGCTTCACCACAAAGGCAAGGTGGTCAGCCGCACAGAGCTGATCGAGCACATCTACGACCAGGACTTCGACCGCGACAGCAACACCATCGAGGTGTTCGTCACCCGCATCCGCAAGAAGCTGGGGCCGGACGTGATCACCACCATCCGTGGGCTGGGCTACAGCCTGGAGGATCCTGGGGCTTAAGCCTGCCCCGATCTCGCCCCTTTTCAGGGCGATAAGATCCGTCATGCTTGCCCCGCCCGCCCAGGCGCCGCAGCGCGCGCGTCCCGCGCCGTCGCTCACGCGGCGGATGATCGGCATCGCCGCGGTGTGGATCAGCCTGCTGCTGCTCGGCGGCGGCTTCGCGCTCGACCGGCTGCTCACCTCCGCGATCGAGCGCAGCTTCGACGCGCAGCTCGAATATGTCCTGGACGCAATGATCGCCTCGTCCGAGATCGGCGCGGAGGGCGAGGTGGTGTTCAACCGCGCGCCCGCCGACCAGCGCTTTCTCGAGCCCAATTCGGGGCTCTATTTTCAGATCAGCGGCCGCGGCCACCCGCCTTTCCCGTCGCGCTCGCTCTGGGACCGGCAGCTCGCCGCCGCCCCCGGCCGCTTCGTGGAGCCTTACGCCCACGACAGCGAACAGTTCGGGGACGAGCCGCTGCGCGTGGTGGAGCGCGACGTGCAACTTCCCGGATCGCCCGTGACCTGGCGCTACCAGGTGGCGGAGTCGCGCGAGATCGTCGACCAGCAAATCGCCGCGCTCCGGGGCGCCTTGGTGTGGAGCTTCGCCGCGCTAGGGCTCGGGCTGATCCTACTCGCCGGCCTCCAGATCTGGTTCGGGCTGAAGCCCGCGCGCGCCGTGCGCCGTGCGATCGGGCGCATCCGCTCGGGCCAGGCGACGCGGATCGAGGAGCGGATGCCGGTGGAGATCGAGCCGCTGGTGAGCGAGCTGAATGCGCTCTTGGAGCACAACGAGCTCCAGGCGGAGGAGGCGCGCCGCCACGCGGGCAACCTCGCCCACGCGCTCAAGACGCCGCTTACCGTGCTCACCGGCGCGGCAGCGGCGCACGATCCGGACCTCGCCGACACCGTACGCCGCGAGGCGGGCACCATGCGCCGCCAGGTCGACCACCACCTCGCCCGCGCCCGCGCGCTCGGCCGCCGCGCGGCGGTGCAGGCGCGGTCGGAGGTATGGCCCGCGCTGGAGGCGGTGGAGCGCGCGGTGGCGCGGCTCTACGAGCACGCCACCATCGACCTGGCGGGCGACAAGACGGCGGCGGTGCGGGTCGAGCGGCAGGATCTGGACGAGCTGCTCGGCAACCTGATCGAGAATGCCGCGAAATACGGCGGCGGGCGCGTGTTCGTGACGGTGGAGGGTGCCGCCCACGGCTTCGTCGAGATCGTGGTGGAGGACGACGGGCGCGGCATTCCCGAGGCGATGCGCGCGGCGATTTTCGACCGGGGCGTCAGGCTCGACCTGGAGAAGCCGGGCACGGGGCTAGGGCTGGCGATCGTGCGCGATGTGGCGGAGATCTACGGCGGCAGCGTGGCGCTGGAGGAGAGCGAGGATCTGGGCGGGCTGCTCGTGCGGCTGCGGCTGTCGGCGGCGGGGTGAGGCCGCCGGTGCCGGGCGAAGCCGCGTGACCGGGGGCGTCCCGCCGCCGATCTCCGGTCTGCTCCAAACCGCGCTGTACGTCGACGACACGGCGCGCTCCGCCGTCTTCTTCGGCGACGTGCTCGGCCTGCGCGCGATGCTCCGCACCGAGCGGCTCACCGCCTTCAACGCGGGCGGGCGCGGCGTGCTGCTGCTGCTCAAGCGCGGGGCGACGTGGATCACCTGCGGTCGGCGCGCGGCACGGTGCCGGGGCACGACGGGGCCGGGCTGCTGCACATGGCCTTCGCGATCACCGCCGACAGCTACGACGAATGGCTCGCGCACCTGCGCGCGGTGAGCGTGCCGCTGCGCGGCCAAATGAGTTGGCCCGGGGGCGGGCGCAGCATCTACTTCGAGGACCCGGACGGGCGCATGCTCGAACTGGCTACGCCCTGACTATGGCCGAACTACTAGCCTTCGGCCGCCCTCACACCCGCATCGGCATCAGCACGTAGAGCGCCGCCGACTTGCCGCTCTCGCGCAGCAGGGTGGGCGCCGCGGGGTCAGCGAGGTGGACCTCCACGGTGTCGCCCTCAATCTGGTGGAGGATGTCGAGCAGGTAGCGGGCGTTGAAGCCGATCTCGAAGCCGGCGGCGGAATAGTCGCCGGGCACCTCCTCGGCGGCCGTGCCGTTCTCCGGCGAGGTGACGGACAGCGTCACCTTGTCGTGCTCCAGCGCCATTTTCACCGCGCGCGTGCGCTCGCTGGCGATGGTGGCGACGCGGTCGACGCCCTGCATGAAGCTCTTCGGGTCGAGCCGGAGGAGCTTATCGTTGGCGGTGGGGATTACCCGATTGTAGTCGGGGAAGGTGCCGTCGATCAGCTTGCTGGTGAGCACGGCGGAGCCGAGGTCGAAGCGGATCTTGGTGGCGGACAGGCTGACCTCGACGTCGCCGTCGGCCTCGTCGAGGAGCTTGCGGAGTTCGGCCACGCATTTCCGCGGCACGATCACGTCCGGCATGCCTTCCGCGCCTTCCGGCCGCGGCACGGTGACGCGGGCGAGGCGGTGGCCGTCGGTCGCCGCTGCCTTGAGCACGGGGCTGGGCGACCCCGGGCCGCCGTCGTCGGCGACGTGGAGGAAGATGCCGTTTAGATAGTAGCGCGTTTCCTCCGTAGAGATGGCGAAGCGCGTTTTGTCGATGATCTGGCGGAGCGTCGCGCCCGGCAGGGCGAAGCGCGTCGGCAACTCGCCCTCGGCGATCTGGGGGAAGTCGTCGCGCGGCAGCGTCTGCAGGTTGAAGCGCGCGCGGCCCGCGTTGACCTGCATCTTGCCGTCGCTCGCGCTGATCTCGACCTGGGAGCCTTCGGGTAGCTTGCGGACGATGTCGTGGAGCGTGTGCGCGGGCACGGTGGTTGCGCCGGGGGTCGCCACTTCCGCAGCGGCGGTCTCGTTAATCTGCAGGTCGAGATCGGTCGCCATCAGCCGCAGCCCGCCGTCGCGCGCCTCGATCAGCACGTTGGACAGGATGGGGATGGTGTTGCGGCGCTCTACCACCGACTGGACGTGACCGACGCTCTTCAACAGCGCCGCGCGTTCGATCGTCGCCTGCATGACCCGCTCCCCCTCGTTGGGCGGCGGTTATAGCGCGGGCGCGCGCGCCCGCCAGTGGGGAGAGGGAAAAGAGAAAGGGCCGGGGCGCCGCCGCCCCGGCCCTCCTGTCGCAGCGCTAGCCGCCGCGCCTCAGAAGCGCAGGCCGACGCCGGCCAGGCCCTGATGCTTCTCGTAGCCCTGCTCGTAATTCGAGTAGCGGTACTCGATCTTGGCGAAGGCATTGCGGCCGATCAACTGCTCCAGCCCGGCGCCGGCGCGGAAGCCGTCGACTTTCTGGGAAAGGCGGAAGCTGGTCAGCCCCGCCGTCGTGCCGTCGGCGTAGTCGACCACGAACTTGCCGTTGACGTAGCCGCCCTTGGCGTAGGCGAGCGTGGACGCGCCCAGCTTGCCGCCGATACGCCCGCCGACGTAGATGTCGCGGCCGGTGCCGGCGAACAAGCGGTCGCCCGTCAGCTCGACGTTGGTCTCGGTCGCGCCCACTTCGCTGTCGCTGTACTCGGCCTCGATGCCGGCGACCGCGCTGCCGAGATCGAAGTCGAAGCCGGCGCCCACGCCGTAGGCGATACCGTCGTCGTCGCCGCCCTGGACGTCGGTGAACTCGTAGCCGAACAGGCCTTCGACGCGCGCGCCGGTGAAGGCGGCGGCGGAGACGGTGTCGGATGTTCCCTGGGCGAGGACGGGGGTCGCCGCGACGCCGGCGAGCAGCGCGGCCAGGAGGATATTACGCATGATGAAAAGCTCCGAGAGTTGTTCGCTGGGTTCCTGTCGAACCTGCCCCCACAACATGGTGGCGACCGACGCTGTTGCATGAACGCCAGATAAACAGGCCGAAACGTTGCGTATCTGCCACACTCTGGACGATGTTCGCGTTGACCCGGTCAGGCGCAGACTTCTGATCCTGCTCGCTTTTCCGCTTCTCGCACTCGCCGCACCGAAAACGGCGCTCGGAGTTTTCGCTGGCTGGGCGGCGTTCGCGGAACCGGGGGCGGGGCGCTGCTACGCGATCGCTCGGGCAGAGCGCGGCGGCCGTGCGGGCCTAGTCGGCTTCGCGAGTATCGGCTTCTTCCCCGGCCGCGGCGTGCGCGCCCAGCCGCACTTCCGCTTATCGCGGCCCAAGCGCGCCGGCTCGGCGGCGATCCTGACGGTGGACGGTCGCCCGTTCCAGCTCGCGGCCGGCGGAACGGACGCCTGGCCGCGCGACCGAAGGGCGGACGCAGGCGTCGTCGCCGCCATGCGCGGGGGGACGCGAATGCGGCTGGCGAGCTACAGCGCGGACGGCCGGCGCTTCGTCGACAGCTACCCTTTGCGCGGTGCGGCGACAGCGATCGACGCGGCGGCGGCGGCCTGCGTCCGGAGGTGAAGCTCAGTTCGGCGTGACGTAGTTGCTTCCGAACTTCTTAAAGTCATCGACCTCGTACCAGGCGGGCTCGGACGAAAGGTTGAGGTGCCCGGTGGGCCGCACCCCTAGGTCGTCGTTGAGTGCCGAGGCCGCGACGACGTAGACGCCGCCTGTCACCAGTTCGCCCAGCGCCGAACCGCAACGGTCGCAGAAGGCGCAGGCGTGGGTCCAGGGCGCTTCCGGCACGTAACGGCGAACGTGCTCCTCGCCCTGCGCCAGCCGGAAGTAAGCGGCCTTGCCGACCAGCACGGCGGCGAACACGCCTTCCGACTTCCGGCAGCGCGAGCAATGGCAGTAGCTGAACGTGCTCGGCCGTCCGCTTATCTCGAACCGCACCGCGCCACACAGGCAGCTTCCCCGGATCATCACCTCCTCAATTGGTTGGACAGAATGGAACATTGAAAGAACACGAGCAAGCGCTGCGCGAGTAGAAAACGCGCCCGCGATCGGCTATATCACCAGGATGCAGACAGCATCGGCAGCCCCCATGGCCATTTCCGGCCACGTCGACCCCGTTCCCCTGCCCCGCGCCCCGCTCGCCCGCTCCGACGGGCGCGCGGACGTGGTGGGGCTGAGCAAGGCGGAGCTGCGCGCCGCGCTCGAAGCGGCGGGGATGGAGCCCCGCCAAGCCAAGCTCCGCGCCAAGCAGATCTGGCACTGGGTGTACAACCGTGGCGTCACCGAGTTCCGCCTCATGACGGACATCGCCAAGGCGCAGCACTCGTGGCTGGAGGAGCGCTTCGTCGTCGGCCGGCCGGAGGTGGTGACGGCGCAGGTGAGCACGGACGGCACGCGCAAGTGGCTGCTGCGCTCGCCGGACGGCAACGACTACGAGATGGTGTTCATCCCCGACGCCGACCGGGGCACGCTGTGCGTGTCGAGCCAGGTGGGCTGCACGCTCAATTGCCGCTTCTGCCACACGGGCACCATGCGGCTGGTGCGCAACCTG
Organism: uncultured Sphingomonadaceae bacterium; assembly: GCA_902806235.1. Taxonomy (GTDB): domain Bacteria; phylum Pseudomonadota; class Alphaproteobacteria; order Sphingomonadales; family Sphingomonadaceae; genus CADCVW01. Next base: position 3,976 of record CADCVW010000056.1, on the reverse strand, counting down.
GAGGCGGGCGAGATCGTCGGCCAAGTGTTGCTCGCGCGCGACGCGCTGGGCGAATGGCCGTCGTCACCCGACGGGCGGCTGCTCACCAACATCGTGATGATGGGAATGGGCGAGCCGCTCTACAATTTCGACAATGTGAAGGGGGCCATGGCCGTCGTCATGGACGGCGACGGGCTCGCCCTGTCCAAGCGGCGCATCACCCTGTCGACCTCCGGCGTGGTGCCGATGATGGCGCGGGCGGGGGAGGAGATTGGTGTTAACCTCGCCGTGTCACTCCACGCGGTGCGCAAGGAGGTGCGCGACGAGATCGTGCCCTTGAACCGCAAATACGGGATTGAGGAACTGCTGGAGGCCTGCGCCGCCTATCCGGGCGCGAACAACGCGCGGCGGATCACCTTCGAATACGTCATGCTTCGCGACAAGAACGACAGCGACGCCGATGCGCGCGAGCTAGTGCGGCTGATCCGCCACTACCGGCTGCCGGCCAAGGTCAACCTGATCCCCTTCAACCCCTGGCCGGGCGCGCCCTACGAGTGCTCCAGCCCTGAGCGGGTGAAGCGCTTCTCCGACATCATCTTCGAAGGCGGGATCAGCGCTCCCGTGCGCACCCCGCGCGGGCGCGACATCATGGCCGCCTGCGGCCAGCTGAAGTCGGCGGCGGAGAAGAAGAGCCGGGCGGAGCTCGACCGGCTGGCGGCCGAGAAGCAGGAAGCGCTCGGCTGAGCGGGGACGGGGCGAGCGGGTGGACGAAGCGATGACGGGTGCGCCGCCCGCGGTGGGCGCGCGGCTCTGGACGTACCGTCGCCCGTTCCTGGTCGACGGCCTACCCGCGGAGGTGGTCGTCCGCTCCGCCTTCAACGGGCTGCACAGCGAGCTGCGGCTGGACGGGCGGACGGCGGACCGCGACTGGACGCCGGCGGCGGGCCAGGCCGCGACCCGCAATCACCGGCTGCGCGCCCCGCTCCCCGACGGGCGCGGGCTCGACGTCGAGATGGGCTACGTCAACTGGCTGACGGTGGGGATCGCCGCGCGGGTCGAGGGGCGGCCGGTCCACGAAAGCCACCCCGGCCGCCGCCTCGCCTATCCCGCCTCCGCCGCCCGCATGGCGCGCGACCCGGGCTACGACCCGGACGTGTACCGGCGCAACAGGGCGCCCATCATCGTCGACGTCCTGCTCGGCCTGCTATTCTACGTCGTCGCCAAGCTGACGGACCTGCCCACCGCCGCCATCGTCGGCGCGGCCGTCGGGTTCGGCCTGCTCGTCGTGCAGCGCTTCGTGAAGATGGACCTGATCGGCGGGCTGGCCTTGTTCGGCGTCGTCATGCTGCTGCTCTCGGCGGCGCTGGCGATTCTGTTCCAGGACGACTGGGCGGTGAAGATGCGCTCCACCATCCTCGGCTCCTTGTCCGCCGCGCTGTTCCTCGGCGACGGGCTGTTCTTCCGGGGACGGCTGCTCGCTGGGCGGCTGGCGCGCTACCTGCCCTACACCGACATCGACCCCGGGCGACTCGGCATTGGGCTGGGGCTGCTCGGCCTGTTGATGGCCGGGCTGAACTACGGGGTGGCGACCGCCTTCTCCACGGACGTCTGGCTGTTTTACTCGACCTTCGGCGACTTCTTCCTGGTGATGCTTCTCACGCTGCTGGTCTTCAAATACGCCCGGAGCGGCGGCGCAACCGCCTGAGGGCAGACCCTTTTCACCTTTCGTTAACCACTGGTCGCGCCTGATGTGCGCCGGTCGGACGGCGGCTCCGCTGGACTTCCGGGCCGGACTGGAGAGTGATAGCGATTGATCGGGATAGTGGGCGGGATCATGACCAAATTGCTGAGCGGCCTGGCCGCGAGCGCGGCCTTGGCCGCGAACTTGTCGGGCGCTGCGGCGGGGGCGGAGGAAAGGCGGGGGCAGCCCGAGCGCCGCGCCGTCGAGCAGCCCGCGCCCCCGCCTGCCCCCGCGCCCGTGGTGCTCGCCGAGCGGCAGGCCCCGCCGGCCGCGCTCCAGGCCGCGATCAGCGCGATCGGCCGGAGCTTCCCCGGCAAGGTTGGCATCGCGGTGCGCCCCGTCGACCAGTCCTGGGTCGCCGAGCACGACGGCTTCGACCTTTACCCGCAGCAGAGCGTGAGCAAGCTATGGGTGGCCTTGGCCGCGCTGGAGGCGGTCGACCGCGGCGAGATCACTATGCACCAGCCGGTGCTGATCACGCGCGACGACCTGACCCTGTTCAACCAGCCGATCGCGCAATTCGTGGGCGCGTCCGGCTACCGCGCGGCGCTCGCCGAGCTGATGCGGCTGGCGATGATCAAGAGCGACAACACGGCCAACGACTCGGTACTGCGCACCGCGGGCGGGCCCGCGGCCGTGCGCGCCTTCCTCGCCCGGCATCAGCTGGGCGCGATCCGCTTCGGCCCGGGCGAGCGGCTGCTCCAGGCGCAGACCGCCGGGCTGTCGTGGCAGCAAAGCTTCGCGCTCGGCCGCGGGTTCGAGGCGGCGCGGGCCGCGCTGCCCCTGTCCGTGCGCCAGAACGCGTTCAGCGCCTACCTCGCCAGCCCGCCGGACGGCGCGGCCCCCGTGGCGATGGTGGAAGCGCTCGCTAAGCTGAAGCGCGGCGAGCTGCTGTCGCCGGCCTCGACCCGACACATCCTGGCGACCATGGCGGCGTCGACCTCCGGCCCGCGGCGGCTGAAGGGCGGATTGCCGCCCGGCTGGACGATCGCGCACAAGACGGGGACGGGGCAGGTACTGGGCGCGACACAGGCGGGCTACAACGACGTGGGCGTGATCACCGCGCCGGACGGGACGAGCTACGCCGTCGCGGTGCTCGTCGGGCGCACCAGCGCGCCGATCATCCAGCGAATGACGATGATGCAGGCGGTCACCCGCGCGGTGGCTAGCCACCACCAGTTCCGCGGCCGCGAGCTGCTGGACCGGGCGCGGACGTTCACCTTCGACGTGCCGGTGACGGCGGCGCAGAACTGAGCCGCCCCCACCCTCTCCCCTTCAGGGGGAGAAGAGCGAGACTAAGACTTCGCAGTATGCGAAGGCTTAGTCGCAGCGGAGAGGGGCTGTGCGCTAAGTAAGAAGGACCGAGCCTGCCGGCTCGGCCCCTCTCCCAACCCTCTCGCCTGAACGGGAGAGGACTATATTCACGCCATCGCCGGCCGCTCCAGCACCGGCAGCCAGCCCTGCGTTTCCCGCGGCAGCCGCGCCACGACCGTGCGACGGATCGGGTGCCAGAAGGCGGACAGGGTGAGCAGCGCCGAGCCGATTACCAGGGCGGTCAGCGCCACGCTCGCCTCCACCGACCCTGAGTCCGCGAACAAGCGCTGCAGCGCGTAGAGCACGTAGGCGAGCGACGAGACGAGTAGCGCGCGCCGGTCGATGGCGAGCGCCACCAGCGCGAACAGTGCATAGAGCCCGATCACCAGCAGCGCCGCGCCGCTGCCAATGCGGCCGTCGGGCACGCCTAAGCTCTGGAACAGCGCATGGGCGATCAGCGGGGCCGCCGCTAAGTGGAGCCAGAAGGCGACGTCCGAGCGCCGGGTCAGCCGCTCGCGGTCGCTGCGGTCCCAGCGCATAGCGAGCGCGAACAGGAACAGACCGCCCGCCAGCATCATCGGCAGCGCGAGCCGCTCGCCCGCGTCCGGCGCGGCGGCGACGACCAGCGCGACCGCGACCGCGACGAGCGCGGCCGCGCCCGCTGCCACCGTGATCGGCACGCGGAAGCGCCGCCAGTGCGCCCAGGCCGCCGCCGCGGCGAGCGCAGCGACGCCCGCGCCGAACAGCCCGGCCGCGCTCTCGGACAGATCCGGCTCGAACTCGACGGCGAAGCCCACCATCGATCCCGCGACCCCGCCGACGAAGGCGAGCAGGAGCAGGATGGACGGCAGCGCCATACGCCGGCGGCGGGTGAAGAACTCGGCCAGCCCCCAGGCTGCGACCGCCACGGCCGCCCCGCCAAGCGGCACGAATAGGGCGCCC
>CADCVW010000055.1 GCA_902806235.1 uncultured Sphingomonadaceae bacterium | reverse complement strand
GCGGGTGCCGCGCCGGCGAACGAAACGATGACCACCAACATGGCCGGCACCGCCGCGTCCGGCGGCGGCGGCGTCACCGTGACGATCAACGGCGCGCGCGAGAACGGCGGGCCGGTGCTGGTCGCCTTGCAGACGGAAGGCCAGTTCGCCCAGGCGGCGGGGACCTACAGCCAGCGGGCGCAGGCGACGGGCGGCGCCGTCACCGTGCGCTTCGCCGGGGTCGCGCCCGGCCGCTACGCTGCCGCGGCCGTTCAGGACGCCAACAACGACGGCAGCTTCACCATCGGCGCGACCGGCCCGACGGAGCCCTACGGCTTCAGCGGCGCGCGCCAGCCCGGCCCGCCGGCCTTCGCCCCCGCCGCGTTCGACGTGACGGCGGCGGGCGCGTCGGCCAGCGGGACGCTCGCCGCCCGCTGAAGCGGAGCCCCGGGCCGTGCGGCGCGGCGTTTTGGCCCGCCTCGACCCGGGCCGGCGCCCCGCGTCGTCCGCGCGGCCAGCGGACGCGGGCTGGCAGGCGCGGACGACGACAACGAAGGCCGCGCGGTTCCGCGGGCTGTTGGTGACGTCAACCGGTCTCGCGTCGCGATCGGTGGCGCGCGGAAAACCGTTTCGGTGAAAGGACCCCGGCGACGATCGGGGCGAGCCGGGGTGGGCTGAGAGGATCATCCTCGACGTCGCCGGGGCAGTGTCGGATGTGGTGGGGCTGGACCGGGTCCTGTCCGCCCTCCTTCCGCCCGGTGTTTAAACGGCCTGCGCGAGCCGCGTCCGGATGCGCCCCGTGTCGAGCCTAAACCGCAAGCGGTGGCCGTTCCGCGGCCGCCAGGACCTCGGCCGAACTGCCCCGGCGTGATCGGATGCGCAGCTTGGTCGCAACTGTTCTTATTTTTTAACCGTAGAACCCCTCTACTTCGCAAGAGGAAATAATAGCTAAATAGAGTGCAATTCTAATCTTGTTCCACATCGGTACACGACGGATCGGGAAGCGTCGACGACCGCTGCCCCCACCAGGCGCTTTTTCTTTCGTTCCGCACCCGCAATCCCTATATCCTCTCCATGGCAAGCATCCCTCAATCCGACTACGGCGCCTCGTCCATCAAGGTGCTGAAAGGCCTCGACGCGGTCCGCAAGCGCCCCGGCATGTACATCGGCGACACCGACGACGGTTCGGGTCTCCACCACATGGTGTTCGAGGTCTCTGACAACGCGATCGACGAAGCGCTCGCCGGCCACTGCGACCGCATCCTGATCCAGCTCAACCCGGACGGCTCGGTGACGGTGGAGGACAACGGCCGCGGCATTCCCACCGGCATCCACGAGGAGGAGGGCGTGTCGGCCGCCGAGGTGATCATGACCCAGCTCCACGCGGGCGGGAAGTTCGACAACACCAACGAGACCAATGCCTACAAGGTGTCCGGCGGCCTCCACGGCGTTGGCGTGAGCGTGGTCAACGCGCTGTCCGAATGGCTCGACCTGCGTGTCTGGCGCGACGGCGATGAGCACTACATGCGCTTCCGCCACGGCGACGCCGAAGCGCCGCTGCGTGTCGTCGGCCGGGTGGAAGGCAAGCGGGGGACCTCCGTCACCTTCCTGCCGTCGCCTGAAACCTTCAAGATCGTCGAGTTCGACTTCGACCGGCTTGAGCATCGCTTCCGCGAACTCGCATTCTTGAACTCGGGCGTCCGCTTGGTGCTCGTCGACGCGCGCCACGAGGAGGAACGGTCGGTCGAGCTGTTCTACGAAGGGGGCATCGCCGCCTTCGTGAAATACCTCGATCGCGCCAAGACGCCCCTGATGCCCGAGCCCGTCGCCATCCACGGCCAGCGCGACGAGGTCGGCATCGACGTCGCGCTCGAATGGAACGACAGTTATTACGAGCAGGTCCTCGCCTTCACCAACAACATCCCGCAGCGCGACGGCGGCACCCACCTCGCCGCCTTCCGCGCGGCGCTGACGCGCACGCTCAACAACTACGCCGACAAATCGGGGATGCTGAAGAAGGAGAAGGTGTCGCTCACCGGCGAGGACATGCGCGAAGGGCTCACCGCCATCGTCTCGGTCAAGCTGCCCGACCCCAAGTTCGGCAGCCAAACCAAAGACAAGCTCGTCTCTTCCGAGGTGCGCCAGCCCTTGGAGAGCCTGATGGCCGACAAGCTCGCCGACTGGCTGGAGGAGCACCCCGCCAACGCCCGCCAGATCATTCAGAAGGTAATCGACGCGGCGGCGGCGCGCGAGGCCGCCAAGCGCGCCCGCGAGGCTACCCGCAAGTCGGTGATGGGCGTCGCCTCGCTCCCCGGCAAGCTCGCCGACTGTCAGGAGCGCGACCCCGCCAAGTGCGAGCTATTCCTGGTCGAGGGCGACAGCGCCGGCGGCTCCGCCAAGCAGGGCCGCGACCGCCACGTTCAGGCGATCCTGCCGCTCAAGGGCAAGATTCTCAACGTCGAGCGGGCGCGGATGGACCGGATGCTTTCCTCCAAGGAGGTCGGCACCATCATCCAGGCGCTCGGCACCGGCATCGGCACGGGCGTCGAGCGCGCCGGCTTCGACGCCGACAAGCTGCGCTACCATAAGATCGTGATCATGACGGACGCCGACGTCGACGGCGCGCACATCCGCACGCTGCTGCTCACCTTCTTCTACCGGCAGATGCCCGAGCTGATCGCGCGCGGCCACCTCTACATCGCCCAGCCGCCTTTGTATAAGGTCGCGCGCGGCCGCTCGGAAGTCTACCTCAAGGACGACGCCGCGCTCGAGGACTACCTGATCGAGGCGGGGCTCGGCGCGCTGGTGCTGGAAACCCCAGGCGGGCCGCGCTCGGGCGCGGACCTCGGCGCGATGGTCGACCACGCGCGGCGCATGGCGCGCCTGATGCGCTACGTGCCCAAGCGCTACGACCCGTCGGTAATCGAGGCGCTGGCGCTCGCCGGCGCGCTCGATCCCGAGCTGACCGAGCCCGCCCCCGCGCTCGACCGCGTTGCCGCCTGGCTCGGCGCGGGCGACCTGGAGGCGGCGTGGAGCGCGGAAGCGGGCGCGGACGGCGCGTTCGTCCTCAAGCGCTCGTGGCGCGGCGTCACCGACTACCACGTCGTGGACGCGCGCTTCCTCCACTCGGCCGAGGCCCGCAAGCTCCACGCGCTCGCCGCGGAAGCGGGCGACGCCTACGCCGCCCCCGCGCGGCTGGTGGGGCGCAAGGCCTTGGCGAAGCCCGACGCCGACGCGCAGCCGGAGACCGGCCTCGCCGGCCCGACCGCCGACGACCTCGCCGAGGCCGCGCCGGGCGACGGCGGCGATACGGTGGCCGGCCCCGACGCCTCCGCCACTCCCGCGCCGGACCCGGCCGGCGGCATCCCCGTCGCCCGCCCCGCCGACCTCCTCGCGGCCGTGCTCGCCGCGGGGCGCAAAGGCCTGTCGGTGCAGCGCTACAAGGGCCTGGGCGAGATGAACGCCGAGCAGCTGTGGGAAACCACGCTCGACCCCGCCAACCGCAGCCTCCTCCAGGTCGAGGTAAATCAGGCCGACGTCGCCGACGAGATTTTCACCCGCCTGATGGGCGACGTGGTCGAGCCCCGCCGCGAGTTCATTCAGGACAACGCGCTGAGCGTGGCGAACCTGGACGTGTGACGGGCTGATCCCAGCCTAAACCGATTGCATAGCTACGCTAAGCGATTGCGTGTCCAGAAATGCCGATTGCGTGTCTATCCGGCTTTTCAGCTGTCGTATGAGGAAATGTCGTCCGTCTACAATCGCCAACACGGAGTTAGGCGTGCGTGATGATGCCGCCGATGCACCAGTCTAGACGTTCGTCGCTACTCCTTCTTCGGGGGGAAGGCGTCGTGAGAAGGCAGGTCGTGGGTATGAAGGGGTTAACGCGCGCCCACTATCCACCGCTACGAGCCGACGGACTGGCAGCTCCAGTACTCCAGCCGGGCCAAGCCAGTGCTGCGGCTCGTGTCCGGCGACAAGGTCCGCACCACCACGCTCGACAACGAGGGCCGGGACGCGGACCTGAAGTGGAAGGCGATGCCAGGCAACACGCTGACCGGCCCGTTCCTGGTCGAGGGCGCCATGCCTGGGGACACGCTGATCGTGCGCTTGATCCGCGTCGAGCTGAACCGGGACAGCGCCAAGATGTACAGCGGGACCTTGGACCAGCGCGCGGTGCAAGGCGGATACGCGCAGCGGCCTGTTGAAGGCTGGGGGCGTAGCTGGTCGCTCGACCGCGCCAAGGGGACGGCCCGGCTCGAAAGTCCCGGCGAGCGACTGGCCGGGCTCGAAGTGCCGCTCAAGCCGATGGTCGGCTCCATCGGCGTCGCGCCGCCGCTCAACATGGCGCTCTACGCCGGCGACGCGTGGATCTACGGTGGCAACCTCGACTACGGCCGAGTTGCGACAGGTACCACGCTCCACTTTCCCGTGTATCGAGCGGGTGCTCACCTGTTCCTAGGTGACGGCCACGCGCTGCAGGGCGACGGCGAGATTAGCGGCCAGGGCCTGGAGACTTCGCTCGCTGTCGAGTTCGAGGTCGAGCTGGTCAAAGGCAATCCGCTAGGCCAGCTCTGGTCGGAGGACGCCGAGAACGTCATGGTGCACGGCATCGACAACTCGCTCGACCTCGCCCTCCAAGCGAGCGTGTCCTGGTCGAACGGGGCCAGCGCCACGGTGATCGCCGCCGGGTGGTAGCCGGGGGCCACCGGGGATTTCTACCGCCCGAAGTGCGGGCGCACGCTCAGCGCGCACTGGATGTTGGCGACGAGGCCGAGGTGCGCCATCTCGTCGATCGCGACGGACAGGATCGCGCTGTGCCAGCGACGCACGGCGGCGAGTTCGTCGGGCAGGAGGCCGTCCGCTTCTCGCGTCTTCAGCCCGAACATCGCGTACAGGTAGGAGCACATCAGCCCGTGCTCGATCTCGGCTGCCTCGCCGAGCAGGCCGATCAGCTACTCGACGTCATCGATCTGCTCGCCCGCCGGCGCGGTCGGGAAGGGCCCTTCGGTCGGGTCGTCGCGCGCGATGTCTTCGATCCGCATCAGCTTCTCCCCGCGCCGGGCGCGCACCGGCAGCTTGCGCCCATCCGCGTGCCGGGTCGAGCCGCCGCGCGGGCGCTCGTCCCGGAGCCCGGCTACGCCCGCGCGCGGCGGCCGTCACCCTGCCCGGCCGGGCAGTAGGCGCGGGCGGGCGCGGCGCCCACCTTGGCGGTTCATCTGAGGAACCCGCGATGACCAACCTGCTGCAGCTCTCGCGCGACCTGGCCGCGCTCGCCGCCCTTCACGCCGGGAGCGTCGTCTCGCTCCGCGGCCGGACGGGAGCGGCGAGCGGCTTCGTGTGGCGCGACGGTCTCCTCGTCACCGCCGACGAGCCATTCGACACTGACGAAGGGCTCCACGCCAACTTCGCCGACGGCCGCGCTGTCCCCGCGCGGCTGGTCGGCTTCGATCCCTCCACGGACGTCGCGCTGCTCCGCGTCGACGCGCCCACGCCCCCGCCGGTTCCGCTCGACGCGGCCGCCCCGCTCGCCGTGGGCGAGCTTGCGCTGGCGCTGGGCCGCACGGGGGACGGCCCGCTCGCCGCGATGGGCGTCGTCGCCGCAGCGGGGCCGGGGTGGCGCTCCATGCGCGGCGGGCGCATCGACGCGCTCCTCCGCCTCGATCTCCGGCTCGACCCGCTCGGCGAGGGTGGGCTGGCGGTGGACGCCGCCGGCCGCGCCTTCGGCATGACGGTGCTGGGGCCGCGACGGCGCGCGCTCGTCATCCCCGCTGCCACCGTGGAGCGGGTCGCGGCGCAGCTGCTGGCGCGCGGACGGGTGGCGCGCGGCTACCTCGGGCTGGGGCTCCAGCCGGTGCGCGTCGACGGGCGGGAGGAACGGGGCTTCCTCGTGGCCAGCGTCGACCCGGATGGGCCGGGCCGCGCGGCGGGGCTCGCGCAGGGCGACGTGCTGGTGGGCTGGGACGGCGAGCCGCTGCCGAAGCTCCGCGCGCTGCTTGCCAGGCTCGACCCCGACAGCGTCGGACGCGAGGTGCGGCTGGCGGCCCTGCGCGGCGGCGAGCCGCGCGAGGTGCGCCTCGTCATCGGCGAACGGCCCGCCGAGTGAGCGGGGAGGACGACTTCGTCCTCGCGCTGCGCGTGGCGGATGCGGGCCTGGAGGCGCGGTTGCTGGCGCTGCTCGGCGGCGTGCCCGGCCTGCGGCTCGCGGAGGAGGGCGAGGCGGCGGACGCCGTGCTCAGCGACGCGGACGCGCGAGCGGGCGGCCCCGAGCTCACCCCGCGCGAGCGGGAGGTGCTCGAACTCCTCACCACCGGCGCGTCCAACCGGGCGATCGGCGCGGCGCTCGGCATCTCGGCGCACACCGCCAAGTTCCACGTCGCACGCCTGCTCGACAAGCTGGACGCCACCGGCCGCACGGACGCGGTAGCGCACGCCGCCAGGCTGGGGGTCGTGCACCTGTGAGCGGACGGAGCCTTCGCTATGCGCCGCCCCGCGCCGCTGCTAGGCTGCCGGCCCGTGGCCACCCTTTCCGCCGTCGACGCGCCCGCCGCAGCGCCGCTGGTCCCGCCCGCGCCCGTCCCGTTGCGGCGGCCCAGCCCGTGGCGCTTCTTCCGCTCGCTCCGCACCGATGTGCTCGGCACCTTCGCGGAGGAGGCCTATGAGCGCCCCGCGATCCGCAACCGCTTCCTCGGCCGGACCTTCCTGCTCGTCAACGATCCCGCCGGCATCCGGCGCGTGCTGGTCGACAACGCGTTCAACTACGTCAAGCCCGCGTCCACCCTGCGCGTCATCGGGCCGTTCACCGGCGACGGCCTGCTGCTGACGGAAGGGGACGAATGGCGCGGGCAGCGGCGGCGCGTCGCCCACGGCTTCGCCCCCGCCCGCGTCCGCGGCCTCCACCCCAGCTTCGCCGCGGCGGCCGCCGGCCTTAACCGCGCGCTGGACGCGGGTGCGCCGCTCGACCCCGGGGCGTTCGAGGCGGTCGCGCTCGACGCGGTGCTGCGCGCCCTGTTCTCCGACGCTTCGCCCGACCGCCGGGAACGGCTGCGGGGGCTGGTGCGCCGCTACCTGTCCGACGGGCGCGGCCCCGGGCGGATCGGGATGCACGACCTGTTCGCGCGCCGGCCGGACGATTTCGCCTTCCTGCTCCGCGGCCGGCGGCGCTTCCGGGCGGACTGGTTCGCGGAGGTCGACGCGGTGATCGCCGCGCGCGCGGGCGTGTCCCGCGACGTGCCCGACCTGCTCGACGGCCTGCTCGCCGCGCGCGACGCGGAAACGGGCGAGCCGCTGCCCGCGGCCGAGATCCGCGCCCAGGTCGCAACCTTCATCGCCGCGGGGTTCGAGACCACCGCCCGGCTCCTCTTCTGGGCTGCCTATCTGCTCGCGCTCGACCCGGCCGAGCAGGACCGCGTCCATGCCGAGCTCGCCGGCGGCGACCCGGCGGACGACGGCGACGCCGCCGCCCGCCCGCGCCTGCGCGCCGCCTTGCAGGAAACGCTGCGGCTCTACCCCGCTGCGCCCATCGTCACGCGCCGCGCGCTGGCCGACGACGAGGTGGCGGGCGAACCCGTGCGCGCGGGCGACCGGGTGACGATCTCGCCGTGGCTCGTTCACCGCCACCGTCGCCTGTGGGATGACCCCGCCGCCTTCCGGCCCGAACGCTTCCTGGGGAGGCCTAACGCCTTCCTCGCCGACGACGCGTTCCTCCCCTTCAGCAAGGGCCCGCGGGTGTGCATCGGTGCCGGCTTCGCGCTGGCGGAGGCGGGGGTGGTGCTCGCCTCCCTGCTGCGCCGCCGCCGGCTGCTGCCCGCGGACGGTCCGCCCGCTATGCCGGTGGCGGTGGTCTCCATCCGTCCCGACCGGCCCTACGCCTTCCGCCTGCTCGCGCGCTGAGCGCTCAACCTACCGCCAGCCGCGCCGCCTGCACGAGGTAGCCCGCGCCGATCGCCGTGACGATCCACCTGGTCCAGCGCAGGAAGCTCCGGTCGGTGATCCGCTCGAGCAGCCTCCCGCCGAGCGCGGTACCGAGCATGGAGAGCGGCACGGCCGCCGCGAAGAACCAGGGCGACGGCAGCGCCCCGCCGCCCCCCAGCATCGGCAGGCCGTACACGACCACCTTGGCGAGGTGCGCGAACACCTGCGTCGCGGCCTTGGTGGCGACGATCGCGTGGCGCCCTATCGCCGTGCGGACGAAGAAGATGTCGAGCAGCGGCCCGGCGACGCCGGCGAGCAGGTTCAACGCCGTGACGAGGAAGCCGGAGGCGACCGCGTGCTCCGGCCGCCGCGCGTCCAGCCGTAGCCGGTCGCCGGGCACCCACGCCAGCAGCGGGACAAGCCCGAGCAGGAGGAACAGCAGCGGCCGGCTCGGCACGAAGCTGACCAGCGCCACGGCTCCGCCCGCGATGGCGGTGCCGACCGCGTAGCGCGCCACGATCGCCCATTTGACGTGCGCCCGATGCAGCCATGCGCGCCACCCGTTGGACACCAGTTGGAGCAGCCCGTGGACGACGAACGCCGCCGCTACCGGCAGCGTGAAGGCGAGCGCCCCCATGAGCAACAGCCCGCCGGCCATGCCGAACACGCCGGACAAGGTCGCGCTCGCCAGCACGGCGAGGAGCAGGAAAGCGGCGGTCACACGGGCGGGGCGAAGAACGAGCCGGTGCGCAGAAAGCGTTCACGCATCGCATGGGCGGGCGTCCGGCGCGTCTCGATTATCTCCGCCAGCAGCGGCAGCGCATCGTCCTCCCCCGCCGCGCGCAGCGCGTCCTGCGCCGTTGCCACGACCCGCGCCGCCTCCGCGCGCACCCGGTCGTCGTCGAACCCGGCGCGCGCGACGTGGGCGTGAAGCGCCGCGTCCGGCAGGTCTGCGGCCCCGGGCAGCGCGCGCGCGTCGGCGAGGACCACTCCGAGCACCAGGCGGAACAGCTCGGCGAGCAGCCGGTCGTCGCCCACCATGTCGAACGCCTTGAACTCGATCCGCCCGGCCTGGCTCGGCGGGTCGGCCTCTTTCGCCAGCGGGTGGGAGTGCCCGCCGCTCAGGTGGGCGAGCGCGGCGGGCCGCGGGCCGGTCCGGCGGTAGGTGCGGTAGGACAGGCCGTCCCACGGCTCGCCCCCGACGAACGGCGAGCCGAAGGAGAAGGGGACGATGTACGGGCTGTAGAAGGTCAGCCGGCGCACGGCGGCGATCATCTCCTCGTCGGCGTCGCCCGCGCGCGACAGGTTGAGGTCCGGGCCGTAGCTCAGCGTCGACACTTCCGGCGCGCTATGGTCGATGTGCGACAGGTGGAAGGCCTTCTCCCACGCCGTATAGTCCGGCTCGTAGGCGGCGGTGCACGGGTTGAAGCCGATCGCCGCGAGCGACCAGCCGCGGGACGCCGCCGCGTCCGCGACCATCGCGCGCAGCTCGCGCAGCCACCGCATCGCTTCCTCAATCGAGGGCGTGGCCGGCGTGCGGACCTCGATCCCCTTGAACGCCAGCCCGGTCGAGCGGCCCTCCTCGTCAAAGCGCTCGTCGCCCTCGACGTACCAGTTCTTCACCCGGATGCCCGCGTCGCCGACGCGCAGCTCCGGATGGCCCAGGTCCGGCAGCGGGTCGATCAGCGCCTGCGCTTCGGCGTAAGCCGTATTAGTGAAGTCGGCGAAGCGCCCGTCCGGCCGAACGAGGGCATATTCCGCTTCCAGCCCGAATTTCATGCCGTCCATGGCGAGCGCATAGCGCCCCACGCCGCGCGTCGGCTAGGCCACCGCCATGCGGAACCCGCTGCGTGGCATCGCCGGGATGCGATCCAGCGGCACCGTCAGGTCCTGCGCCGGCACTCGGTAGTCCAACTCCGCCAGCAGCCGCGCCGCGCGCGCGATGAGCGCGGTGGTGACGTCCTCGCCCGGGCAGCGATGATTGGTCCGCGCGTCGCCCGCGCCGTGGCTGACGAGATCGAACCCTTCGCTCCGCCAACCCCGGAAGCGGTCGGGATCGAAGCGGTCGGGCTCCGCCCACAGCCGCGGGTCGCGCTGCGTGCCCCACAGGTCGAACAGCACCCAGGCGCCCGCCGCGAAGCGGTGGTCGCGCCACGTGAAGGGCGCCAGCGCCCGCCCGCCTATCATCGGGATGAACGGGTAGAAGCGGCGGACCTCCAGCGCGAAGTTCCAGGCGTCCCGGCTGTCGCCCCGTAGCCGCGCGCGCCAAGCCGGATGGCGGTGCAGCGCGAGCGCGGCGAAGCACAGGTAACGCGCGGTCGCCACCACTGGGCGGGTGATGTTGATCAGCTCCTTCGCAGCGACGGGGGCGGGGAGCAGCGCGCTGCCCTCGTCGCGGAACCGCGCGAAGCGGCGCGCGATGCTCCCCGCCGGCGTGCGCCGGTCGGCGCGGAACCGCTCCACCACGCGCCTCATCCACCGCTTGATCGGTTGGTGGGCGAGGTGCCCGCGCAGGTTCGGCCAGCCTGGCGAGCCCGCGCCGGCCACCATCATCGCCAGCAGCCGCGCGCGCGGCCGCACCTCCGACGAGTCGAGCGGGACGCCCGCCCAGTCGCACGCCGCGCCGAGCAGCACCTCCGATCCGGCTTCGTACAAGCTGATCTCCCGCCCGCGCCAGGACGGCTCCGCCGCGCGCCAGCGTCTTTCGAACGCGTCGGCGATCGCTGCGGCCGAGGCCGGCGCCATGACGTCGGCGTACATGCGTTTGCGGTGCGCGTGCGCGTCGCGGTCCAGTGTCATCACGCTGCCAATGTCCTGCAGCAGGGTCAGCGCGATCAGCGGGATCGCGCCCACCCGGGTGAAGCGGTCCGCCGCCTCGCCGTAGAACATCCGCGCGGCGTCCGGCCCCGTGACGCAGGTAGCGCGCGTCCCCATGATCCGCGTCTCGAAGACGTCGGTGCGGAACCGCCGCGCCCGGTTCGGGATGAACGCGTAGCCCTCGCGTAGGAAGGCGAGGGACGAGTCCACCGCCGGATCGCGCGGAACCCGCGCGGTCGGCGCGAGCATCAGCGGTCCACCGTCGCCATGCTCGACGCCGCGTAGCGCTCGCCCGCCGCTGCGCCCGTCGGAAACACCGCATCGATCCGCGACAGCTCCTCGCCAGTCAGCCGCACGTCGAGCGCGCCGATGTTCTCGTCGAGGTACTTGCGCCGCTTGGTGCCCGGGATTGGCGCGACGTCGCCGCCCTGCGCCAGCACCCAGGCGAGCGCGAGCTGCGCGGGGGTGCACCCCTTGTCCGCCGCCATCCGCTCGATCTCCGTCACGAGCTCCAGGTTCCTGGCAAAGTTCTCGCCCTGGAAACGCGGCGCGAAGCGACGGTAATCGCCTTCGGGGATGTCCTCCGGCCGCTTGAACTGCCCGGTCAGGAAGCCGCGGCCGAGCGGCGAGTAGGGGACGAAGCCGATGCCAAGCTCGCGGCAGGTCGGCAAGATTTCCGCCTCCACCTCGCGCGACCACAGGCTGTATTCGCTTTGCAGCGCGGCGATCGGGTGCACCGCGGCTGCGCGCCGCAGCGTCGCGGGCGCGGCCTCGCTCATGCCGAGGAAGCGGACCTTGCCCTGGGCCACCAGCTCCGCCATCGCGCCGACCGTGTCCTCGATCGGCACCTGCTGGTCGACGCGGTGCTGGTAGTAGAGGTCGATGGTGTCGATGCGGAGCCGCCGCAGGCTGTCCTCGCAGCATTGCCGAACGTAGTCGGGCCGCCCGTTCACCCCTTTGAAGCTGCGGTCCTCGCCCCGCATGTTGCCGAACTTGGTGGCGAGGAAGACCTTCTCCCGCCGATCGGCGATCGCGCGGCCGACCAGCTCCTCGTTAGTGAAGGGGCCATACATGTCGGCGGTGTCGAGGAAGTCCACGCCCCGTTCAATCGCGCGGTGGATCGTGGCGATCGACTCGGTGTCGTCGCCCGTCCCGTAGAACTCGGACATGCCCATGCAACCGAGCCCGATCGCGGACACCTCCGGCCCGTCCCGCCCTAATCGCCGCCGCTCGATCATAGTCGTTCTCCCATCAACGCGCGGGGAACGTGCGGAGAGGGGGGAGGTGCCGTGGGTGGGGAGGCGGGAAGAAGAAGTGCCCACCCCTAACCCCTCCCGGAAAGCCGGGGAGGGAGTCGCGCGTTCATGATCGCCGGTGTTCCCCTCCCAGCTTCCTGGGAGGGATTAGGGGTGAGCTCTTACGCTACCCCCCTTACTTGTGCCCGCCGTGCCCCGCATTCTGCTTGGAGCCCGTCCGGCTGTTTGTGTCGTCCTGCTTGCGCCCCGCCTCGTCACCGCCTTCGCGGTCCTCGTGGCCGTTGAAGCTGTTCTTGCGCTCGCCCTTCTTTGTCATGGAAGCCTCCGGCTGGATCAGACGTTCTGGTTCTTGTTGTCGGCGCGCGTCGGGATGTTGGGCTCGCCGCCCTTGTCGCCGCTCTTCACGCGCGTGGTGCCCGCGTCGTCGGCCCCGAGCGCTTGGTTCAGCTCGTCTTGCGTGCCTACGTTCTGCGCGATCCGGCCGCCGCTGCGCGAACCGAAGCTCGGCGCGTCCTCCGCGCCTTCCAGCAGCTCGTGGTCGTCCGTCGCCCGCGCGATCTCCGCGCGGCGCTCGCCCTTCTCTTGCGGCGTCTCGGCGCGGGGAGCGCCGTCCTGGTCGGTCATGTCCTGGTCTCCTTCGCCGCCACCAACGGGCCGCCCCGCGCCCGCGTTCCCTCCGCGCGCCCCTTGACCCGGCGGCCCGGCCGCGTCCTAGTGCCGCCTTCGCTGAAGGAGCCTTCCCGCCGTGGCCAAGCGCCTGACCACCTATATCCTGATCGGGCTCGTGCTCGGCATCGTCGTCGGCTGGGCGCTCAACGCCTCCCTGAACGATGGTTCGCCGGAGGCCGCCGCGCGGCTGAAGACGATCGCCGGCTATTTCGCCATCGTCTCCACCCTGTTCCTGCGCCTGATCAAGATGATCATCGCGCCCCTCGTCTTCGCCACCCTGGTGCAGGGCATCGTCCACATGGGCGACACGGCGGCGCTCGGCCGCGTCGGCGGGCGCGCGGTGGCCTGGTTCGTCGGCGCGAGCCTCGTCTCGCTCAGCCTCGGCCTGCTTCTCGTCAACCTGTTCCAGCCGGGCGTCGGCCTCGGCTTCCCCGTGCCGGACGCCGCCGCCGCCAGCGGCGTGGACCGGGCCAAGTTCGGGCTCGCCGAATTCCTCACCCACATCGTGCCCACCTCCGGCGTCGACGCCATGGCGAAGAACGAGATCCTGCAGATCGTCGTCTTCTCGCTCTTCATCGGCGTGGCGATCACCGCGGTGGGCGAGAAGGCGAAGCCGCTCGCCCGCGCGATCGATGGCCTCGTCGACGTGATGCTCGCCGTCACCGGCTACGTGATGCGCTTCGCGCCGCTGGCCGTGTTCGCCGCCGTCACCGCCACCTTGGCCGAGCGCGGGCCGTCCGTGATCGGCGACCTCGCCTATTTCATGGGCACCTTCTACGTCGGGCTGGTGATCCTTTGGCTGCTGCTGATCGGCGCTGGCTTCCTCATCGTCGGCCCGCGCATCCGCGAGTTGGTGCGCTACATCCGCGAGCCGCTGCTGCTCGCCTTCTCCACCGCCTCGTCCGAAGCCGCCTATCCGCGCACGCTGGCCGCGCTCGACCGCTTCGGCGTCCCGCCGCGCATCGCCTCCTTCGTGCTGCCGCTCGGCTATTCGTTCAACCTCGACGGCTCCATGCTGTACATGACCTTTGCGAGCATTTTTATCGCCCAGGCCTACGGCATCGACCTGTCGCTCGGCACGATGATCGCCATGCTGCTCGTGCTGATGATCACCTCCAAGGGCGTCGCCGGCGTCCCCCGCGCCTCGCTCGTCGTGATCTCCGCCACCCTCACGATGTTCGGCATCCCGGAGGCCGGGCTGCTCCTCATCCTCGGCGTCGACCATTTCCTCGATATGGGCCGCTCGGCGACCAACGTGGTCGGCAACGCCGTCGCCGCCGCCGTGGTAGCGAAGTGGGAGGCGGGCCGGCTCGAGCGCCCCGAGCCCGTCGAGCTCGAGCCGCCCCACGCGCCGTCGCACACCCCCCACGCGGGCCACGCCGGGCTCGACCTCGATCCGGCGGGGGGCAGGTAGGGGCGGCGGAGGGGCGTCAGCGCCCCTCCGCCGCCGCCAGCTCCCGCGCGTAATGCTTGCCGCCCCAGTAATAGGGCAGGGCGGCGAGGAAGGTCATCACGCTCGCCCCCACCAGCGTCCAGCGCAGCGACTCCTCGCCGAACGCGGGGCGGAGCAGGTCGCTCACGCCGCCGATCAGCAGGGGCCCCAAGCCCAGCCCGATGAGGTTCAGCACGAACAGCATCACCGCCGCCGCCATCGACCGGAGCCGGAGCGGCGTGAGGCTCTGGATCATCGCGAAGGTCGGCCCGAGGTACAGCGCGGACAACAGGTTCGCCGCCATGTAGGCGGGGATGCCGATCCACAGGCTTTCCGACAGGTAGAAGGCCATCCAGCACGGGAAGGCTGCGAGCTTGCCCGCGGCGACCACCCACGCCGTCCAGCGCAGGTCGCGGCGACCCAGTCGGTCCGCCGCCCAGCCGCCGAGCAGCACGCCCGCCGCGCCGAGCAGGGTGACGATGGGCGCGACCATCGCACTCACCGTGACAAGGTCGAGCCCGTAGGAGCGGATCAGGAACGACGGCCCGAACGCCCCCTTGCCGTAACCGACGAAGGAGGTCAGCGTCACCCCCGTGATCAGCCAACGCGACGCCTTGCTCGCCCACAGCGTGCGGAACGCCTCGCCGACGGGCGCCTGCTCGGCCGCCGCGGGGACGGCGCGGCCTCCTTCGGACGCGCCGCGCGCCGGGTCCTTGAGGAACAGCCACACCAGCAGCGCGAGCAGCAGCCCCGGCAGCCCCGCGATGAAGAAGGCCGCGCGCCAGCCGTACTCGGCCGCCACCAGCCCGCCCATGATGGTGCCGAGCCCGCCGCCGATGTACACGCCGAGCGAGTAGATGCTCATCGCCCGCCCGCGCTCCTCGCGCGGGTAAAGGTCGGCGATGATGGAATGCGACGGCGGGCTCGATCCCGCCTCGCCCACCCCCACGCCGACGCGGGCGAGCGCCAGCTGGACGAAGTTCCCCGCCAGCCCGCACACGGCCGTCATGCCGCTCCAGATGGTGAGCGACGCGACGATGATTGCCTTGCGGTTCCCCCGGTCCGCCAGCCGCGCCACGGGGATGCCGAGGGTGGCGTAGAAGATCGCGAAGGCCGTGCCCGACAGGAACCCCAATTGCCAGTCGGCGAGCCCTAAGTCCTCGCGGATCGGCTCGATCAGGATGTTGACGATCGATCGGTCGAGATAGCTCGAGATATAGGTGAGCAGCAGCAGCCCCATCGCCAGCCGCCGCCCGTTGCGGCTGATCCCCGCGGGCGGTGCCCCCGCGCTCCTGCCCGCGCCCGCGACGGTGGCCATTGGCGAATTCTCCTGACAATTCGGCCCCGACGGGCTCTCCGCCCCACCTGACACCGGGAAGCGCGGGCGCGCAAGGTCTTGAGGTCCACCTCTTCCCATGCCCGCCCGCGTCGCTTATATCGATAACGTCGGGTTCGCCCGGCTATGGCGATAAACGGTGTCGTGTAATAAACGCAGCGGACCCGGGGGCAGTACCCGGCGGCTCCACCACTTGAGCTGAGCCGCTCGGCGGCACGCTTCATGCGTGTCGGCGAGGGCGCAGTTCAGCTGATGGGGCCGAACCAGGATCGACGTGCGTCCAAAGACGGTATTTTCGCCCGGCCTGAGTAAGCCGTCATATGCTCAAAACGCTAAGTGCCAACGATAACGAGGCGCTCGCAATCGCCGCGTAACCCGGACCTCACGGTTTAGGTTACATCGGACGAAAGCGCGGTTCGGGCCGCACCGGGCAACAGAAGCGGACACCGGCGGTACGGGGGGCACCGAGCAACAGAAGCTCCCCACTTAGCTGAGGCTCCCGGAGCCACGCTTGGAGCGTGGCTCCGGGAGCCTCAGCTTTTATAGGCTAGCGCCCTGCTCGAAAATGTGGGACCAAGCGCCCGGCGAGCGGCCCCGGCCGCTCCGTGCAAAGGGGACGACTCACATGAAGAACATTCTGAAGCTCGCGGCCGCGTCCGCGTTCCTGGCGCTGGCCGCCTGCGGCGGTTCAGGCGACGACGCGATGGGCGACAACGTTGCGGACGCGGCGGAAGCCCAGGCCGAGAACATGGAAGCGATGGCCGACAACATGTCCGGCCCGGCCGCCGAGGGCATGGAAGCCCAGGCCGAAGCGGTCGCCGAGGACGGCGAGCGCAAGGAGGAAGCGATCGACGACGCTGACGTCGAGGCGGAGAACATGTCGCCCGCGCAGCAGAACCAGGTCGCCAACGCGATGTAAAAACCCGCGCCGCCCCTTTCGGGAGCGACACGGACGAACAGGGGGCCGGGTCCGCGCACAGCGCGGGCCCGGCCTTTTTCGTTTCAGTCCTCCGCCTTCAGGGGTGCGGTGGGTGAGCAGTCCTTCGGATCGTTCAGGCCGTACCGGGGATACGCATGACTCGGGCGCGCGCGGGTCGAAGGCGGCGATGGCGCCCCACACTGCCCCGTCGAACGTCGGACCTTCGCCTCCTGGGGCTTCTACCCAATCGTGTACATGGTCCCCTACGCCTCCTTCTCCCGCGCGTCCGTAGAAACGGCGCTGCAGGTCGGCTACAGCGTCGCCGACATCGTCGCCAAGGCGGGCGTGGGCGTGCTCATCTACCTGATCGCTTCGCGTAAATCGGCCGTGGAAGCCTACAACAACGCGGCTTCCGACGCCGCGCTGGTCCGGCCCGCGGGGGCATGACGGCGGGCGGCGTGGCCGATGCGGCGGCTCGGGCGGGGAGTGGCTACCGCTGCTCACCGGCGCACGCCGCGGGACTGGCGGCGGTGGTCGCCGCCTTGGCCGCCGCC
>CADCVW010000054.1 GCA_902806235.1 uncultured Sphingomonadaceae bacterium | reverse complement strand
CTCCACACGGCCGAGCACGTCATTAATTGGGCCGACCTTATCCAGTTCGATGGAGCCACGTAGGTGTCAGACAAATTTCAGCATCAGTCTGTTGGCTGGAGGTGCGAGTTGATGTTCACAATGAGTGGAAAGCGGACCTTCCCTTGCGTCTGAGCCGTCCCTAGAACCCCTCAGGCCGCTCCTCCAGAAACGCTAGTTCCTCCGCCGTGCTCTCGTGTCCCAGCGCTGCGTTGCGCGCGGGGAAGCGGCCAAAGCGGGCAATCGTGTCGCGGTGGCTGCGGGCGTAATCGGCTGCCTGCTCGCACCCGAGCGCCGCGAACAGCTCGACGGAGCGCGCCTGGTCTTGCGAGGCTTCGCTGTGCATCAGCGGCATGAGCAGGAACTGGCGCAGCTCGGGCGTCAGCGCCCGTTCCAGCCCGCGGGCGAGCGCGTTCTTCGTCAGCCCGAGCGCCGGCGCGTCGCCCGCGAAGGCGCGGGCGGAGCCGCGGTGGAGGTTGCGCGGGAACTGGTCGAGCAGGATGACGTGGGCGAGGATGCTCTGCGCGTCGTGCGGGTCATCGTCCCCGAACGGCCGCGCGCCGTCCAGCGACGCGTCCGTCGCCGCGCCGAAGCGGGCGCGGATCGTCGCGTCGAACTCCGGGTCGGCGGCGAAGCGGCGCTCGGGCGGAGTCTCGTCGAACCAGAAGCGGAGGACATCGGCCGCCGTCACGCGGCCGGGATCCCGGCCTCGAACATCCCCTTCAGGTCCTTTTTCAGGATCTTCCCGTTCGCGTTCCGCGGCAGCGTGGTCTCGCTGAACAGCACGCGCACCGGCACCTTGAACGGGGCGAGCCGGGCGCGGACCCAGTCGCGCAGCTCCTCCTCGGTCGCGCTCTCCCCGGGGGCGAGGTGGACCACCGCCGCGGGCTCCTCGCCCAGCGTGCGGTGGGGGATGCCGACGAGCGCGGCGTCCGTCACTGCCGGGTGCTCGTAGAGAATGTTCTCCACCTCCGTCGAATAAATGTTCTCGCCGCCGCGGATCACCATGTCCTTGGCGCGGTCGACGATGTAGCAGAAGCCCTCCTCGTCGAGCCGCGCGAGATCGCCGGTGCGAACCCAGCCGTCGACGAAGGTCGCCGCGGTCGCCTCCGGCTTGTTCCAGTAGCCCGCCACGATCTGCGGTCCGCGCGCCCACAGCTCGCCGACGGTGCCCACCGGCAGTTCGGTCACGCCGTCGTCGGCCATGATCCTAAGGTCGGAGACGGGCACGGGCGGGCCGCAGCTGTCGGGGCGGCGCTCGTAGTCCTCCGACGAATGGCTGGTGACGGTGGCCATCGTTTCCGTCATCCCCCAGCCGTTGCCGGGGAGCGCGCCGAACACGTCGCGGATCAGCCGCACCAGCTCGGGCGCGGCGGGGGCACCGCCGTAGGCGATCGCCTCGATGCTCGACAGGTCGTACTTCTCGCGGTCGGGGTGCTCCACCATCTGCCAGGCGATGGTGGGGACGCCGCCCGTCATGTTGATCCGCTCCTCCTCGATCAGCTTGAACGCCTTTACCGTGTCCCAGCGGCGCATGAAGAACATGCTGTTCCCCGCCGCCATGGTCCCCATCAGCCCCGCCGAGCAGGCGGTGACGTGGAAGAGGGGGATGACGGTCAGGCTCTTTTTCGGGGTCGGCTCCGGCGGCGCTTCGCCGCGGCGTAGCACGGAGCGCATCCCCGCGTAGGCCCCCGACATGATGTTGGTGACGAGGTTACGGTGAGTGCCCAGCGCGCCCTTCGGCTCGCCGGTGGTGCCGGAGGTGTAGAAGATCGTCGCCGGATCGTCGGGGTGGATGTCCGCTTCAGGCAGGTCCGCGCCGGGCAGCGCCGCCCAGCCGTTGGGCGTCCCGATCACCTCTTCGAGCGCGGCGGCGGAGCCTTCCAACGGGCCGAGCGCGCGCGCGACCAGCACGTGCGCCAAGGCGGGCAGCGCGCCCATGTGCGGCGCGATCCGCGCCCAGCGCTCGCCGTCGACGACGAGGAGCTTCGCGCCGCTGTCGCGCAGCCCGTAGTCGAGCTCCTGCCCCGTCCACCAGGCGTTAAGCGGCACGGCGATCGCGCCCAGCGTCACCGCCGCGAAAAAGGCGACGGGCCATTCGGGCAGGTTGCGCGAGCAGATCGCCACCCGGTCGCCCTTCGCCACGCCCCGCGCGCGAAACTCGGCGGCGAGCCTGGCGGTCGCGCGGTGCCACGCGTCGTAGGACACCCGCTCCTCGTCCAGCGCGAGGAACAGGCGATCGCCGTGGCTCCGCGCGAGCGCCGCGAGCGCACGGAGGTTCGACGGCGCGTTCTTCCACGCTCGGGTGGGGACACCGCGGACCTCGATCTCCTCCATCTCGAACGGCATGCCGGGGGCGCAGAGCTGGTTCTGGATCTGTTGCAGCGACGCCGCCGGCCACGATTTCGCGGCGGCTTCGCGGGTCATCTCGGCGACGTCGGTCACGGGCGTTCTCCTGTCTGGCGCGTCGGACGCGCGCCTTTGCAAGCCAAACTATTGTCCATTAAGGCCGCGCTCAAGGAAAACAGGGAGAGCCTCCATGAGCAAGGTCACTACCGCCCGCGACGGCGAGGTCCTGATCGTCACTTCCGACAACCCGCCGGTCAACGCGCTGGGCGCGGCGGTCCGCCAGGGGCTGGCGGACGCGATGGCGGAAGCCAAGACCGACCCGTCGATCAAGGCGGTGGTGGTCCGCGGCGCGGGCCGCACCTTCTTCGCCGGCGCGGACATCACCGAGTTCGGCCGCCCGATGACCGGCCCGGCTTTGCCCGAGGTGATCGACGCTATGGAAGGGAGCAGCGTGCCGGTGGTCGCCGCCATCCACGGCACCGCGCTTGGCGGCGGGCTGGAGGTCGCGCTGGGCGCGCACTACCGCGTCGCCGTGCCGTCGGCGAAGCTCGGGCTGCCGGAGGTCGAGCTCGGGCTGCTGCCCGGCGCCGGCGGCACCCAGCGGCTGCCGCGGGTGGTGGGCGTAGAAGCGGCGCTGCCGATGATCGTCATGGGCGACCCGGTGCCGGCCAAACGCGCGCTGGAGATGGGGCTGATCGACCGGATCGTCAGCGAGGACAAGCTGGTGGAAGAAGCGGTTGCTTTCGCCCGCGAGGTGGCGGCCAAGGGCGGGAACCACCCCAAGGCGAGCGAGCGCACCGACAAGATCGGCGGCACCGACCAGAGCGTGTTCAACCAGTTCCGCCAAACCAACGCGCGCCGCATCCGCGGCTTCGACGCGCCGGAAGCCTGCATCAAGACGGTGGAGGCGGCCGCGACCTTGCCCTTCGCGGAGGGCATCGCCCGCGAGCGCGAGCTGTTCATGGGGCTGATGACCGGCGACCAGAGCCGCGCCCAGCGTCACCTGTTCTTCGCCGAGCGCGCGGCGAACAAGATCGACGATTTGCCCGCGGACACGCAGCTGCTTCCGATCAAGAAGGTCGGCATCCTCGGCGCGGGCACCATGGGCGGCGGCATCGCCATGAACTTCCTGTCGGCGGGCATCCCCGTGGTGATTCTCGAGCGCGAGCAGGGACCGCTCGACAAGGGCGTGGGAATCATCCGCCGTAACTATGAGAACACGGCGAAGAAGGGCCGGCTGACGCCCGAGAAGGTTGAGCAGGCGATGGGGATGCTTTCGCACACGCTCGACTACGGGGACCTCGCCGACTGCGACCTGGTGATCGAGGCGGTGTTCGAGCTGATGGAGATCAAAAAGGAGGTCTTCGCCAAGCTCGACGCCGTTGTGAAGCCGGGCGCCATCCTCGCGTCGAATACCTCCTACCTCGACATCGACGATATCGCCCGGGCCACCGCGCGCCCCGAGAGCGTGGTGGGGATGCACTTCTTCTCGCCGGCCAACGTGATGAAGCTGCTGGAGGTGGTGCGCGGCGCGAGGACTTCGCCCGCCGTGCTGGCGACCGTCATGGCGCTGGCCAAGAAGATCAACAAGGTCGCCGTGGTCTCCGGCGTGTGCCACGGCTTCATCGGCAACCGCATGCTCGCCAAGCGGCAGGAGCAGGCCAACGCGATGCTGATGGAGGGCGCGATGC
Organism: uncultured Sphingomonadaceae bacterium; assembly: GCA_902806235.1. Taxonomy (GTDB): domain Bacteria; phylum Pseudomonadota; class Alphaproteobacteria; order Sphingomonadales; family Sphingomonadaceae; genus CADCVW01. The sequence continues at coordinate 58,215 of CADCVW010000054.1, read as the reverse complement.
CCTGGGACATCGACCGGGTGATGACCGAGTTCGGCATGCCCATGGGGCCGTTTCAGATGGCGGACCTCGCGGGGCTCGACATTGGCTACAGCGAGGCCAAGCGCACCGGCTCGCTCCGCGACGTGCTGGTGGAGAGCGGGCGGCGCGGGCAGAAGACGGGCAAGGGCTTCTACGATTACGACGAGAAGCGCACGGCGACGCCGTCCGACGAGGTCGCGGGGCACATCCGCAGCTTCGCGGAGAAGTCCGGCAAGCCGCAGCGTACGATCGACGACAAGGAGATCCTCGAGCGCCTGCTCTACCCGATGGTGAACGAGGGCGCGCTGATCCTGGAGGAGGGCATCGCCCAGCGCGCGTCGGACATCGATGTGGTGTGGGTCTACGGCTATGGCTGGCCGGTGTACCGCGGCGGGCCGATGTTCTGGGCGGACACGGTGGGGCTGGAGAACGTGGTAGCGAGCCTCGCCGCGCACCGCGAGCTGCTGGGGCCGAACTTCAAGCTCAGCAAACTGCTGGCGGACAAGGCGGAGAAGGGGCAGCGGTTCAATGGCTGAGCGCGGTGCGCTCGCCACCGCCGAGGCGATCCGCCGCGGCGAGACGAGCGCGCTCGCCGCGTGCGACGCCGCCGTCGCCGCCATCGAGGAGCGCGACGGCGCAATCAACGCCGTGGTCGTCCGCGACTTCGACCGCGCCCGCGCCCAAGCCCGCGCAATCGACGCGCGGATCGCGCGCGGCGAGGCTGGCGGCGCCTTTCTCGGCGTGCCGATGACGGTGAAGGAAAGCTTCGACGTCGCGGGGCTCCGGACCACCTGGGGCTTCGCCGAGCACCGCGAGCACTTCGCGCGGGAAGACGCGGTCGCGGTGAAGCGGCTCAAGGCCGCGGGCGCGGTGATCCTGGGCAAGACCAACGTGCCGACTGGCCTCGCCGACCTGCAGTCGATCAACCCGATCTACGGCCGCACCAACCACCCGTTCGATGCCTCGCTCACCCCCGGCGGCTCGTCCGGCGGCGCGGCGGCGGCGCTCGCCGCCGGCATGGTGCCGCTCGAGGTCGGCTCCGACATCGGCGGCTCCATCCGGGTGCCATCGTCATTTTGCGGCGTGTGGGGGCTGAAGCCCACCTACGGCCTGCTGTCGTCGGAAGGCCACTACTACCCCGGCACGGACGGCGCGCGCGCTGCGCTGGGGGTAATCGGGCCGATGGCGCGGAGCGCGGACGACCTCGCCGCGGCGCTCGACGTGCTGGCGCGCCACCCGCTGCCCCGCGCCGACGAGGTCCGGGAGCCGCGCGGTCTGCGCGTGCTGCTGCTCACCGAACACCCACTCGCCCGCGCCGACGCCGCCATCGCGGGCGCGATCCGTAACATCGGCGACGCGCTTGCCCGCGACGGGGCGGAGGTCGAGGACCGCACGGACCTGCTGCCAAATCTTGTCGCGCAGCATGCCGACTATTGGAAGATGCTGCTGATCGCGATGAGCCGCGGCGCACCGCAGGACGGTAGCGCCCCCGCGTCGCTCACCGACTGGTTCGACCTCCACGACGCCCAGGCGCGCAACGCGCGGGCGTGGCGGCGCTTGTTCGAGCGGTACGACGCGGTGATCGCGCCGGCCTTGGGGAGCAACGCTTATCCCCACCCGCCGGAAGGCGACATGGCGCAGCGGACGCTCCGCATCGACGACGAGGACACGCCTTTCGGCGTCCAGTTCGCCTGGCCGGGGCTCGCCACCTTCCCGGGGCTGCCCGCTGCCGCCGCGCCGATCGGCGCGGACGCGCGGGGCTTGCCGATCGGGGCGCAGTTCATCACGGACCAGTACCGGGACCACCACGCGATCCGCGTCGCCGCCTTGGCGTACGCGCTCGCCCCCACCGCGAACAGGAGGGCCGCATGACCGACCTCGACAGCTTCCGCAGCGAGACCCGCGCCTGGCTCGAAGCCAACTGCCCGCCGGAGATGCGCGAACCACTGCGCGACGACGACGACGTGGTGTGGGGCGGGCGCAACGCGACATACAAGCACCCGGCGCAGAAAAGCTGGCTCGACGCCATGGCCTCGCGCGGCTGGACGGTGCCCGACTGGCCGGCCGAGTACGGCGGCGGCGGGTTGTCGCCGGGAGAGACCAAGGTGCTGCGCGAGGAGATGGCGCGCATCGCCGCACGCAACCCGCTCAACAGCTTCGGCATCTCCATGCTCGGGCCGGCGCTGCTGAAGTACGGCACGGAAGAACAGAAGCTCGAGCACCTGCCTCCCATCGCGCGCGGCGAGATCCGCTGGTGCCAGGGCTATTCGGAGCCCAACGCCGGCTCCGACCTCGCCGCGCTCGCCACCCGCGCCGACGACGCGGGCGACCATTTCGTGATCAACGGGCAGAAGGTGTGGACCAGCTACGCCGACAAGGCCGACTGGATCTTCTGCCTGGTCCGCACCGACTTCACCACCAAGCAGGGCGGCATCAGCTTTCTCCTGTTCGACATGGCCTCGCCCGGCGTGTCGACCAAGCCGATCCTGCTCATCTCCGGCTACTCGCCGTTCTGCGAGACCTTCTTCGACGACGTGCGCGTGCCGAAGAAGAATTTAGTCGGCGAAATCAACAAGGGCTGGGACGTCGCCAAGTACCTGCTCGGCCACGAGCGTGAGATGATCTCGGGCATGGGGCTGCGCGAGGGCGGGGGCCGGACGCTCGGCCAGGCCGCGGCCGACCGGCTGGGGACGGACGACAAGGGCCGGCTCGACGCCCCGGTGCTCCGTTCGGAGATCGCGCTTTTCGAGGTCCGCGCCCAAGCGTTCCGCGCGATGAGCGAGCGGTTCATCGACGAGCTTAAGCACGGGCGCGCCCACCCCGCGCAACCGTCCATGATGAAATATTACGGCACGGAGCTGAACAAGGCGCGGCACGAGCTGGCGATGTCGGCGGGCGGCTCCGAGCTGCTCGAGTGGGAGTCGGAGGAGACGAGCGGCGGCGCGCCCGCGCGCGCGTGGCTGCGCACCAAGGCCAACTCGATCGAGGGCGGGACCAGCGAGGTGCAACTCAATATTGTCGCCAAGCGCATCCTCGATCTACCAAGCAACTGAAGCCCTCTCCCCTTCGGGAGAAAGGGTTGGGAGAGGGGCAGTCCAAACAAAGACCACGGGCCGGATCGGAGAACTGCCCCTCTCCCCGGCCCTCTCCCCTGAAGGGGAGAGGGAGAAAAGATGCCCCTGTTCCTGTCCGAAGAACAAACCATGCTCCGCGACGCCGCGCGCGACTTCGTCGGCGAGCAGGCCCCCGTGTCGCACCTACGTTCGCTCCGCGACGCCGACGATCCCACCGGCTTCTCCCGCGACCTGTGGCGTTCGTTCGGCGAGATGGGGTTTAACGGCATCCTGATCCCGGAGGACCAGGGCGGCCTCGGCCTCGGCGCGGTGGCGGCGGGCGTGGTGCTGGAGGAGGTTGGCCGCAACCTGACGCCCTCGCCGTTCTTGCCCACCGCGATCGGCGCAGTCACCGCGCTGAACGGCGGGGCCGCGGCGCACCGCGAACGCTGGTTCCCCGCCATCCTGTCCGGCGAGGCAGTCGCCGCGCTCGCCATCGACGAGGGGCCGAAGCACCAGCCGGAGCGCACCGCCATGCGCGCCGAACGTTCGGGGAACGGCTTCCGGCTGACCGGGGCGAAGCAGTTCGTGGCCGGGGGGCACGTCGCCGACCTGCTGATCGTCGCCGCGCGCACGGCAGGCGCGCCGGGCGAGGAGGACGGCATCACCCTGTTCGCGGTGGAGAAGGACGCGGCGAACCTCCACGCCGATCCACGCCGCCTCGCCGACTCCAGCCTCGCCGCGCGGCTCCGCTTCGACGGCGTGGAGGTCGACGCCGACGCGGTGATCGGCGAGGTCGACGGCGGCGCTGCGACCTTACGCCGGATGCTCGGCCACGTCCGCGCGGGCGCGTCCTCCGAACTGCTCGGCGTGGGCGGCGGGGCGATGGACATGACGGTGAGCTATCTGAAGGAGCGCAAGCAGTTCGGCGTCCGCATCGGCGCTTTCCAAGCGCTCCAGCACCGCGCCGCGCACCTTTATTCGGAGATGGAGGTCGCCCGCGCGGCGACGCTCAAGGCGCAGCAAATGCTGGATGCGGGGGACGCCAAGGCCGACGCGGCGGTGTCCATCGCCAAGGCGATGACGGGCATGGCGACGACCTTGGCGGTCCAGGAAGGCGTGCAGATGCACGGCGGCATCGGCATGACCGACGAATACGACATCGGCTTCTACATGAAGCGCGCGCGGGTGCTGGCCGAGGCGTTCGGCGACGTCGGCTACCACGCGGACCGGCTGGCGGAAGGGGCGGGGTACTAGGAAAAAGCCGCGCGAAGCCCTGAATGCGTCAGCCCTGAGCCTGTTGAAGGGCGGGCGACACTCGCGGGCGGCGGTGCGTGCGGCCCGCCCTTCGACAAGCTCAGGGCTGACGGTTAGGGGAGCCCGGTCCAACCGCGGGAATCGAATGAACGACCAGACCAAACCCGAGTACACCCCCGAGCTCCTCGTCGAACGGCTCGTCACCCTGCTCGACGTCGAGCAGCTCGACGTCGACCTGTACCGCGGCCCGCGCCAGCCGGGCGGGCAGGGGCGCGTGTTCGGCGGGCAGGTAATCGCGCAGGCGCTGATGGGCGCGCACCGCTCGACCGGCGAAGGCAAGGTCGCCCACTCGCTCCACGCTTATTTCATGCGGCCGGGGGACGAGGACTTCCCCATCATCTACCGCGTGGTGCGCGACTTCGACGGGCGGAGCTTCGCTACGCGCCGGGTGATCGCCACCCAGGGGGGCCAGCCGATCCTGTCGCTCACGGCCAGCTTCCAGCGGCCGGAGGAGGGGCTCGCCCACCACCTGCCGATGCCCGACGTGCCCGGGCCGGAGGCGCTGGAAGACGAGCGCGACCTGTTCCGTCGCGAGTGGGAGCGGACGGAGGACCCGCGCCTGCGCTTCGCCAAGCGCCGCCGGCCCATCGAGATCCGGCCGGTGCAGCCGCGCTTCACGAGCCCGCCGCGGAAGCGCGAGCCCGCCTACCAATGCTGGTTCCGCGCCGCCGCGCCGCTGCCTGACGACCCCGCGCTCCACCAGGCGGTGCTGGCTTACGCATCGGACATGGCGCTGCTCGGCACCGCCATGCTGCCGCACGGGGTGAGCTGGTGGACGAACAAGATGCAGAACGCGAGCTTGGACCACGTTGTCTGGCTCCACGAGCCGTTCCGCGCCGACGAATGGCTGCTCTACGCGATGGACAGCCCCTGGGCGGGCGGCGCGCGCGGCTTCAACCGGGGGGCGATCTACGCCCGCGACGGTCGGCTGGTCGCCAGCGTCGCGCAGGAAGGATTGATCCGCCTCAAGGAATGATCCTCCGCCCGGAACGGCGCGCGCGGGGCCTTCGTTGACCTTCCAAATGAACGAACACGCGACCCTGACCGCCGACCCGGCCGCCGACCGCGCCAGCTTGGACGCGATCGGCGTCGGCCTTTACCGCATCGACGCCGCCGGCCGCTGCACCTACGCAAACCCGGCCGCGCTCGGGATGCTTGGTTACGACGCGGCCGAACTGCTCGGCCGCGACATGCACGAGCTGATCCACCACAGCTACCCGGACGGCGCGCCCTTTCCGCCTGACGCCTGCCCGCTGCTCGGCGCGCGCGACGCGGGGCGGCCGGTGAAGCTGTCCAACGAGACGCTGTGGCGCAAGGACGGCAGCTTCTTCACTGCTGAATATTCCGCTTGGCCGCTCGCCGAGGCCGGCGATGGCTCCCGCGTGCTGGTGAGCTTCATCGACACGTCCGAGCAGGGCGAGGCGCAGCGCCGGCTGGCCCTGCAGGTGACGGTGAGCCGCATCTTGGCGGGCGCGGGCGACCTGGACGCGGTGCTGCCGCAGCTGCTCGCCGCGGTAGGCGGGGGCCTGGGGCTGCAGGTCGGCTTCTTCTGGACGCTCGACCGGCGCGAGCGCACGCTCCACGCCGAGGCGCATTGGCATGCGCCGGGCCTCGAGGCCGACGCGCTGGTCGACGCGCGGGCCGACCGGACGCTCGACGAAGGCGAGGAACTCGCCGGGCAAGCCTGGGCGGCAGGGGAGCTGGCGCAGAGCGACGTTCCGCCGGCCGACCTCGCCGCGGCGGGCCTGAGCTTCGGCTTCGCCTTTCCCGTCAAGAGCGGCCGCCGCGTGACGGGAGTGATCGAGCTCTACGGCCGCCGCCGGCCGAAGGTCGACGACGACTTCCTCGACGGCGTCGCCGCGCTCGGCCAGCAGCTCGGCCAGTACCTCCGCCGCAAGCGCGCCGAGGAAGCGTTGCGCGACCGCGAAGAAGAATTCCGCGCGCTCGCCGACAACATTCCGCAGCTCGCCTGGATGGCCGAGCCGACGGGCGCAATTTACTGGTTCAACAAGCGTTGGTACGAGTTCACGGGCGCGAAGCCCGGCAACCACCGCGGCTGGGACTGGCGGGAAGCGCACCATCCCGACCACGTCGACCGCGTCGCCGCGGAGTTCGCCCGGGCGATCGAGGGCGGCGAACCCTTCGAGGACACCTTCCCCCTGCGCAGCGCGGACGGCGAGTACCGCTGGTTCCTGACGCGCGCCCTGCCGATCCGCGAAGGGCGGGGCGAGATCGTTCGCTGGTTTGGCACCAACACGGACGTCACCGAGCAGCGGCTGATTGAGGAGGAGCTGGCGTCCGCCAAGGAAGCGGCGGAGGAGGCGAACCGCGCCAAGAGCAGCTTCATCGCCAACATGAGCCACGAGCTGCGCACCCCGCTCACCGCCGTGATCGGCTATTCGGAGATGCTGGCGGAGGAGGTGGAGGATCTCGGGCCAGAGGCGGCCTTCGTCAAAGCCGACCTCGATAAGATCGAGAGCAGCGCGCGGCACCTGCTGTCGCTCATCAACGGCGTGCTCGACATCTCCAAGATCGAGGCGGGCAAGATGGAGGTGGAAGCCGAGCCTTTCGACGTGGCCGCGCTGGCGACCGAAGTCGCGGATACCGTGCACTCGCTGATCGCCAAAAGGGGCAACGAGCTGGCGCTCGACCTCGCGCCCGACTTGGGCGAGATGTTCTCGGACGCGGTGAAGCTGCGGCAGTGCTTATTCAATCTCTTGTCCAACGCCGCCAAGTTCACGGAGAACGGCCGCGTCGCGCTGGCGGCGAAGCGCGACGGCGGCCTGCTCGAGTTCCGTGTGTCGGACACGGGCATCGGCATGACGCCCGAGCAGATCGCCAAGCTGTTCCAGCCGTTCACCCAGGCGGACGCGTCCACCACCCGCAAGTTCGGCGGCACGGGGCTGGGGCTGTCGATCACCAAGGCGTTCGCCGCCATGCTCGGCGGCGACGTGCGGGCGGAGAGTGAGGACGGGCGGGGCACGACCTTCGTCCTCACGCTGGCGGCGGACGTGCGCTCCATCGAGAACAAGGCGGAAGCGGAGGAGGCCGGCGCGGCCGAGGAGCCCACGGCGGCCGGCGACGCCGACCTGGTGCTGGTGATCGACGACGACCCGCACGTCCGCGAGCTCCTGACGCGCTTCCTGTCGCGCGAGGGCTTCGCCGTGCGCGTCGCGCCGGACGGCGAAGCGGGCCTGCGCGCCGCCGCGGAAGCGCGGCCGGTCGCCATCCTGCTCGATGTGATGATGCCGCGGATGGACGGCTGGGCGGTGCTGTCGCGGCTGAAGGAGGCCCCGGCGCTCGCTGAGGTGCCGGTGATCATGATCTCCATGGTCCACGAGCGCGGGCTCGCCTTCTCGCTCGGCGCGGCGGACTATCTGCAGAAGCCGATCCAGTGGCCTCGCCTGCGCGAGGCGGTGGAGCGGGTGCGCCTGCACCCCACCCACGCCTTGGTGGTCGAGGGTGACGCGAGCGCCCGCGCCGAGTTGCGCGAGCTGCTGGCGGGCGCGGGCTGGACGGTGGTCGAGGCGGGCGAGGCAAAGGAGGCGATGCGCTTCATCGCCGAGCACCGGCCCGACATCATCCTAGTCAACATGGAGCAGCCGGAGGTGGGCGGTTTCTCGCTGCTCTGCGACCTGCGCCGCTCGAAGGAGCTGCGGGACATCCCGGTGGTCGCGCTCGCCGAGGGCGAGATCGGCGAGGAGGAGCGCGCGCGGCTGCGCGGGCGGGTGGAGAGCATCGTGCAGACGAGCGAGGAGAGCGGTGAGGAGCTGCTCGGCGAACTGAAGCGGATCGCGGGCGGGAAGGACGGAGCGCATGGCTAAGCTGTTGCTGGTCGAGGACACGCAGGAAATCTGGGACTTCCTGTCCCGCCGGCTCGGGCGGCGCGGGCACGAGGTTTCGGTCGCCAACGATGGGCAGACTGGGGTGGACAAGGCGCGGGCGGAGCGGCCCGACTTGATCCTCATGGACATGAACATGCCGGTGATGGATGGCTGGACGGCGGCGCGGACGCTCAAGGACGACGCTGATCCGACGGTGCGGAGCATCCCGATCATCGCGCTCACCGCCCACGCGCTCGCCACCGATCGGGAGAAGGCACTCGCCGCGGGCTGCGACGATTATCACGCCAAGCCCGTCGACTTCTCCAAGCTGCTCGGCCAGATCGACGCGGCGCTGGCCGGGGCGGGAGCCGCCGCGTGAGGGTGGGCGAGGTGATGACCGCCCACGTCGAGTTCGTCGCGGGGGACGCCACCGTGTGCGAGGCAGCCACCCTGATGGGCGAACTCGACGTCGGCGCGTTGCCGGTGGGCAGCGAGGAGCGGCTGGAGGGTGTGGTGACCGACCGCGACATCCTTTACCGCGTCGTCGCCAGGTGCCTCGATCCCGCGCAGGTCCGCGTGTCGGACGTGCTGTCGCGCCCGGTGATCGGTTGCGGCGCGGACGACAGCGTGCAGGCGGCGATGGACTTGATGGCGGCGCACAACGTCCGCCGGCTGGCGGTGCGCGACGCCGGAGGGGCCGTGGTCGGCTGGGTGACGCTGAGCGACTTGGCGCGGCGGCTGCTGGTGGGCAGCGACGAACTGCAGGGCGCGCTGCGCGCGCTGAGCGAGGAGGCGGCTTAGGTCCTCTACCGCTCAGGGTTGAGGGGAAGGCGCTCGCTACCTGTCACGCCCGATACCGGCTCGCCAAGCTCTCCGCCACGTCCGACAGCAGCCCCAGCCGCGCCGCCAGATAATCCAGGAATAGCTGGTTCACTCGGCTGGCCCGGTTCACCGCGAGCAGCGCCGCGGCGTAGCCGTGCGAGCTCAAGCCGACCGCCCGCACCTCCGCCAGCAGCGGCCCGAGCGCGACCGGCTCCGCCAGCGCGCGCCGCAGCTCTGCCTCGTGCTCGGCGCCCGCTCCGAAACGGTCCAGCGCTTGGCCGATCTGGCGCTCCTCGTTCGGGTCGACCTGCCCGTCGGCCTGCGCCGCCGCCGCCATCAACCGCAGCAGCATTTGCGCTTGCGTTTCCGGCAGCGCGCCGAAGTTGAGCGTGTGCGGGATCAGCGTCTGCCGCCGGTTCTCCAGCCAGCCGGCGAGCAGCTTGACCGCGATCCCCTCCGCAACCGGCTGGGGCGGGGGCGGGATGCGGCGTTCCGCGGGCGGCGCGTCCGCCGCCCCGCCCAGCCTCGCCATCGCGACGGGCGGCTCCAGCGCGCGGGCGCGGCCGTCGCGGTCGTTCGCGTTGTCGAGCAGGCGGTGGAGGAGGCGAGGGATGGCCATGTTCGCTTAACCGCCGGGCGCGTCGTCGGCTCCGCGCGGAACAAGGGGAGGCCTGCCGCGCTTCGTTCCCGTTCAACGAAGCCGGACCCGCATGAAGCCCACGCTCCCCCAGGAACTCGAAGACGCCGAGCCCATCACGGTGGTCGACCCGCAGGAGGCGGCCGAGCTCGCCGGTCTGCGCTACGTGTCGGACGCCAAACCGGGCATCACCCGCGAGCGCGCGGGCGAGGATTGGCGCTACGTTGGTCCGCGCGGGAAGGAGATAGCGGACGAGAGGACGCTGGTGCGCATCCGCTCGCTCGCTATCCCGCCCGCCTATACGGACGTCTGGATCTGCCCCCACGCCGACGGTCACATCCAGGCCACCGGCCGCGACGCCAAGGGGCGCAAGCAGTACCGCTACCACCTTAAGTTCCGCGAGTTTCGCGAGAGCACCAAGTACGAGCACATGTTCGACTTCGCTGCCGCCTTGCCGCGCATCCGCGCCGCGGTGGCCGAGCACATGAGCTTGCGCGGCCTGCCGCGGGAGAAGGTGCTGGCGACGGTCGTGCACCTGCTCGAGCACACCATGATCCGCATCGGCAACGACGACTACGCCAAGCAGAACGACCATTACGGGCTGACCACGCTGCAGGACGAGCACGTCGACGTGACGGGCGGCCAGGTCCATTTCCACTTCACCGGCAAAAGTGGCAAAGAATGGAAGCTGGACTTCCGCGACCGCCGCGTGGCGAAGATCGTCAAGGCCTGCCAGGACCTGCCGGGGCAGGAGCTGTTCCAGTACCGCGATGCGGACGGCGCGGTCCACGACGTCACCTCGTCGGACGTTAACGCCTACCTGAAAGAGATCAGCGGGCGAGAGATCACCGCCAAGGACTTCCGCACCTGGACCGGCACGGTGCTCGCCGCCCACGCGCTCGCCGAGTTCGAGGAGGTCGACAGTCAAGCCGCGGCGAAGAAGAACATCCGCCAAGCGATCGAGCGGGTCTCCGCGCGGCTCGGCAATACGCCGGCGATCTGCCGCAAATGCTACGTCCACCCGGAGGTCTTCGAAAGCTACCTCGCCAAGGAGCTGGTGCTGGAAGTGCGCGAAGAGGTCGAGGAGGAGCTCGGTGGCGACCTGTCGAAGCTGCGGCCGGAAGAGGTCGCGGTGCTGGCGCTGCTCCGGACGCGCCTAGCCGAGCAAGCGCACGCGCCCGCCGCGGGATGACCGCGCTGCCCGACTACTGGCTGGCGTTCCTGCTGATGGCCGGCACCGTCGGCATGTTCATCTGGGGCCGGCTGTCCTACGACCTCGTCGCGCTGCTCAGCCTGCTCACGGGCGTGGTAATCGGCGTCATCCCGGCCGACGAGGCCTTCTCCGGTTTCGGCGACGACGTGGTGGTGATCGTCGCCACCGCCCTGCTCGTTTCGGCCGCCGTGGCGCGGTCGGGCGCGGTGGAGACGGCGATGAGGCCGATCCTGCGGCGCCTGCGCACGGCGCGGAGCCAGGTGCCCGCGCTCACGGCGGCTGTGACGCTGACTTCCATGGTGACCAAGAACGTCGGCGCCCTCGCCATGTTCATGCCGGTCGCCCAACAGCTCGGGCGGCGCACTGGGACACCCACTTCGTTCCTCCTGATGCCCATGGCCTTCGGCTCCCTGATCGGCGGGCTCGTGACCTTGGTCGGCACCTCGCCTAACATCATCGTTTCCAAGGTGCGCGAGGACATCGTCGGCGAGCCTTTCGGACTTTTCGACTACGCGCCCGTCGGGCTCGGCATCGCCGCCGTGGGCTTGCTGTTTCTCTCGTTCGGCTATCGCCTGCTCCCCGTCCGGCGCGGCGCGGCGACGATGGACGCGGCGTTCAACCTGGAACTGTACACGGCCGAAGCGCGGCTGCCCGCCTCCTCGCCCTTCGCGGATCGGACTGTGGCGGAGCTGGAAGCGGCGGCCGACGGCGCGGTAACCGTCACCACCGTGATCCGCGAACGCTTCCGCCGCCACGCGGCGGCCCCCGGCTGGGTGCTGCGGGAGGACGACCTGCTGCTCCTCGACGGTGAGCCGGACGACCTGGAGCGGCTCGTGTCGCGCGCCGGCCTGCAGCTCGCGGGCGACCTGGACGAAGACGTCTCTACCACGGCGGATAGTAACGTCGTTGAGGGCGTCGTGACCGCCGATTCGCGGCTCGTCGGCCTGTCCCCGGCGCGCGCCGAGCTCCACCGCCGGCACGGGCTGCGCCTGCTCGCGGTGAGCCGCAGCGGCGAGCGGATCGGCCAGCGGCTGGGGGGCCTCCGCTTCGCGGTCGGCGACGTGCTGATCCTGAAGGGCGAGCGCGCGGCGCTCGCCGAGGCGCTGGGCGAACTGCGCGTCCTGCCCTTGTCCGAGCGCGACGTGGCGCTCGGGGCGCGGCGGCGCTCTTGGCTGCCCGTGCTCGCCCTCGCCGCAGCGATGGTCCTGGTCGCCTTCAACGTCGTGCCCGTCGCGGTCGCCTTCGCCGGCGCGGCCGCCGCCATGCTGCTGCTCCGCGTGCTGACGATGGACGAAGCCTATCAGACGATCGAATGGTCGGTGATCGTGCTCCTCGCTGCGCTGATCCCGGTCGCGGAGGCGATCCAGACCACGGGCGGCACCTACCTCCTCGCCGGCGGGCTGGAGGTCGTCGCGGGCTTCCTGCCGCCGCTGGCGATCCTGGGGCTGATGATGGCCACGGCGATGGCCGTCACCCCCTTCCTCAACAACGCGGCGACCGTCTTGGTGATCGCTCCCGTCGCGGCGAGCCTGGCGGGGCGGCTCGGCCTCAATCCCGACCCGTTCCTGATGGCGGTCGCGGTGGGCGCGGCGTGCGACTTCCTCACCCCCATCGGCCATCAGTGCAACACGCTGGTTATGGCCCCCGGCGGCTACCGCTTCGGCGATTACTGGCGGCTGGGCCTGCCCCTCACGCTCATCGTCCTGTTCGTCGGCACGCCGCTGATCGCCGCCGTGTGGGGGCTGGGGCGGTAGGCCTCCCGCGATGCACCTGTTCGAGACCCTGCTGATCCTCCTCGCCGCCTGCGCGGGACTCGCCATCCTCGCCGGGCGGCTGCGCGTGCCTTATGCCGTGCTGCTGGTGCTCGCGGGCATGGCGCTCGCCATGGTTCCCGGCCTGCCGGCGATCGAGCTCGAGCCGCATTTGGCCTTGGCCCTGTTCCTGCCGCCGTTCCTCCAGCTCAGCGCCTATCGCACCGACTGGCCCGCCTTCCGCGGCGCGCTCCGCCCTATCCTTCTGCTCGCGGTGGGCGCCGTGCTGTTCACGGCGGCGGCGGTGGGGGCGACCGCAAAGTGGCTGATCCCCGAGCTGCCCTGGGCGGCGGCGATCGCGCTCGGCGCCATCGTTGCCCCGCCCGACGCGGTGGCGGCGGCGGCGGTGCTGAAGGAAGTGCGGGTGCCCAAGCGCATCGTCACCGTGCTGGAAGGCGAGAGCCTGCTGAACGACGCGTCCAGCCTCGTCCTGTATCGCTTCGCGGTCGCCGCGGTCGCCGCGGGCACGGTGGAGTGGGGGAGCGCCGTCGGCTCCTTCCTGCTCAACGCCGCGGGCGGGACGGCGGTCGGCTGGGCGCTCGGCCACATAGCGCTGTGGGCGTTCCGTCGCATGGAGAACAGCCTGCTGGAGACCACGCTGTCGATCCTCACCGGCTACGCGGCGTTCCTCCTGTCCGAGCAGCTCCACGTGTCCGGCGTGCTCGGCGCCGTCGCCTCCGGGCTGGTCATCGGGCGCAACCAGCATCGCGTCTTCTCCGCGCGGGTGCGGCTAGAGTCGACGTCCGTGTGGAATTTCCTCGAATTCCTCCTGACCTCGTTCGTTTTCATCCTGATTGGGCTGCAGCTGCGCGGGTTGGTCGAGCGGCTGGCGGCCTACGCCTTGCTCGACCTGCTCGGGCTCGCCGCGGCGGTGGCCGGCGCGCTGGTCGCCAGCCGCTTCGTCTGGGTCTTCGCCACCGGCTACCTCACCCGCGCCGTGCGGAGCGGCCGGGGCAAGTCGATGGAGCCCGCCAATCATATGGGGGTGATCAGCTGGGCCGGCATGCGCGGCGTGGTCAGCCTAGCGGCCGCGCTGTCCTTGCCCGCCGACTTCCCCTTCCGCGACATCATCGTCTTTCTCGCCTTTTCCGCGATCTTCGCGACGCTCGTCTTCCAGGGCACCACGCTCGGCTGGGTGATCCGCCGGCTGCGCGCCACCGCGCCGGAGGCGCAGGGCATTGAGGAGGACGAGGCGCGGGTGCGCCGCAAGCTCGCCGCGGTCGAACTCGACGCGGTGCTCGACCGCCTGCGCGAGCCCGACACGCGCGAGGTCGCCCGCGCGCTGCTGCCCGAGTTCCGCCAACGCGCGCTCGCCCTGTCGCGCCTGACGCGAGAGGAAGGCGCACACGAATTGCGCGACGCGCGGCTCAACATCCGCCTCGACGCGGTGCACGCCGCCCGGCGGCGGCTGGCGGAGCACCAGGGCGAGCTCGACGCCGAGCGGCTGCGCGTGATCGAGGAGGAGCTCGACCACCGCGAAGCGCAGCTGCGCCGCGCGCTCGGCGAGGCGGACTGAGGAGGAACGGATGGCGCAAGACGACGAAACTCAAGCCGAGCGCGGCGACCTGTTTTTCTTCTACCGCCTGAAGATTGACGCGAGTGAACCGCGCGGGATCGACGACGTGCAGCGCTTCCACATGGTCCTGCGCCGGGCGGACGGGAAGCTGTTCCGCTTGCTGACCGTTGGCCGCAAGCACCTGCCCGACATCGCGGTCCACGAGCGCGAGTGGGGCCTCGTCGACCTGGTGACGGACGAGGTCGAGCCGATCGCCGAGGCGCTGCGCGTCCAGGAGTACGACACCAAGACGCGCGGCCACCGCGTCAACCCGGCGGCGCGGCCAGTGGGCGAGGGGGCCTACGCGCTCGCGCGCGACCGGCAAGGACTGCACCTGTCCTACCGGCTCGAGCTGCCGGCAGAGCCGGGCGAGGCGCAGCGCGCGCTGGGCATCGTCGCCGAGGCGACCTACCGGATCAGCGTCAAGAACCCGGAAGTGGCGAACCCGCCGAACATCGGTCTGCGCGAGGGCGAGCGGGTCCGCTACCCGAAGGCGATGCAGCGCCGCGACTTCGGCGCGCGGCGGTTCACGGGCAGCGACCCGCACCTGCTCGACTTCGAGCGGACGGAGTTCATCCTGATCGGCGCGAGCGACGAGGCGGGGGGCGAGGTCGACGCGAAGCACCGCGCGCCGACGGCGGAGAGCGTCCTGCGAAGGCTGCACCTGCCGAAGCGGGTGACGCCGATCGCGCCGTTGGTGGAAGGGGAGTGGGCGTGAGGCATCCCGCTCCGGTTCGACCGCCTCACATCCGTCAGCCCTGAGCTTGTCGAAGGGCGGGCCGCACAAACGGGCATGGGTGGGTGTCGCCCGCCCTTCGACGAGCTCAGGGCTGACGGGATCGGGGTGCGCGCGACGTACCAGCGGGAGGTCGGGCCGCGCCGGACGTCGCCGCCCCGACTGGCAGGTCGCCCCCCACCGCCCGGAATAGCCCCAGTTCCGCGTCCGCCGCCGCCGCCGCCGCCTGAATCGCGGCGTCGCGCGCGCGGAACAGCTCGCGCTGGGCGTCGAGCACGCCGAGAAAGTCGGCGAGCCCGCGCCGGTACTGCACCCGCGCGATGCTCACCGTGTCGGCGTTCGCCGCCGCGAGCCGGTCGAGCGCGATGCGCTGGCGGTCACGGGCCTGGGCCAGCGCCACGAACTGCTCCACCTCGCCAAACGCCCCGAGCACCGCGCGGCGGTAGTTCGCGACCGCCTCCGCCGTGCGCGCCCGCGCGCCGGCCACCGCCGCGCGGTTGCGCCCGCCGTCCAAGAGCGGCCCGGCGAGCGACGGCCCGGCGGCGAGGCTGAAAGGATCGCCGGCGAAGACGCTGCCCAGCAGGTTGAACACCAGCCCGATGGAGCCGGTGATCGACAGGCTGGGGTAGCGCCGGGCGAGCGCGGCGGCGGTGTCGGCGTCGGCGGCGGCGACGCGGGCGATGGCGGCGGCGACGTCCGGGCGGCGCGCGACCACCTCCGACGGGACGCCCGCCGCGGGCGGGCCGAGGTTGAGCCGGGGCGAGGCGGCGGCTACCGCGGGCGCGATCTCGGCGGGCGACAGGCCGGTGAGCGTAGTCAACGCGGCGATCCGTGCGGCGCGCTCGCCTTCGAGCAGCGGCAAGTTGGCGGCGGCCTCTGCCAGCAGCCCCTCCGCCCGTGCCTCGTCAATGCCGGCGACGAGCCCGGCGCGGACCCGCGCGCGCGTGACCGACAGCAAATCGCGCGCCGCCGCGACGTTCTCGCGCGCGACCGCCGCGCGGTCATCGGCCGCGGCGGCGGAGACGTAGTTGCGGGCGACGTCCGTTACCAGCGCGAGCCGCACGTCCGCCGCGTCCGCCGTCGCCGCGTCCAAGCGGAGCGCGGCGGCGCGGCGGTCGGCGCGCAGCCGCCCGAACAGGTCGAGGTCGTAGGACGCGTCGACGCCCGTCCGCGCGAGCACCCGCTCGCGGTCGATGGAGATGCCGGGCGGCAGGTCGCCCCCGCCGCCGAAGCCCTCGGCGGTCGCCGCCCGGCTGCCGGCGACGGACGCCAACGCGCCGATGTTCGGCCGCCGCTCGGCTTCGCGCGCGCGGAGCTCCGCCCGGCCCTGCTCGATGCGCGCGGCGGCGGCCTCCAGGTCGGGCGAGTTGAGGAGCGCGGCGTCGACCAGCCGGCGCAAGCCGGGGTCGCCCAGCCGCGTTTGCCACCAGGCGCCCGGGGCCGCGCCGAACGGCCCGGCAGTGAAGCGCTGCAGGCTCGCCGGCGTCGGCGGCAGCGCGGTCTCGACCCGCGGCGCGCGCGTCGCGCAACCGGCGAGCAGCACCGCCAGCAGGGGGAGGGCGCGCCTCACCGCGCGGCCCCGCCCGGCTGCTTCGCCGGGATGTAGGCGTCAACCTGTTGGCCGACGAAATAGCCCTCCGCCTCCACGGGCAGCGCGTAAATTAGCTGGAGCACGCGCACGTCTACCCGCTCGGTCGCGGCGTTGGTGAGCGAGCGCTTGGGGACGACCAGCGGCTCCGCCCGGACGAAGGTCGCGCGGGTGCGCAGGCGGGCGTCGCCGCGCGGGGAGACGATCGCCGGTTGGCCGAGCGCCGCGCGGTTGATCTCCGACTCGTCGATGTCGACGCGGACGTGGAGCGGCTGAGTTTCGCCCAGCACCATCAGCGCCTCGGCGTTGCCCGGGCCGGGGCCGGCGGTGGCGTATTCGCCCGCGCGGGTGCGGACCTGGAGTACTTGGGCCGCGCGCGGCGCGCGCACCTCCAGGAGCCCGGCCTGCGTTTGCGCGCTCGCCAGCCGCGCCGCGGCTTGGCTGACCTCCGCGCGGGCGACGGCCAGCCGCGCCTGCGCCTGGTCGCGCTGTGAGCGGCGGTCGATCACCTGCGTCTCCGCCACCGCCCGGGGGTCCTCGACCGATTCGAAGAGCGACAGCTGGCGCTGCGCCGCCTGGAGGTCGACCGACGCGGAGCGCACCCGCTGGCGCGCGAGCTCGACGGCCGCGCGCGCCTCGCGCACGGAGGCCGCCGCGTCGCGGTCGTCGACGGTGAACAGCAGCTGCCCGCGCGACACCCGGTCGCCGGGCTGCACCGCAACGCGCGTCACCAGCCCCGGCCGCTGCGCGCCGACCTCGATCAGCTCGCTCGACGGCTCGACCACTCCCGCGCCGGACACGGTGCCGCTTTGCGCCTGGGCGGCCGGGGCTGTCGGCGGCAGCTCGGCCGGGTCGGTGCGCGCGCGGTCGGGCTGGCCGGCGAATACGACGTAGGCGGCGAACAGGATGCCGAGCAGCGCGAGAATGGGGAGGACTTGGCGGGGAAAGGAAAGGCGTTTCATGAGCGAGGGTCCTCGCGTGGTCCAAAAAGCCCTCTCCCCTTCAAGGGAGAGGGTAGTAAGAGGGGCCGAGCCAGCAGGCTCGGTCCTTTCTTCTGGCGGTTCAGCCCCTCTCCGCTACGACCAAGCAGCAAGCTGCTAAGTCTCGCTCCTCTCCCCTGAAGGGGAGAGGGGGAAGCGAGGCCCACCCTCACCTCAGTGCCCCACCGGCATCGTCTTGCCGTCGTGGACAATGCGGCCGTCCTCCATCATCAGAATGCGGTCGGCGAGGTCGAAGATGCGGTTGTCGTGGGTGACGATGATCACCGCGCGGTCGGCGGCGAGCGCGACCTCGCGCAGCAGGTCCATGACCTTGCGGCCGGAGCCGGCGTCGAGCGCGGCGGTGGGCTCGTCGCACACCACCAGCCGGGGGCTGTGCACCAGCGCGCGGGCGATGGCGACGCGCTGCTGCTGCCCGCCCGACATCTGGCGGGGGTATTTGTCAACCTGGTCCGCCATGCCGAGCTTGCCCATCAGCTCCCGCGCGCGGGCGACGCCCTCCTCGCGCGGGCGGCCCGCGGCGATCAGGGGCACGGCGGCGTTCTCCGCGGCGGTAAGCGCGGGGAGCAGATTGTACTGCTGGAAGATGAAGCCGATATTCGCCAGCCGGAAGGTGACGAGCCTGCTGTCGGACAGGCCGTAGATGTCCGTATCGAACACGCGGACCCCGCCGCCGGTGGGCTTCATGATGCCTGCGATGATCGAAATCAGCGTGGTCTTGCCCGAGCCGGACTCGCCGACGAGGTAGGTTAGCTCGCCGGTGCGGATGGCCGCATCGATGCCGTGCAGCACCCGGATGCTCTGCGAGCCGACCGGGAACTCCTTGATGATGCCCTGGACCGTAATCGCCGTGCTCACCGGAACACCTCCGCCGGATCGGTCTTCAGCACCGCGCGGAGTGAGATGAAGCCGGTGAGCAGGATCATGAACATCACCACGCCCGCGGTCGCGGTGGGGATCTGCCAGGGCGTGTAGAAGCCCTTGAACTCGTCCGAGTTGTTGGATCCGATGTAGATGAACAGGGCGGCGAGCAGCACGCCCAGGCCGTAGCCGATGAAGCCCACCATCCCCGCCTGCGCCGCGACCATGCGCCGGATCTTGCCGTTGGTGACGCCGATCGCCTTCAGCGCGCCGAACTGCTTGATGTTGTCGCGGATGAACAGCGAGAAGGTGAGCCCCACGATCGCCACGCCGACGATGAAGCCGAGCAGCACCGTTATCCCGAAGTTGATGGGGATGCCCGTGTTTTCGATGATAAAATCTACTCCGTCGCGCGCGAACTCCCGCGACGTCTGCGCCTTGAGCCCCGTGTCGCGCTCGATGCGCTCGGCAAGCTGGCCGGGATCGACGCCGGGCTGGACGCGGACCAGGACGAAACTCATCCGGTTGCGGGTGCCCGGCACGTAGTTCAGCGCGTTGGAATAGCGGGTGTAGAGGAGCACGCCGCTGGTGAAGCTCGGGTTAGCGTCCACCGTGCCGCGCACCACCGCGCGCTGGTCATTGAGCTCGAAGCGGGTGCCCAGCACGCTCTGCGCGTCCGCCTCCGGGAACAGCTTGCGCGCGCCCACCCCGTCCATGAAGATCGCGTCCGGCCCGGCGAGGTCGTCGCGGCTGCCCGACAGCTGCGTGCGGGGCAGGCCGATCAAGGTCGCGTCGTCGACGCCGATCACGCTCACCCCCTCCACCTTGCCTTCGGCGGTGCGGACCACCGCGTTGGCGATGATGATGGGCGCGGCCCAGGACACGCCGGGGACGCCGCGCACGCGGAAAAGGTCGGTCGACGGCATCGGCACCGTCACCTCCGCCGTGCGGGAGGAAGGGTCCATCACCCACACGTCGGCAGACGGCACGTTGTACACCTGCGCCGCGCCGCGCTCGAGCAGGTTGATGAAGATGGTGAGCTGCTGCGCGATGAGCAGGGTGGAGAAGGCGACGCCGAACAGCAGGCCGTAGAATTTGGTCGAATCGCCCGTCAGCATTCGGATCGCGATCCAGATCATGCCAAATGCCCATATTTGAACGGCTTCGTTCAGTGATCGCCGAAGTCGAAACGCCTAACCCGGCCGACGAGAAGCGCAGCTACGCTCCTCATAATTGAACGTCAACGTTCAATATGTGGCAAAGCGCGCGCGATGTGCTAGGCGGTTAGAATGGCGAGCATCACCCCTGTTTACGGCGAAACGCGCATGCCCGCCCGCGCCGGCCGCCCGCGCGACTCGGCCAAGCGCGACGCGATTCTCGACGCGGCGCACGCCTTGTTCTTCGCGCGCGGCATCGAGGCCTCCACCATGGAGGACATCGCCGCCGCCGCGGGCGTGTCCAAGGTCACCGTTTACGGCCATTTCGGCGACAAGCTGACCTTGTTCGAAGCCTGCGTGCGGCGCGCGGTGGCCGGTATGGAGCTGGAGCTCGTCCAGCCGCGGCCCAGGGGCGAGACCCTGGGCGATCGGCTACGAACCATCGGTGCGGCGATGCTGCGCTTCCTCACCTCCGAACAGCTCGTCGCCTTCGACCGTATCCTGGCGGTGGAGGCCGCGCGCCACCCGGAGCTCGCCGAGCGCTTTTTTCAGGCCGGACCGTATAACTGCCGCGACCGCATCGCCGAGGTGATCAGGGCGGGCGGCGCGGCGGGCGAAGTGCTGGTGGACGACCCGATCCGCCAAGCCGAGGAGCTGATCGGGCTGTGGCAGGGGATGCTGCACAAGGAGCTGGCGATGGGCCGCGCGGCGTCGCCCGCCGCCGCCGAGATCGACGCACGCGTGCGGCGCGGGGTGGGAGTGTTCCTGCGCGCCTACGCGCCGGAAAAGGAGGAAGGGCGATGAATTACCAGAGCGGCACCATCATCGGTGCCAGCGCGCTCGCGGACGCGCGGCGCGTGTTCGACCGGCAGCACGATCTGTCGCGGCGCGAGTCGCCGCCTTCGCTCGAGCTGCGCCGCGACCGGCTCGCCCAGCTGCGCGCGCTCATTTCGGGCCACGCCGAAGAGCTCGCCCAGGCGGTGAGTGACGACTTTGGCGTCCGCTCGCGCACGGAAACGCAGCTCATGGAGATCGCCCCCTCGCTCGGCGCGGTCGACCTCGCCATGAAGCAGCTCCCGCGCTGGATGGCCCCCGAGCGCCGCCGCGTTGCGCCCAACCTGCAGCCTGCCAAGGCCTGGGTCCGGTGGGAGCCGCTGGGCGTGATCGGCATTATCTCGCCTTGGAACTACCCGCTCCAGCTGGCGATCAGCCCGATGGTCGACGCCTTCGCCGCGGGCAACCGCGTGATGCTCAAACCTTCGGAACTCACCCCGCGCTTCGCCGAACTGCTCGCGCGCTTGGTTGCCGAGCGGTTCGACGAGGGCGAGGCCGCCGTCGTCACGGGCGGGGTCGAGGTGGGCGAGGCCTTCGCGGGGCTGCCCTTCGACCATCTGCTCTTCACCGGTTCCACCGCGGTCGGGCGCAGGGTGTACCAGGCGGCAGCCGCCAACCTCACCCCCGTCACGCTCGAGCTCGGCGGCAAGTCGCCCGCGATCGTCTGCCCCGACTATTCGCTCGCCAAGGCGGCGCGGAGTATCGCCTGGGGCAAGTGGGTTAACGCCGGCCAGACCTGCATCGCGCCCGACTTTGTCCTCGCCCCCGCCGACCGCGCCGACGCGCTGGCCGAGGAGCTGATCGCGCAGGCGAAGCGCAGCTATCCCGCGATCGCCGGCAACCCTGACTATTCATCCGTGATCAGCGAGCGCCATCGGCGGCGGCTCCAAGGAGGCATCGACGAGGCGCGTCGGTCGGGCGCGCGCATCCTGCGGCACGAGGACGCGGGCGCCGAAGCGGAAGGCAAGATCGGCCCGACGGTCGTGCTGCACGCGCCCGCCGACGGCGTCCTCATGCGCGAGGAGATCTTCGGCCCAGTGCTGCCGATCGTTTCCTACCGCACGCTCGACGAGGCGATCGCCTACGTCGGTGAGCGCGACCGGCCGCTTGCGCTCTACTGTTTTACGAACGACCGGGCCGCGGAGGAACGGGTGCTCGGCCGCACCCTGTCGGGCGGCGTCACGCTCAACGGCACCTTGCTCCACGTCGCCGACGAGAGCCTACCGTTCGGCGGGGTGGGGCCGAGCGGCATCGGCGCGTACCACGGCCGCGAAGGCTTCCGCCGGTTCAGCCACGCCAGGGGCGTCCACAAGGTCGGCTTCGTCAACGCGCTGGAATTGCTGGGCCCGCCGTGGGGCAGGGCCGCCGCGGCGGTGGGGAAGATGCTGGTGAAGGGGTAGGGGGCTGGAAGCCCTCTCCCCTTCAGGGGAGAGGGGCCGAGCTGCAAGCTCGGTCATTCCTGTTGCCGTCGCAGCCCCTCTCTGCTGTGACTAAGCTCGGCACCGCTGCGCTAAGTCTGGCTTCTTTCCCCTGAAGGGGAGAGGGAGGCTGCTACTACGCTGCGACCCCCAGCGCCGCCTTCCCCCCGATCATGTCGCTCGCTTTTTCCGCGATCATGATCGTCGGCGCATTGGTGTTTCCCGACACGAGCCGCGGCATCACGGACGCGTCCACCACGCGCAGGCCGTCCACCCCGCGCACCCGCAACTGCGGGTCGACCACGCTGCGCGGACCGTGACCCATCGCGCAGGTGCCGACCGGGTGGTAGATCGTCGTGCCCGCGTCGCGCGCGTAGGCGAGCAGTTCCTCGTCAGTCCGCACGGCGTCGCCCGGCAGCAACTCGTGGCTGATGTAGCGCCGGAGCGGCGCCTGCTCCGCCATCCGCCGCCCCCAGCGCAGGCTTTCCACCACCACCTGCTGGTCGATTGGATCCGATAGGTAGTTCGGCCGGATCGCCGGGTGCGTCGCAGGATCGGCCGAGCGGATGCGCACGTCGCCGCGTGATTCGGGGCGAAGCTGGCAGGGCGCGATGGTCAGGCCCGGCTCGGCCTCCAGCTCCATCTTCTGCTCGGTCGTCAGCTTCTCGACGTCCATGGTCGCGGGCAGGATGTGGAACTGGATGTCGGGGCCCGCGAGGTCGGGGCGCGAGCGGCAGAACACCGCGATGTGCGCGGCGGACAGCGCGAGCAGTCCCTTGCGCTGGAACAGGTACTTGACAGCCTCGCCCATGAAGCGGCGCCCGCGCGTGAGCTCGTTGACGCTGATGGTGCCAGGCTTCAGCCGGTAGGTTTCGGAAACGACGTAGTGGTCCTGCAGGTTCTCGCCGACCCCGGGCAGGTCCGCCGCCACCGCGATTCCGTGCTCGCGAAGTAACGCCCCCGGGCCGATGCCAGATAGCTGGAGCAGCTGCGGCGAGTTGATCGCGCCGCCCGCCAGGATCACCTCCGCCTTAACCCGCGCCGTGCGGCGCACCCCGCCTTGGGTGAACTCGACGCCGACCGCGCGCTCACCCTCCAGCAGCACGCGGCTCGCCAGCGCGTCCGTCTCAACCCGCAGGTTCGGACGCCCCATCGCCGGGTGGAGGTAGGCGCGCGCCGCCGACCAACGCCGCCCGTCCTTCACCGTCAGCTGGTACCAGCTGACGCCTTCCTGCTCCGCCCCGTTGGGATCGCGCCGCGGCAGGCCCAGCGCCTGGCACGCCTCGATGACGGCTTCGGACACCTCGTGCGTACTCGTCGGGTCTGACACGTAGAGCGGCCCGCCCACGCCGTGATCCTCGCACTCGCCGCGCTCTTGGTGCTGCGAGCGGCGGAAGTAGGGCGCCACGTCGTCCCAGCCCCAACCCTCGCAGCCCAGCTGCCGCCACAGGTCGTAGTCCGCCCGCTGCCCGCGGACGTAGAGCAGTCCGTTGATCGAGGACGAGCCGCCGAGCACCTTGCCGCGCGGCCAGACGTGCTGCCGGTTCCCCGTCCCCGGATCGGGCTCCGTCTGGTACAACCAATTGACCTTGGGATCCTTCAGCGTCTGCGCGTAGCCGACGGGGATGTGGATCATCAGGTTGGACAGGAACTGACTTGGGTTCTTCAGCGGCCGGTCGTCCCCACCCGCTTCGAGCAGCAGGACGCGCGTCCGTCCGTCCTCGCTCAACCGGGCGGCGAGCACGCAGCCCGCGGAGCCCGCGCCCACGATCACGTAATCGGCGTCAATCTCGTCCATGGCACTAGTGTCGCGCCGTTCGCGCGCCCGCGCAAGCCGGGGTCGCGCTATGCCCTATGCCTACGCCGCCCGTCGCGCCGACACCCGCTCCTCGTCGACTAGCGTCGCGCGCAGGTAATTCACCATCGCGCTGCCATCGGCGGCGGCGAAATCGAAGCCGCTGGTCGCCGCGTAGTGGCCGAACTTCTCGCGGCCCTGCGCGGCATGGCCGACCAAAGCTCTACTGGCAAAAAGCGAGCGCGCGGCGCAGGTCGATCTCCAGCGCGCGGCGCGCCTGCATCCCCTCATCCATGCTCGGCTCGAAGAAGGTGTAGCGCCCCCGCCTGGCCTGCTTGGCGCGGTACAGGGCGATGTCCGCCGGCTTGAACAGCTCGGCGGAATCCGCCTCGCCGCCGGGCACCGCGACGCCCACGCTCGCGCCGACGTCGACCATGTGGCCGTCGACGACGTAGGGGCGGCTCAGCACCTCCACCAGCCGCTTGGCCAGTCCTTCGGCCCCCGCCGGCTGCGGCGCGCCGAGCTGGAGCACCGCGAATTCGTCGCCGCCCAGCCGCGCGGCAACGTCGTGCGGGCGGAGCGAGGAGGACAAGCGCTGCCCCACCTTGCGGAGCAGCGCGTGTCGTTGACCGCCTTGAACCGGTCGAGGTCGATGGCGAGCAGCGCGGCGGGGCGGGAAGGGTCGGCCAGCGCGCGCGCCACCTCCGGCATGATCAGCGACCGGTTGGCGAGCCCAGTGAGCCCGTCGCGCGTCGCCTCCTCCGCCGCCTCCGCGCGGCCCTTCACCCAAGCCGACACATCCTGCAACTGGCACAGCCAGCCCCAGCCCGGCACCGGCTTGGCGAGCACCGCCCAGTGGCGGGTTCCCAGCTCGACAGCCTCGCCCGCGCCCGGGGCGAAGGTGGCGGGCTCGGCCCCGAACAGCACGGCGAAATCTCGTTTGGACGCGACCCCGACCGTTTGGTGAAAAGCTTCGTTCGCCTCCAACAGCACGCCGTCCTCACCGAACAGCGCGATACCGCCCGGCAGCTCGGCCCTCAGCCGCTGCACGCCATTCCCCCTGTCTCCTGTCCGCGCGTCGTTCGTTCCTCACCGACCCGGGGCGCCGCTAAACGTGATCGGTTGAAAGGCGACGAACGCGGCGCGGCAGTAGCGGCCGCTCCGTTTACCCATGTCGTCGTGCCCGGTGCGCCCGTCGCCGGTTGCGTATGGCGCATCCGGCCCGTAGCGGCTGCCGCGAAAGCCACGGGAGAAGCATATGCCGCGAGTTGCCGGCGATGCCGCGATTTTCTGGGAGCCCGACGGCTACCGAACGGTTGGCCGCAACATCATGGGGCGCCACTCCGCCGGCCGGGCGTATCTGCAGGCCGCGGTCGCGGCCAACTGCGGCGGCGACTTGTGGGCCTATGCGGCTCACCAGCGCTCGGCCGAAGCCTTCGCCAGCGACGTCCGCACCATCGATAACAGCGTCACCCCGCGCTGGTGCGCACGCCACCGGCTCGACCAGCTCGAAGGCATTGGCGCGCTCTACTATCCTGGGCCTGACATCGAGGAAATGGCGCGGCTCCGCCTGCGCCGCCGGGCGGACGCGTACAGCCTCTGCGGCGTCACCCACACCACCGCCTCGCACAGGGCGATGGACGCGCTGTCGAAGACCATCGTCCAGCCGTTGATGCCTTGGGACGCGATCATCTGCACGAGCCGGGCGGTGCTGGAAACCGCGCGGATGGCGCGGGAAGCGGAGGTTGAGCAGCTGCGCTGGCGCTTCGGCGCGGGCGTGACCATTCCGGAAGGACCGCAACTTCCCGTCATACCCCTCGGCATCCACTGCGACGAATACTTCATTGATGAAGCCGAGCGCGCCCGCGCGCGTGCCGAGCTCGGCATCGCCGCGGACGAGGTAGTCGCCCTTTTCGTCGGTCGCCTGTCGTTCCACGCCAAGGCGCACCCGGACGCGATGGCGCAGGCACTGGAAGCGCTGGCGGTCGAGAAAGGGCGCAAGCTGGCACTGATCCAGTGCGGGTGGTGGAGCAACGATGCAGCGGAAAACGCCTACCGTTCAGGCATGGCCGACGCCGCGCCGCACGTCCGCGCACTGTGGACTGATGGGCGCGAGCCCGCCGAGCAGCGGCGTAGCTGGGCGGCCGCCGATTTGTTCATCTCGCTTTCGGATAATCTTCAGGAAACCTTCGGGCTGACGCCCCTGGAGGCGATGGCTGCCGGGCTGCCGGTGGTGGTCTCCGACTGGGACGGCTACAAGGACACGGTGCGCGACGGCGAGGATGGCTACCGTATCCGCACCGCGCTGCCGAGGCCGGGCACCGGAACGATGCTCGCCGAACGCTACGAGGCAGGGACGATCAGCTACGACCAGTATTGCGGCTTCGCCTGCATGCTCGTCCCCGTCGACCTCGCCCAGCTGAAGGCGCGGCTGGCGGTACTCGTCGACGATGCGGCCAAGCGGCGAGCGATGGGCGCCGCGGCGCGTGCGCGGGTCCGCGCGGCCTACGACTGGTCGGTGGTCTACGGCCTCTACCGCGAGTTGTGGGCAGAGCTCGGCGCGATCCGCGGCGCGGCGCGCGCCTTTACTTCGGTGCGCGCGGCGCTCGAGGCCGCACCTCGCGTCGCCGCGGGCCGCGGCGACCCGATGCGCTACTTTGGCCACTACGCGTCGGCCCAGATCGGCCCGGACACACCGGTGGCGCGCGCCGAACGGCCCGACGGGCTGGACTACGAGCGCTTGCGCGAGCACCCGCTGTTCTCCTTCGCCAAGCAGGTGCTCACCGAGCCGGCAGTGGCGGAGGCGGTGCGCGCCGCCGCGGCGACGCCGACCAACGTAGCATCGCTGGCGCGGCGGATCGGTAAGAGCGTCAACGACACCGTGTTCATTGTCGCGGCGCTCGCCAAAATGGGGCTGGTCTCGATCGCCTGGCCGGAGTGAGCAGGGGCGGGGAAGGCCCCGCTCGCGCCCGCCCTCGCCGTTCAGCACGTCGCCGCCATTCAGCGCGTCGTTGTCCGCCCCGCCGGTCAGCATGTCGCCGCTCGCGTCGCCGTTGAGTGAATCGTTGACCAGCCGGCCGAACAGCAGATCGTCGATTTCACGGCCTCAAACCCGTATCGTTACCGTCCGGCCGCACAGCTCGTCGTTCCCCGCGCCGCCGCTCACTCTGTCGTCGCCGGCCTCGGCGAGCAGCAGGTCGCCGCCGTCGCCGCCCGAGAGCGTGTCCTCGTCCGCCCACCGGTGAGAGAGTCGTTGCCGGCTTCGCCGTTGAGCAGATCGCTGCCGGGTCCCCTAACAATTGGCCGTTGCCGTCACCGCCGTTCAACTGGTCGGTGCCGCCTCGGCCGCGTAGCTCGTCGTTGCCGCCGCCGACGAGGAAGTCGTTGGCGCTCCCGCCGGTGATGCTGCCGGCGTCGAAGTGGTAGCTTCGGATGCGCGGCCCGCGCCGCTGTGCCGGAATGGCCTAGCACGCGCGGGGCTGGGAATTCGACGCTGCTGAAAGAAGAAGGGGCCCCGGCGTTTCCGCCGGGGCCCCTGAGGTCTGGACCGGTCCTGCCGGCCCCGGCTGTCGGCCGGGACTAGAGGATGAAGTCCGTGGCGTCGAGCGGCGCGGTGCTGCCCGGCGTGACCACCGTGAAGCTGAAGTCCGCGCTGCGATTGCCGTCCGTGTCCACCTCGAACACGGTGGTGTTGAACGCCGCCGTGGTCCCGGTCGCCGCCGTGGTCGTCTGCGAGGCGATACGCAGCGCACCCGTCTCGCCGCCGAACTGGTTGGCACCGATGAAGGTGAATGCCTCCTGGTTGCCGGCCGCCCCGTCCGGGTCGATCCCCGAAAGGTCGATCACGTCGTCGTTGCGGTTGAAATCGGCGATGGTGTCGCCGGCGATCTCCGCCGCCGTGTCCGCGTCGAACACGTCCGCGTCGCCGCCGCCGGTCAGCGTATCGGTCCCGACGCCGCCGTTAAGCGTATCCGCCCCGATGCCGCCGAACAGCTGATCGTTGCCCGCGTCACCGAACAAGCTGTCAGTGCCCTCGGCCCCAAGCACGGTGTCGTCGCCCGCGCCGCCGCGGACCGTGTCGGACCCGTCGCCGCCGTTCAACGAGTCGTTATCGGCGCCGCCGTCGATAGTGTCGCTGTCCGCACCGCCGGTGACGTTGTCCGCACCCGCGCCGCCGAGGATCGAGTCGTTGCCCGGCCCGCCGCCGATGGTGTCGTTGCCGAGGCCGCCGTCGAGCGTGTCGTTGCCGGCCTGACCGCCTAGAGTGTTGTTAGCGTCATTGCCGGTGATCCGGTCGTCGCCAGCGCCACCCAGGAAATTCTGGGTCGCCGCGCCCGGCGTCGCCGTGAACACGTCGTTGCCCGCGCCACCCTGCAGCGTGTCGTTGCCGACGCCGAAGTCGGTGATCTCCTGCAGGCCCAGGTCGGCGATGAACAGGTCGTCCCCCGCGCCGCCGGTCAGCACGTCGTTGCCCGAACCGCCGTTGATAACGTCGTTGCCGTCGCCGCCATTGAGCGTGTCAATGCCGTTGCCGCCGGTCAGCGTATCGTTGCCGGCGCCGCCGGTGACGGTGTTGGCGCCGTCGCCCGCGTCGATGCTGTCGTTACCGTCGCCACCGTTGATCGAGTCATCGCCGGTGAAGCCGGTGATGACGTCGTTTCCGGCCGCGCCGTCCAGCGTGTCGTTGCCGTCCTCGCCGACGATCGTGTCGTTGCCCGTGCCGCCGGTCACGCTGTCGTTGCCTGAGCCGCCGTTAAGGGTGTTGTCGCCTAACGTTTCGTTGATCGTGTCGTCGCCGGCGTCGCCAAGAACCATGTCATTGCCGTCACCGCCGTTCAGCGTGTCGTTACCGTCACCGCCGCTCAGCGTGTCGTTGCCGGCACCGCCATCGAGGGTGTCGTTTGCTAACTCGCCGAACAGCTGGTCATTGCCGTCACCGCCGTTCAGCGTGTCGTTGCCGTCACCGCCGTTCAGCGTGTCGTTGCCCGCCCCGCCGTCCAGCGAGTCGGTGCCCGGGCCGCCACGGACGACATCGTTGCCGTTGCCGCCGCTGACGGTATCGTTGCCGAACTGGCCGCCGAGGTCGTCATTGCCCTCTTCGCCGTTAATCGTGTCGTTGTCGGCGCCGCCCAGCACGGTGTCGTTGCCGCTGCCGGCATTGACGGAGTCGTTGCCCGGGCCGCCGCCAATGGTGTCGCCGTCGTCGCCGCCAGTGATCGTATCGTTGCCGGCTTGGCCGCCGAGCTGATCCCCGCCGCCGAAGCCAGTGATGGTGTCGTTGCCCTGGCCGCCAAGGATGGTGTCGGAACCGCCTGCGCCGCTCAGGACGTCGTCGCCGGCGCCGCCGTCGATGTTGTTGTTGACACCCACCAGGAACGCCTGCCCGGCGGTAATGGTGTCGTTGCCGTCGCCGCCGCGAATAGTGTTGCTGCCCGCGCCGCCGTCGACGGTGTCGTTGCCGCCCAGCGCGTCGATAAAGTCGGCCTCACTGGTGCCGATGATCGTGTCGGCATTTTCGGTACCCCGGAATTCAGCCACGCGTACTCCTCCCTCACTCAGAAACATTTATGGGCCGCTGTATGATGGAAGTAGCTGCAGCGCGCAAGGCTTTTGGGTCGCACTTCATTCGGCCGAAACCAAGAACTTGGCCCCTTTGTGCTCTTTTGGCCACAGTCGAGGCTAGCGCGGCGGGCAGGCCGTTGCTAGCCCCAGACGGCGCGGGGGAGGTGGCGGAATGGGCGATAAAGGCTCGCAATTTGA
Source organism: uncultured Sphingomonadaceae bacterium (assembly GCA_902806235.1). Lineage (GTDB taxonomy): Bacteria > Pseudomonadota > Alphaproteobacteria > Sphingomonadales > Sphingomonadaceae > CADCVW01. The sequence continues at coordinate 28,818 of CADCVW010000054.1, read as the reverse complement.
GAGTAGTGTCACCATCGCGCCGCCGGTCGGCATCGGCCGTTATTATCCGGACGCGGCTGATCCGCAGTCGCCCGCGAACGTGGCAGTGGCGATCCCGACCGTGCTCCGTCCTGTTCTGGCACAAGCGGTGGAATCCGTGTTCGCCCAACGGCTGAGCGGCCGGGTGCAGCTGCTGGTGGGTGTCGACAAGCCCGCGCCGGACGACGGCCTACTCGACGCCTTGCTCGCGCGGCGGCCCCCCCATGTTTCTGCCGTGACGTTTCGGCTTCCCTTCTCCACCTCCGTCCGCAACGGCGGGCTGCACAAGGCCACGGACGGCGGCGCGCTGCGCGCGATCATGAGCTTGGCGGCCAACGCGCCGTTCGTTGCCTACCTCGACGACGACAACAGCTGGAAATCCGACCACCTCGCCAAGCTTCTGGCCGCCATCCCTGGCAAGGCGTGGGCCTTCGCTCAGCGCGTGCTGGTGGAGGAAGGAACGTGGCGCGAGCTGGGCGTGGACACGTGGGATTCGGTGGGGGTGGACCGGGGCCGCTTTGCTGCGCGGGGCGGGTTCGTCGACCCGAATTGCCTGATGGTCGACAAGGTCGCCTGCGCCCGCGCGCTCGGTCGCTGGGCGGAAACGGCGAGCGGCCGGGCGGGCATGGACGCCGACCGTTGGTTCTTCGAGGCGATCCGCCGCGCACCTCACGGCCGGGTCGACGATGCCACGGTGCGTTACACGGTGCGGCCGACGAACATCCTGCTCCGCTTCCTCGCCGAAGGGCGCATCTTCTGACGCAGGTCGCGGTCGGGGAAGTACGGGCGGCGAGCGCGGGCGCGGGCGGGGGCGGGGGCGGAGGTTCCTACCTCCCCCACGTGGACGGGCTGCGCGCGGTCGCCGTGCTGCCGGTCGTGCTGTTCCACGCCGGTCTGGACACTGTCAGCGGCGGCTTCGCCGGGGTGGACGTATTCTTTGTCATCTCCGGGTTCCTGATTACCCGGCTCCTGCGCGACGAAATGGCGGCCGGGCGTTTGTCCCTGCTCCGCTTCTATGAGCGGCGAGCGCGGCGGCTGCTCCCGGCGCTGCTGCCCGTGCTCGCTTTCGCGCTGGCCGGCGCGGCATGGTTATACCTGCCCACCGATTTCCGCCCGGTGCCGCGCAGTGCCGCCGCCGCCCTCGGCTTCTCCGCCAACATCTTGTTCTGGTGGGAGGCGGGCTACTTCGACGCGCCCAGCCAGGTGAAGCCGCTGCTTAATCTATGGTCGCTGGCCGTGGAGGAGCAATTTTACCTGCTTTTCCCGCCGCTCCTCGTCCTGCTCCAACGCAACGCGCCGCGCGGGACGGCGCCGGCGCTCGCCGTCGGGGCGCTGCTATCGTTCCTCGGCGGCGCGGTCTGGACGGGGCAGGACCCGTCTGCCGCGTTCTTTCTCGTGCCGGCGCGCGCGTGGGAGCTGCTCGCCGGCGCGCTGCTCGCGCTCGCTGCGCCCCGGCTCGCGCCCGGGCCGGCGCGCGAGGCCGCAGCTGCGGGCGGGCTAATGCTGATCGGCGCGACCTTCCTGCTGGCCACCGAACGCACGCCCTGGCCGGGGGTCGCCGCGCTCGGACCCGTGCTCGGCGCGGTGCTGGTGATCGGCGCCGGCGAAGGCACGAGGACCGGTCGGTTGCTGAGCCTGCCGCCTGCGCTGCTGGTCGGCCGCCTATCCTACAGCCTGTACCTGTGGCATTGGCCGCTGCTCGTCTTCGCACGCTACTGGAAGACCGGGCCGTTGTCGTTTGGCGAGACGGCGGCCGTGCTGTTCCTGTCCGTTCTGCTCGCCTTCCTATCTTGGCGTTTCGTGGAGCGGCCCTTTCGTTACCCGCCGGGACATCCACGCCACGTCGCCCGCCGCCCGTTGCTGAGCGCGGCGGCGGGCGCGGGCGGGATGCTGCTCGCCGTCGCCGGACTGCTCTGGACGTCCAACGGCTGGCCGTCGCGCTTCCCGGCCGAAGTCGTCCGCCTTGACGGCTACGCCGGCAGTTTCGATCGTCGCGCCCGCGCCTGTGGCGGGACCCTCGGCCGCTGCGTCTACGGCGCGCCCGCACCGCCGTCGTTTGCGGTGTGGAGTGACAGCCAGGGCCAGCAACTTCTGCCCGTGCTGGGGGAGTGGGGGCGCGGTCGAGGAACGGCCGTGCTACAGCTGACCTTTCCCGGTTGCGCGCCGGCCTTGGGTGCGTTCTCGGGCGAGCGTCCGGGTTGCGGCCGGTTCAATGCGCGGGCGCTGGAACGGCTCGCGGCCGACCCGAAAATCCGCGCGGTGCTGCTCGCCGCTAACCTCGACAACGATCGTTACCGCCATAGCACCGTGTTCCGCCGCGGCTTCGCGGGCGTGGTCGAACGATTGCAGCACGCCGGCAAGCGAGTGGTGCTGGTCTACCCTCATCCCGTGCAGCAAGGCAGTCCGCCGCGCGTCATCGCTCGGCGCGCGATGCAGGATCGGTCGGTCTCTGACTACGGCGTTTCCCGCGCCGACTTTCTGCGCCGCAACGCCGGACTCTTCGCCTTTCTCGACCGTGTCGGCGGGCCGGCGACGATCAGGGTGCGGCCGCACCTCGCGCTGTGCGCGACGGGCCGCTGCGCCCCTTACCACCAGGGCGAGGTGCTATGGGTCGACGGCGCGCACCTGTCCAATGAGGGCGTCCAATTTATCTCCCAACCGCTGTTCGCCGCGGCGGAACGCGCGCTCAGCCCGCCAGCACTTCGTCGATAATACGGAGCCAGGCGGGTAGGCCCACCGTCGACCGATCGAAGCGCGCGAGCGCGGTTTCGCGCGCCGCAGTCCGCATCGCCGCAAAGCGCTCGGGCTCACGAATCGCGTCCGTCATCGCCCGCGACAGCGCCTTGATGTCGAAGAACGGGTGCAATACTCCGTTCATCCCTGGCTCCACCGCGTCACGCAGCGGCGGCGTATCTGAACCGATGATCAGGCATTCGCACCCCATCGCCTCGACGAGCGACCAGGAAAGCACGAACGGGTAAGTGTAGTAGACATGGCCGGCGGACACGGAGAACGCGTCGATCATCCGTTCGTGCGTCACCTTGCCGACGAAATGCACCCGCGACAGGTCGAGCCGGGAGCCCAGTTCGGCCAGCATCTTCCGCTTCCACGTCTCGCCCTGCGGCAACGCGCCCGCGTAGCCGGCGCCGGTGTCGGCGCCGATCACCACCACCTGCGCGTCCGGGCAATCACGCAGGAACTCCGGCAAAGCGCGCATGAAAATGTGGAAGCCGCGCATCCGTTCAAGATTGCGCGATAGGTAGGTGATCACCGGATCGCCAGGCTTCAGCACGCGCCCGTCCAGCAGCGCCAAGCTCGCCTCCGGCCGCCGGCGCGCGCGATGCAGATCGAGACCTTCATGCACTACGCTGATCCGGTGGCGCAGCCCGACGGGGAAGGTGGAGGCCTGAAACGGCGTGGGGCAGACGATGCGGTCGGCGGCGGCGTAGGCCAAGGCTCCCGTCGCGTTCTTGGCGTGGACCCGCATGTCAGCGGCGAGCCCCGGCTTCTCGAACTCGGCGTCGAAGCCCACGTCCGCGCCGCGCGACCGGTAGAAGAACTCGCCGAACAGGATCAGCTTGGCCTTCGGCCAGATCTCTTGGAGGTGGATCGTCTCTCCCCAGCCGGGATGACCGACGATCAGGTCCGGCTTGTACCCTTTGGCGGCAAGCTGGGCGGCCACGCGCGCGGCCGCGTCCGCGCGGATCAGGTCGGCCTCCGCGCGGGTCGCGGGGTCGAAAATGCCGGGCGTAGTGCCGCGTGCAGCGCTCCAACGAAAGAGCGGCATCTTCCCCCGCGCCTTCGCGGTGCTCCCGCCGAGCGTCACGACGCGGTCCCCCCGGGCCGCTAACATGTCGGCGATGTGCGGGAATTGGCCGGGAAAATTTTGGTGGACGATCAGGATGTCACGGGGCTTGGCCAAGCGGGGTTGCTCCGGGTCAGGCGCGGCGGGCCGCGCGGGCGGATTCGGCGAAGATGCGACCCCGCTGCAAGCGCACCACCCGGTCGCAGCGCACGAGCGCAGCCGGCTGGTGCGCGGCGATCAGCAGCGTCATCTCCGGGCACGACCCGGCGACCGCTTCGATCAGCGCCGCCTGAGTGTTGCGATCGAGCGCCGCGGTGGCCTCATCCATAAGGAGCACCGACGGCTGTTTGTAGAGCGCGCGGGCGATGGCGACGCGCTGCCGTTCGCCCCCCGACAGCTGCGCGCCGCGCTCGCCCACTGCCGTGTCGAGCCCCGCGGGCAGTCGATCAATGAGCGGCCCCAGCTGCGCCAGCCGCGCCGCGTCGAGGACGCGCTCGCGGTCGACCGCCGCAGCCGGCTCGCCCAGCGCGATGTTGGCGAGCACAGAGCCGTCGATCAGGTACACCGTCTGTGGAACATGGGCAATCCGCTGCTGCCAGCCTTCGCGGTTCGCGGGGGAAAGGGGCACGCCATCGACGCGCACTTCCCCTTCCATTGGTTCCAGCAGCCCTATTACGAGATCGAACAAGGTGCTCTTGCCTCCGCCGCTGTCGCCTACCACGCCGATGCGCTCGCCTTTAGCTATGGTCAGGTCGACCCCGCGCAGCGCCCACTCGGCCCGGCCGTCGAAGCGGTAACCAACGCCTGCAAGTTCGATCGCGTAGCTAAAAGCGGGGGGAGCGGCATTGTCGGCCCGCGCCGGAATGGGCGCGTTCGCCAGCTCCAGCATATCCTGCAGCACCGCTAGATTGCCGGTCAGCTGGCTCGCACCCTGGTAGACTTGCTGGGCGAGCGGCAACAGCCGCTGCGCGCCGAGCGCGAAGGCGCCGAGCACGGGGAGCGCCGCGGCGAACCCGTCCGGCCGCGCGGCAAGAAGCAGCGCCACTAGCGCGAGGAGCCCGATGCCTGCCGCCTCGGCCAAGGGGCGCGGCGCGGCGGCGGCGAACCAAGCAAAGCTTTGCGCCCGGCGCGCGCGGCCGTCGAGCTCGCGGAACCTGTCCTCGAACACGCTTTGCGCGCCGTCGAGCAGAATGTCGCGGATGCTTCCCAGCGCCTCGCGCCACAGCCGGATGCGCTCGGTGGTCGCTCCCGCCACCGCCGCCGCGTTGGCGCGCAGCCGCCGTCGGAACAGGCGGGACAAGCCCCCGTAGAATAGCCCGATTGCACCGCCCGCGGCCAGCGCCATCACCGGGTCGATCAGCAGCAGGAGAAAGGCGATCGCCCCCGCGACTACGGCGGAGGTCGCCCCTTGCACCAAGGGCAGCAGCACGCCGGAGGTCAGGATTTGCAGCTTCTCCGCCGTGGCGAGCAGCCGGCTCGAATTGCGCTGGACGTGGTAGGCATAGGGCTGGCGCAGCATCCGGGCAAAGATCGCCGTTCCCAGATCGTGCGCGATGCCCGCGACAAAATTCTGCGACAAGCGGAGCGTCGCGAGCCGCAGCGCCGCCCCGGCCGCCGCGGCGGCGGCGAGCAGCAGCGCCGCCCGGCGCACCAAGGCTTCAACTGGCCCGCCGCCTACCCATTCGGCAAACAATGCGAACCCCGGCGCGGCCGCCGCGCGCTCGGGGGCGGCGACCAGCGCGAGAAAGGGAAGCGCGGCGCCGATTGTCACCAGCTCGGCAAGCGCGCTGCCGACCAGTGCCAGCAGCACCAGCCCCAACCGCCGTCGCCGCTCTGGGCGGAGCGTACGGAGCAGCGCCGCGACCGTGTCCGGCAGCGATCCCGCCGCTCGCCCCTGCTCCGCCCCGTCCATGAGGCGGGCAGGGCTGGCCACCGCCGCCGCCTTTGTCAACGGGCAGGGCTGGGCTACGCTGGCAAAGCTATCCCATGCTCATCACCTCGCGCTTCGTCGTCCTGAACGTCCCCAAGAGCGGCAGCTCCTTCGTGCGCGCGGCGCTGAAGGCGGTGTACGCGCGGCGCCGCGCCCGGGCGGGCGTCGGCGAACGGCTGCGCGCCGCGGCGGGCTTCGGCGACTCCGACCTGTTCCTGCGCGAGCTAATGCTACCTAACGTCCGCCTGCCCGACCGTGCGCCCGACCAGCACGGCGTCCGCGCGCAGGTGCCGCCGCAGTACCGCCAACTTCCGCTCGTGGCGGTGGCGCGCAATCCGTGGGACAAGCTACGCTCCGAGTATGAATACCGTTGGTGGGCCGACCACCCGCCGCTGCCGTTCCGCGCGCTCCGGGGCGGCTTTCCCCGCTTTCCCGACCTGTCGTTCGACGAGTTCCTGCGACTGAGCGACCTGATCGCCGAGCGCAAGCTGGGCGGCCTCAACCCGCTCGGGCTCGGCAACCTGACCGTCGAGTTCGTCCAGTTCTTCTGGCCGGACCCGGCCGCGGCGCTGGCCGGGCTGAACGACAATCACGTCGCGTCGGGCGCTTGGGAGCACGCGCTGGGCGACCTGACCCTGCTCCGCCAGGATCGGCTGAACGCGGAACTCGCCGCCTTTCTCGCCCGCCACGGCTTTGGCGAGGACGAGCAGGCGATGTGCTTGGCGCACCCGCGCGTCAACGAAACGCGCCCGGGCGGAACCCGCGCAGCCTGGACCGCTTGGGGCATCGAGCACGTCCGCGCGCGCGAGGGCCGGCTGTTCGCGATGCTCGACCGGCTGGGCCACCGCTATCCGCCGCCCGCCGTCGACAATGGGGCCCCGGCTACCGTCTGAGCCCAGCCCCGGCGCGCAGGGGGTGACATCCTCGCGCCGGGATGCGAGGGAGCGCCGCGCCGTCCGCCGACGACCTACAGCGAAGCACTGCGAGACCCTTGTTGAGTAGCCCCCCCTTGAGCGTGGTTATGCCGGTGCGCAATGCGCTGCCGTACCTCGACGTCGCGGTGGAAAGTATCCTGGGGCAGAGCTTCCGTCACTTCGAGTTCGTCATCCGCGACGACGACTCCACCGACGGCTCGCGCGAGCGGCTGCGCTGGTGGGCGGCGCGGGACGCGCGCATCCGCTTGTTCGAAGGCGAGCGGAGCCTCGGGCCCGCCGGCAGCTCGAACTGGGTGGTGGAGCAGGCCGCCGCGCCGGTCGTCGCGCGCATGGACGCCGACGACATCTCCCATCCGCAACGCATGGAGCGCCAGCTCGCGATCCTGGCCGGCGATCCGGAAGCGGTGCTCGTCGGCTCCGTGTGGGAAGGGATCGACCGCCAGGGCCGCGTAGTGCGCGAGCCGGACGTGAGCCGGCTAGGCGAATTCGGCTTCGCCGCGCCTTTCGCCCACGGCTCCATCATGTTCCGGCGCTGGGCGTTCGACCGGGTCGGCGGCTACCGCGCCGAGTGCGATTTTTGGGAGGACCTCGACCTTTACGTCCGCATGGCGGACGTCGGGCGCGTGCTCGTCACCGCCGAAGCCTTATACCAGCACCGCTTCTCCGAAACGAGCACGCGGCTGACCTCGCGCCGGGCGGAGGTGGAGCGCTCGGTGGACGCCATGTTTGAATGCCGGGCGGCGTCCGAGCGGGGCGAGGACTACACCGCCCTGCTCCGCGCGCCGCGCGACAGCGCCGCGAACGGCAGCAAGCACAACCCCAACACTTTCCTGTCGCTCGGCTTCATCACCCTCTGGTCGGGGCTGCGGCCGCCCACGCTCGGCCAACTGCTCACCCGCGGCCGGCTGAGCGCCGACGGCCCGACGGCGCGGGCGCTGATCTGGGCCGCTTGGGCAACGCTGAGCCCGCGGACGCTGCGCTACATGATGCGGCGGCGGTTGCGGAAGAAAAGCGAGGAAGCGCGGCGCCGCTTCGGCGGCCGCACCTTGTGGGAGTGGCGCGCCCGCGGCGAGCCGGCGGAGCCCGAGCAGCCGGTCGAGGCTACCTTCGCCCGCTGAGCGCGCGGCCACGGTGGCCGACGTCGCGCGCCAAGCGGCGCAGCCAGACCCGCGACCGGCCGAGCGGGTGATCGAGGTAGCCGAGGTCGCCCGCTTTCGCGACGAAGCGCGCCCGCCATTCCTCCGACAGCCGGTCGCGCTGCACGGCCATGCCGAGCACCCCCGGCGCGATCGGCGCGGGCTCGCGGAGCATCGCCCGCCGGGCGATCGCGTCCACCGCGGCTTGGGGATCGGCGACTAACTCCTCGTACACCAGCCACACCGGCTCGATCCCGTTGCGCGCGAAGAAGCGCCGCCAGCGCGCGTGCCCGTCGGCGATGCGGCCGAGGTGGCGCGCGATTAGCCGGCGGTCGTAGCGCGGCTCGCGCCGCGAGGCCTCCTCCGCCACATACTGCTCCGTCTGTAGCGCGCGGGCGAGCGAGATCGCCTGACCGAGCAGGTCGCGGCGCTCCAGGTGGACGAAGAACAGCCCAGGCAGGCGCTCGGTCCAGCGCGCCTTCGCGGTGACGTCGAACTGCTGGGTGAACAGCTTGATGCCGTACACGCCGTTGGGCGTGCTCGCGCGCGCCCGCACCTCGGCCAGCAGCGCGGGTTCGCGCTCTAGGCGGTGGGAGAACTCCGTATGGCGGAAGAACTCGTCCGGGCGGCCGAGCTTCCCCGTGGAAGCTAACAACCGGCACAGGAGGGTGCTGCCCGAGCGGTGCTCGGAGCAGATGGCGTAGCCGCGGGGGAGGGGCGCGTCGGGCATCGGCGGCCCGCTTAGCGGCCTCTGCCCCGCCTTGCCACGCCCGGGCCCGCGTGCCAGCGCGCGCCCATGCTGGTCACGTCGCAGTTCGTCGTGCTGAACCTGCCCAAGACCGGCAGCTCATTCGTCCGCCAAGTGTTGAAGGAGATCCACGCGCGCCGCCGCTGGCGCTGGGGCGCCGACCGCTTCCTGAAGGAGCTGCTGCTGCCGCGCGAGGGCGCGCTGGCCGGGGGCAGGGACCAGCACGGCACTTGGTCGCAGGTCCCCGTGGCCTACCGCCACCTGCCGGTCGTGTCCGTGATCCGCAGCCCATACGACAAGCTGCTTTCCGCCTACCGCTATCGCTGGTGGGCGGACCATCCGCCGGTCGACCGCGAAACGCTCGTCCGCCGCCTGCCGAACTTCCCCGACTTGTCGCTCGACGAGTTCGCGACGCTATGGGACCTGGCCGTCGAACGCCGGCTCGGCGGCGAAAACCCGCTCGGGCTGGGGCACCAGACGGTGCAGTTCGCCCGCTTCTTTTTCCGGGAGCCCGAGCGCGCGATCCGCGCCCTGTCGGACGACTACGTCGACGGCGGCGCTTTCGAGCGCGACATGGCAGACGTGACCTTTCTGCGGCAGGAGCGCCTGAACGAGGAACTCGCCGGGTTCCTCGGCCGCTTCAGCTACTCGCCCGCCGAACTCGAGCTCTGCCGCCGCCACCCCCGCGTTAACGAGACTGCCGACAGCGCGACCGACCCGCGCGCGCTGTGGACGCCGACCGCGCTGGAACACGTGCGGAGCAGAGAACGCTTCCTCCTCCGCATACTGGGGCGCCGCGGCCTCCGCTACGCGTCGCCCGCCTGAAGCAACCTCCGACCGCCCGCGGAGGTTGTGTTCCGGATGATCCCGCCGCCCGCCCAGCCCGCCGCCCGATGACCGAGGACGACGCCCGCGCCTTCCTGCTCGTCCGCGCCGTCGAGCTGCAGGATGGGGCAGAGGCGGTGCTGACGCGCGACGACCGGCGGGAGGCGACTGCCGCCGCGCTGGCGGGCGGGCCGGCGGGCGACGACGCCTTCCTCGCCCGCCGTGCGGAGGTGCTGGAGGAACGATTGCTGGCGCGCTTTCCCGCAGTTCGCCGCGCAACTGCCGCCGCGCGCTGGCCGGGCTGGCTGGATTGGGCGCTGCCGCTCGCCGCGCTCGCGCTGGGCGCGGCGACGAGCGAGATCGGCGGGGGCAAGCGGCTCAACATCATCGCCTTTCCGCTGCTGGGCATGCTCGCCTGGAATCTTACGGTGTACCTGTCCCTCGGCTTGGGCGCGCTGCGCCGGGCGGGCGGGCGCGGGCAGGGGGGCAACGGCTTCGCCCGGCTGCTCGGGCGCTGGGCGGAGCCGCTCGGCCGCAAGCTCGACGCGCAGCAGGCGCTCGGCCGCGCGCTGCGGCGCTTTGCGGGGGATTGGTTGAGCGCCACCGCCGCGCTGACCTACAGCCGCGCGAGCCGGGCGCTGCACCTGTCCGCCGCCGCGCTCGCCGTGGGCGCGCTGCTCGGCATGTACCTCCGCGCGCTCGGCGTCGAGTATCGCGCGGGCTGGGAAAGCACCTTCGTCGGCGCGGAAACGCTGCGCGGCGTGCTGGCTGTCGCGCTCGGGCCGGCGAGCGCGCTGACGGGCGTGGCGTTGCCGGACGCGGCGGGGCTCGAGCGGCTGCGCTGGAGCGAGGGGCCGGGGGCCAACGCGGGGCCGTGGATCCACCTCTATGCCGCCACCGCCTTTCTCCTCATTATCGGCCCGCGGCTTGTGCTCGCCGCCTGGCACGCCGCGCGCGCCGGGCGAGTGCGGCGCACGCTGCCCGTTGGCCGCGCCGACGACGGCTACGCCCGCCGCCTGCTGCGCAGCGCCAGCGGCGAAGGCGCGGCGGTGCGCGTGCTGCCCTACAGCTTCCGCCTGCCCGACCGCGCCGCGGACCGCTTGCGCCAAGCGTTAGGCGACGCGCTAGGGGCGGGGACACGGACGGAGCTGGAGCCATCTGTTGCCTATGGCGCGGAGGACGAACGGCTCGCTACCGACGGCGCGGGGCTCGGCGAGGCGGACCATCTGCTCGCCCTATTCAATCTGTCCGCCACGCCCGAGGCGGAGAACCAAGGTGCCTTCGTCGCGGGCTTGCGCCGGCTGGGCGAGCCGCGCGGGGCGGGGGTGGCAGCGTTAGTCGACGAGGCGGCCTTTCGGCGGCGGCTGGCGGGCGGCGACGCGCGGCTCCAGGCGCGCCGCGCGGCGTGGGGGACGGTGCTGCGTCCGCACGGGGTCGAGCCGGTGTTCGTCGACCTGGAGGAGGACGAGCCGGCAGCGCTCGTCCGCGCGCTGGAGGATGGGCTGCTCCGCCGGCCGACGGCGACCGCGGCGTGAACGGGGAGTCGGCCCTCGCCGCGATCGACGGCGCGCGCACCATCAACCTCAGCCTGATTTCGCACACCAACGTCGGCAAGACGACCTTGGTCCGCACCCTGCTCGGCCGCGACGTGGGCGAGGTGCGCGACGCGGCGCACGTCACGGAGGTCGCCACTGGCTACGTGATGCTCAGCGCCGGCGGCGACAGCCTGATGCTGTGGGACACCCCCGGCTTCGGCGACACCGCGCGGCTGCTCCGCCGGCTGCGCGGGTCCAACAACCCGATCGGCTGGTTTCTGGCCCAAGTCTGGGACCGCTTCCGCGACCGCCCGCTGTTCCTCAGCCAGCTGGCGGTGCGCAACGCGCGCGACGAGGCGGACGTGATACTCTACCTCGTCAGCGCCGCCGAGGACCCGGCGGATGCGGGCTACGTCGGGCCCGAACTCGAGATCATGGCCTGGATCGGCAAGCCCGTGCTGCTCCTCCTCAACCAGGTCGGCCCGCCGCGTGAGGACGGCGGCTGGGAAGAGGAGCGGTGGGAGGCGGCGCTGCGCGAAGGGCCGGGCGGGGAAGTCGTGCGCGGCGCGCTGACGCTCGACGCCTTCGCCCGCTGCTGGGTGCAGGAAGGCGCGCTGCTCCGCGCGGTGGAGGAGCTGATCGAGCCGGATCAGCGCGACGCAGTGCGCCGGCTCGGCCAAGCCTGGGCCGACAAGAACCGTCGCCGCTTCGCCGCAGCCATGCGCCTGCTTGCCGAGCACCTGGCGACGGCCGCCGTTGACCGCGAGCCGCTGGGCGAGCGCGACTGGCGCGACAAGGCGCGCGGCGCGCTGCTGTCGTTGCGCGACGAGCAGCCGCCCGAAGCGCGCCGCGCGATGGGCAAGCTGGCGGAACGGCTGGAGGCGGACGCGCGCGCCGCTGCCGAAGCGCTGATCCGCCTCCACGACCTCTCGGGCCGCGCGGCCAAGGAAGCGCTGCGCCGCGTTGGCCGCGACTACGCCGCCGCGGCCCCCGCGCCCGAAGGCTTCGCCGCGTTGCTCGGCGGGCTCGCCTCCGGTGCGGTGGGCGGGCTAGCCGCCGACCTGGCCGCGGGCGGGCTGACGCTCGGCGGTGGAATGCTCGTCGGCGGCATCCTCGGCGCGCTCGGCGCGGGGAGCGCGGCGCGGGGCTACAACCTGCTCGGCGGCGAGCAGGGCGAGGCCCTGCGCTGGGGCGAGGAGTTTTTCCTCGAACTCGCCCGCTCCTCGCTGCTCCGCTATCTCGCGGTCGCCCATTTCGGCCGGGGCCGCGGCGATTGGGAGGAGGGCGAGCACCCGCCGCACTGGCGAGACGCGGTCGCCGCCGAGGTCGAGGCGGAACGCGCCGAGCTGCGCCGCCTGTGGGAGCGAGGGAAGTCGGAGGCGACGGCGGCGGCGCTGGTCGGCCCGCTCGAGGAGGCGCTGACGCGCTGCGCCGCGCGGCTGCTGGTCCGCTTCTACCCGGAAGCGCGCGACCTCTTCGACGTTCCCGCACTGCCGTCCGAGATGGCGGTGCTGCCGCGCTGAACTTGCGCTCCGGGCCTCCCGCGACAATGGTGAGGCGGAGGAGCCCCGCCATGCAGCAGCGCGCCGACGTTCATGCCTACCTGACCCGCGACCAGCTGCGCTCCCTGCGCGAGCGCTCGACGTGGTGGGGCGTCGGCCTGATCGCTCATTGCTGGGCGGTGATCGCCGGGGCAATGGCGCTGGTCGCTTGGGCGCCGAACCTCCTCACGGTGCTCCTGGCGGTCGCCGTGATCGGCTCGCGCCAGCTCGGCCTCGCCGTGCTGATGCACGAAGGGGCGCACGGCGGGCTCGCGCGGAGCGGGCGGTTCAACCTGCGGCTCAGCCAGTGGCTGTGCGCCTATCCCGTGCTCGCCGAAACGCTCGCCTATCGCGATTACCACCTTACTCACCACCGCCACACTCAAGGGCCGGGCGACCCGGACTTGGTGCTCTCTGCGCCCTTCCCCACGAGTCGCGCGAGCCTACGCCGCAAGGTGATCCGCGACCTGACGGGGCGGACGGGGTTGAAGCAGCGCCGCACCCAGCTCGCCGCCGCCTGGGGACCGCCCGGGCTGCCCCCGCGCGAGCGCGCCGCCCGCTTCGGCCGCGCGCTCGGGCCGCAGCTCGGCGTCAACGCCGCCCTGTTCGCCGGGCTCGCGGCGCTGGGCCATTGGTGGCTCTACCCGTTGCTCTGGGTTCTCCCGCTGCTCACCTGGCAGCAACTCGTCACCCGCGTCCGCAACATCGCCGAGCACGCGGTGCTGCCGGCCGGCGACCCGTGGCGGATCGCCCGCACCACCCGCGCCGGCCCGCTCGCCCGCGCTTTCTTCGCCCCTTATTTTGTCAACTACCACGCCGAGCACCATCTGCTCGTCCACATCCCCTGCTACCGCCTCCGCCGCCTCCACCGCCTGTTGATGGCGGGCGAGGTCGGCCCGCGGCTGGAGGTCGGGCCCGGCTACGCCGCCGTGCTGCGCGCCGCGGCGGGCAAGGTCGCCGCCTGACATCCTAGGAACCCGGGCCGCGCGCCCTCTTGGGCGGGGGAGGAAGCGCGCCATAGATGGGTCGAGCGAGCGCGGGCTGCGCTGGGAGGCGGAGACGCTGGGCTTTGGCCTCGGCGGCTTTTTTGAAGGCATCATGCGGCCGCTTCTATGTTGTTTAGTCAAAAAGCGGATGGTCTGGTCTCGGCCATTTCAAGCCATCAGCCCCAGATAAACAAGCGTCGGGTTCTGGGGACCGGCGAAGCGAGCTCCAGTGTCCGAGTATGGGTCTTATCTGACGTAACTTTCGCGATGGAAGATGCGTTGCTGCGGAAGCGCCTCCGGCCGCCAGCGCATCGCTCGCAAGCGCAGCGCCAAGCTCGCGCGTATCGGATCTGGACGCAATGGCTTCACGAGCCAGGCCGGTAGCTTCGCTCCGTATGACCACGAAGCTGGTCCGGGTAAAAGTACACCGGCCTCAGGTCTCCCGCCGCGTAGCGCGCGGCTTGGTCGTTGAAGTGGGGCGAAGCGGGATCTCCGCTTTCCCCACCGGCGGTAACGGCGCGTGCTTGCACGGTCTTCCCGAACTCGACCGCGGCGACAAAGCTGTTGCCGCTCGTTCCGTAGTAGCGCTTGGTACCCGGTTGAGTGCGGGCGCCGAACGAAGCAAGTGAGCCCCACTGCGCCGAGGTAAAGGGCACGGGGATGCTTGGCTTCGTGTCGCTGAACGGCTGGACGATGTCCCCGGTCAGTCGCTGGAAGCGGTTGATCTCGCCCCAGGGCGTTCGCCAAGTTCCGAAATCGCGCGCGAGCCGGTCGGTCGCGTCGGACAGCGCCTGCAGCTTCTGCGCGTCGCTCGTCCGGTTCGCCATATAGTCGTAGACCGTGATACCCTCAGCCTTGGCCGGAGCCGCGGCTTGTTTCCAAAGCGCCTCGCCCCAGAACACCGCGAGCGACGTAGGCACAGAGGTAACCGACCAGCGGTAGTTCCACTGGCGCAATGCCGCGATTTGGGGCGTCAGTTTCGCCTTCAAAGGATCACGCGCGGGAAAGCGCGCGTGCGCGTCTAGGAGGGTCGGCATCAGCGTCGCGAATGCAGGAAGATACGGATCGTACGCCGCGGCGATAAGCCGGGGCAGGGTAAAGTCGCGCCGGTCCTTGAGCACCAGCGTCGCGTGTATCCCGCGCGGGTTCTCGCCGGCCGTGTCCATGTAGCGCGGGAATCGCTCCTTGATCGGGCTGTAGGCTCCTGCGGCTGACCAAGGCGCATTGTTGGTGTTGGCGATCCAGCCGTTTGCGGGGTTGAGGAGGCGGGGCAGCTCGGAAAGCTCGTGCAGCCCCCGCCAGTCCGTCGCCGGATCGCTGCCGTCGACGGGCTTGGTGTAGTCGAAGCGGTCATCGCGCCGGGGCACGAATTGCGGGTGAAGATAGGCGATCTCTCCCTTCGCGCTGGCGAAGATCGTATTGTTGGACGAATTGGCTCGGCGGCCCGCCACCTGCACGAACGAGGCGTGGTCGGTCGCCTTGGTCCGCAGGAACGATTGCTCGAGCGCCTCCACCGGCTTCTGCATCAGCGCGATGCTGATCCATTTGCCGTCCGCCGCTCGCACGATCGGGCCGTGGTGCGTGCGGTAGGTCGTGAAGCGCCGCGTCGCCATCGTACCGGCGGGCGTGCGGTAGCTTAGGGCGACCGTCCTTTGCGCTACCGGCCGCTCCTCGCGCCCGTAGCGGTAGGTAAGCCGACCGCCCCGGCGCACGACCGTTTCCGCGAACTCGTCCACGTTGTCGACGCCGCTGGACGTGTGCATCCAGCCCGCCCGCTCGTTGAACCCTTGGTAGATGAAGAACTGTCCCCAGGTCGCCGCGCCGTAGGCGTTGAGGCCTTGGTCGCTCGTTACCTGCTGTTCGGACCGGAAGAAGAAGGAGGTATGCGGATTGATCAGCAGCAGCGCCTTGCCGCCCGCAGTGTTGGACGGCGCGATGGCGAACCCGTTGGAGCCTTTCGGCTCGACGAAGCGGCCGTCCTCCCGAAAGACCGTTCTACGGTCCGTGTAGAAGGCTTCGAGTTCGGCCAGCGATACTCGCTCGACATCCCCGCCGATGCTGCCTTCGCTGAAGGCGAGCGCCATCCAGGGTTCGAAGCGGGTAAGGATGCGCGGGCGCTTCTCCGAATGCCCGGCGAGGTAGAAGTTGAGCCCGTCGGCCCAGGCTATCATCAGCGCCTTCAGCCAAGCCGGGCTACCTTCATACTTCGCCCGAAGATCGACCGGATCGACAAACAATCTTTGCCGCAGGTCCGACCAGATCGCCTTCTCGCCTTCGGCTTCGGCGAGCCGGCCGAGCGCGTTGAGGTAGTTGACCTCGATGCGGTTGAAGTCGTCCTCGGCCTGCGCGTAGATCATCCCGAATACCGCGTCGGCGTCGCTGCGCCCCCGCACATGCGCGATCCCCCAATCGTCGCGCAGGATGGTGACGCGCTGCGCTTGCCGCTGCCACCGAGCGAGTTCCGAGGGTGTCGCTGCGGACGCCGGGACCGCCGACAGCAGCAGCGCAGCCAGCGAGCCGAGCAGCGCTGCGGTTCGGAGCCGACGCGGGTTTGAGATGGCCATGCAGGAAGGCTACGGGCGGAGTAGCGCTGTCGCAACCCGCGCGAGGAGTCCCGATGCGATACCTGCTGATGCTGCTAACGCTGTTCCTTGCGGCCCCGGCGTCTGCGGCCGAGCCAGTCATCCTGCTGCGACCCGCTCGCGTGTTCGATGGGATCGATCCGGTCCCGCATGAAGGCTGGTCGGTGCTCGTGCGCGGCGACAAGATCGCGGCGGCGGGCGCGGGCATAGCGGCGCCTGCTGGCGCGACGGTCGTTGATCTTCCGGGCACCACGCTGCTTCCGGGCCTCATCGAAGGTCATTCGCACCTGTTTCTCCACCCCTACGACGAGGCGAGCTGGGACGACCAGGTGCTGCACGAACCGCTCGCGCTGCGCACCGCCCGTGCGACGGTGGCCGCGCGCGAGACGCTGATGGCCGGGTTCACCACGGTACGTGATTTGGGCACCGAAGGCGCCGGTTATGCGGACGTCGGGCTGAAGCAGGCGATTGAGCAAGGGATTATTCCCGGCCCCCGCATGCTGGTCGCGACGCGCGCGCTGGTGGCGACCGGGAGCTACGGACCCAAAGGTTTCGAGGCGGATGTCGTTGTGCCGCAGGGTGCGGAAGAAGCCGATGGTCCCGAGCTGGTCCGCGCCGTGCGCCGGCAGATCGGACGCGGTGCCGACGTGGTCAAACTCTACGCCGACTACCGCTGGAACGCGGGCGAAGAGAGCCGACCGACCTTCAGCCTCGACGAGCTGCGCGCGGCGGTAGAAGCGGCGCGTTCCGCGGGCCGAACCGTCGCCGTTCACGCCAGCACGCCCGAGGGCATGCGCCGCGCGACGCTCGGGGGCGCGGACACGATCGAGCACGGCACCGGCGGCACTTCGGAGGTGTTCGCGCTGATGCGGGCGCGAGGCGTGGCCTTCTGCCCGACGCTCGCCGCCAGCGACGCGACCTCGCGCTACCGCGGCTGGAACGGCAGCGACCCGCCGCCGCCGGCGGTGCTCGCTGCGCGGCGCAGCTTTGCGGCGGCCCGCGGGGCGGGGGTAGCGATGTGCGTAGGCGGGGATTCGGGCGTGTTCGCGCACGGCAGCAACGCGCGCGAGATGGAGCTGATGACGGCCGCAGGCATGCCCCCCGCGCACGTGCTCGTCGCCGCCACGTCGGGCAACGCGCGCATTTTCAAGCTCGGCGACCGGTTGGGCGCCATCAAGCCTGGGATGCTCGCCGATCTGGTGGCGGTGGACGGCGATCCGAGCCGTAGGATCGAGGCGGTGCGCGCGGTCAGGCTGGTGATGAAGAACGGGGTGGTGGTGAGGCGACCGTGACGATGAGCCTCAACGTCGAGACCATCCGGGCGGACTTCCCGGCGCTCCACGTCCGCGACGGCGACCGCCCGCGCATCTACCTCGACGCGCCTGGCGGAACGCAGGTCTGCGGGCGAGCGATACGCCGCATGGTCGCGCACATGGAAGGCGGCACGGCCAACAGCGGCGGCGCTTTCGCGACGTCGGTTGCGACGGACGCGCTGAGCCGAGCGGCGCACGAGGCGATGGCCGACCTCTTGGGCGGCGAAGCGGGCGAGATCGCCTTCGGGCCGAACATGACGTCGCTGACGCTGTCGACGTCGCGCGCGCTGGGTCGTCGCTGGAGCGCGGGCGATGAAATCGTGGTTACGCGCCTCGACCACGACGCCAACGTGGCGCCGTGGCTGCTGCTCGCCCGCGACCTCGGCCTGACAGTCCGCTGGCTCGACTTCGACCCTGACGACGGGCGGTTGTCGCTGGACAGGCTGCCCGGCCTGCTGAGCGAACGCACCCGCCTCGTCGCCGTCGGCGGCGCGAGCAACGCGCTCGGTACGATCAACGATGTCGCCGCCGTCGTCCGCATCGTACGCGCGTGCAGCGACGCCCTCATCTTCGTTGATGCCGTTCAGTCGGTGCCGCACTTCCCCGTCGACGTGCGGGCGCTCGGTTGCGACCTGCTCGCCTGTTCGCCGTACAAGTTCTTCGGGCCGCACCAGGGCGTCCTATGGGCACGGACCGATCTCCTGGAGGAGGTCGAGGCGTACAAGCTGCGGCCGTCGCCGACGCAGCCCCCGGCGGTCCGCTTCGAGACGGGCACTCCTTCGTTCGAAGGCATGGCCGGAACGCTTGGCGCAGTCGAACATCTGGCTTCGCTCGGCGGAGAAGAGGGCGAGCGCCGCAAGCGCCTCTCGGCTGGGATGACGGCGGTCGCCGCGCATGAACGCGAGCTCACGCGGCAGTACCTGTCGGGGCTCGAAGCCTTGCCGCGGATCCGGCTCTACGGTCCGCCGGACGGGACCGACCGCGTGCCGACCTTCGCCTTCACCGTCGAAGGCCATGCGCCGAAAGAGGTCGCAACGTTCCTCGCGGACCGGAGCATCTTCGCCTGGTCCGGCAACTTCTACGCGCAGGAAGCGGTCGCCAGGCTCGGGCTGAAGGCGTCCGGCGGCCTCGTCCGAGTCGGCTTCTGCCATTACACGACGGCTGACGAGGTCGACGCGTTGCTCACCGCTTTGAACGACCTCTAGCGGAGTCGGCCCTCAGCCGAGTGCGGCCAGCAGGTCGCGCGTGAAGGCGTCGAGATCGAACGCCATGCCGTTGCCGTCGAACCCGCGCCGCACCACCACCAGCTGGCGAGACGGCACGACCACTAGGTACTGGCCGCGGTTGCCGCGCGCCACGATGGCGTCCGTCGGCAGGCCCGAGCCCTGCTGAAACGTCCACCAGCTCGCCCCGTAGCCGTAGCCGCTCGCCGGCTGCGCGGGTCCGTGCCGCCTGACGTAATCGCGCCAGCCTGCCGGCAGCACTCGTTCGCCGTTCCACAGGCCGTCGTTCAGGTGGAGGAGGCCCAGCCGGGCAAGGTCGCGGGCCGTGGTCCACACTTGGCTCGACATGACGAAGTGGCCGCGCCAGTCCGTCTCGGGCACCGTGCGGGTCATGCCGACCTTCCACAGCAAGGCCTCGAACGGGAAGCGCAAGGACCGCTCGCCGTCGCCCAGCGCGTGCTGCAAACCGCGGATCGTCAGCACCGTGTCGTTGTTGGCGTAGCGGAAGGCCGTCCCTGGCGGCGCGACCAGCGGCCAGCCAGCCGCCTGATGCGCGACGCCGACACCGCCGAAGTAGAGCGCGTCCGTCCGATTCCCCGCGTGGTCGCTATTGAGACCGCTCGCCATCCGCAGCAGCTGGTCGGTGGTGATGCGCCCGCGCGGGTCGCCCACGGCTTTCCACTCGGGCACCGGTGCCGGCGCATCCACGTCAATCAGCCGCTGCTGCACCGCCGCGCCGATCACGCTGGCCGCCAAGCTTTTGCCCACCGACCAGGTGCGCTGCGACGAGTGCATGTCGAGGTCGGGCCGGTACCGCTCGGCGACGATTCGGCCATTCTGGACGACCAGGACCGCCGTGGTCTCGCTGCCTTGGCCATAGCTGCGCCGGTCGAACGCTCCAGCGATCGTCCCCGCCAGCGCCCGCGGGTCGCCGGAAGCGCGACCAATGGCCCCGCGATCGCCCATCGGCCAGGCACTCGCGTCCAGATCGGGCGCCTTCGCGTTGATCCGTGGCAGCGTGGTGACTGCTTCCGCCGTCGCGCCGATCGGCAGCTGGGCGCAGCCGAGCAGCGGACGCCACACTGCTACCCGCGGCGGCATGACCGGATCGTAGGTGACGGACACCATGCGCCGTTCCCGGTCCACCTGCGCGGGCAACCCGGCGAGCAACGGGCTCAGGTTCTCGTACGTGCCCCGGAGATCGTCCGCCTCGGTCTGCGCTTCGCTTAGGCCCCCGTTGAACAGGTTACTGCACAGGAAACCCGCCTTGTACCCTGCGGCGAGCGCGCGGACGTAGGCCGGCCTTTCTTCCTGTGCGACGGCAACAGCCGGCAGCACGGCCGTGGCGGCAGCGGCGAGGGTAAACATCGATCGGCGCACCTGCATCCCTTCCCTACACAAGAAGCCCGGCATGGGCTCATTCACCCTCGCCCGCCAAGCGGCGTCCGGAGCGCTTTACGCCGAAATCGAACAGCTCCGGGCGGTGGTAATGCCCGCTCACGTCCAGCGTCATGCTTTCCTCGTGCAAGCGGGCGAGGTCGAGTTCGGCCATGAGGATGTGCGGCTCGTCGAACACCGGCTCGACCAAGTACTCGCCGTCCGGCCCGATGATCGCGCTGCCGCCGCGCAGCACCCAATGCTCGGGACTCGTCACGCGCTGCGAATGCACCTCGAGCTCGGGCGGCAGCGCGGAGGCGCGCATCAGGGCTCCGGAGGCGAGTACGAAGCAGCGCCCTTCGAACGCATATTGCCGGCTGGCGACCTGATGCATGTTGTGCACCGTCGGCCACACCGCGACGTGGATGTCCTCCCCCGACTCGTGCAGCGCCTGCCGGGCGAGCGGCATCCAATGTTCCCAGCACACCAGCGCGCTGACCCGACCGACCGCCGTGTCGACCGCGCGGAGCCCTTCCACGTCGCCTGCGCCCCAGATCAGCCGCTCGGTGTAGGTCGGCATCAGCTTGCGGTGGTGGTTGAGCAGCTTGCCCTCAGGCGAAAGCGTGATCAGCGAATTGTACAGCGTGCCCCGGCCGGCACCGCGGTCGATGCGTTCGCTGAGGCCGATCACCAGCGTCGCCGACGCTTCCCGTGCCGTCGCCACGAGATGGTCGAGCGCGGGCCCGGGGATGGCGACGCTGTTCTGGGCGATCCGGGCGAACACCGCCTTGACCGGCCCATGGTCCCACAAAGCGGCGTCGCGGCACACGTCGAGCCAAGCCGGGTAGCCCGGAACCCAGGTCTCGGGAAACACAACGAGCTCGGCTCCGCCGGCTGCGGCTTCCAGCGCTTTGGCACGCGTAAGATCGAGACAGGCGGCGACATCGGCGGCGACCTCCGCCTGAACCACGGCCGCGACAACCTTCCTATTTCTCATGATCGTCCGGCCTGCTCGCGGCAATTGAACACGTCGTTATACACGGCGCGCTCGTCGAAGCGCGACAGGACCGCGCGCGCCGCCGCCGGAACGTAGGCGATCTCGTGATCGTCGCCCACGAACGCCTTCACCGCGGCAAGGTCGTCAAACCACATAATGGTGGTGAACTCGATCTCGCCGCCGATTTCGCGACGCATCATGTCGATGCTCCGAAAACCAGTGATCGCGCGTGCCTCGATGCCGGGGAGCACCGTCGAGCGCAGAAGCTCCTCGTAGACGGAGGCGTTCGTGACCGTGGTCCAACCACGCCACTTCCTACAGACCATCGCCATCTCCCGCCTGGTCCGAGGCTTCTGCTTTAAGCCGGCGCATCGCTACGGCGGAAGTACCTTGGGACACCGACGCGTATCCAAGAAGCGCGAGCATTACGGTATCCACCATGGTGCTCGCTAGTCGAGACCGCCAGATGCCCAGCTCCTGCTGCGGCTAGGCTCGTCCGCCTTCTCAACCTAGATACTCGGAACCGGACGTTCCGCCCGCGGCCGCTTCGAGCCATCGGGCACACATGAACCAACGTCCGGCTCCAGGGAGCAGCGAAGCGTCCCTGAATGTCCGGAAGTGGGTCTCCACAGAACCGTAAGGGAATGAAGCGGTCTCTGCTTGCTGTCTGCTGACCAGCGAAGCGGTGGTTAACGCCCACCAGATGCGCTCACTGTTCAGGTGATGGGGCGGGCAAGCCGAGGAAATCGGGTCGCCATCGTCGCTGTCGGCGATCGCGTCGCTTTCTACGCTCGCGCGGAGTTTCGGGTGAGAAGGCTGGATGATTGACATGATCACCGATCCCTGTTCAGGCCCGTGCCGCATGGCGGGTAAGCGGGTCGCGATTATTCAGTCGAACTATTTGCCCTGGAAGGGGTATTTCGACCTGATCGCGGCCGTGGACGAGTTCGTCCTGTATGACGATTTCCAATACACCCGGCGCTCGTGGCGGAATCGAAACCTCGTCAAAACGCCGCAAGGGCTTCGCTGGCTGACGGTCCCCGTGCTTGCCGCGCCGCAACGGACCACTAAGATCAGCGAGGTGCGCATCGCCTCGCAACAATGGGCCGAGCAGCACCTGAAGACGCTGCGAATGGCCTACGCGCGAGCGCCGTTCTTTTCCGCAGTTATGCCCCTCTTAGAGCACGAACTGGGTCGCGGCATGGATCGTCTGTCGGAACTCAACTTCGCCCTGATCCGGCGCATTTGCCGTTACCTCGGGATCGGGACCACCTTGCGGACGCACTTGGACTACCGTGCGCCTGAGCATCGTCAGTTGCGCCTGCGTGACATCTGTCTGCAGGCCGGCGCGTCGGTCTACGTGTCGGGGCCAGCGGCAAAATCCTACCTCGACGAGTCTATCATGGGTGCCGCGGGTATCGAGGTCGAGTGGTTCGACTATACGCGCTATGGCGAGTATCCGCAGCTCTGGGGCCCGTTCGTTCACCAAGTCTCGATCGTCGATCTCCTGTTCAACACAGGTCCGAACGCTCCCGCCCATATGAAATTCGTCGACCGCCGGCCGGAGCTCCGACCGTGCCAAGGAGGAGCGGAGAAGCGGGCGCTCGAAAATCCGGCGGCCTTGGCTAGGTCCTAGCCCGTTGTGAAGCTCTCAGTCGTCACTACCCTGTACCGCTCGGAGACGACCGTGACGGAGTTCCACCGCCGCGCTTCGCTGGCGGCGTCGCGGACGGTGGCGGGGCCGACCGAGTTCGTGTACGTCAACGACGGCTCGCCGGACCGCTCGCTCGAGCGCGTCCTCGACCTCCGACGGGAGGACTCCCGAATCGTCGTCGTCGACCTCGCGCGCAACTTCGGCCACCATCCCGCGCTGCTGACGGGCTTGGCCCAGGCGTCCGGCGACCTCGTGTTCCTGATCGACAGCGACCTGGAGGAGCCGCCGGAGTTGCTCGACGCCCTGCGGCGGGCGCTGCGCGACCATCCCGGCGCGGACGCCGCCTACGGAGTGCAGGAGCGGCGCAAGGGCGGCTGGTGGGAGCGGGCGACGGGCAACCTTTGGTACGGCCTGTTCCGCCGCTTGGCCGACGTCCCCTACCCGGCGGACAGCCTGACCGCCCGTTTGATGACCCGCCGCTACGTTGACGCCGTGCTGCTTCACGGCGAGCGCGGCTTAGACTTGTGGAGCGTCTTCGCGCTGGCCGGCTTCGAGCAGGTGGCAGTGTCGGCCGCCAAGGGCAGCAAGGGCGCGACCAGCTATACGTTCGGCAAGCGGCTTGGTGTCGCATTGACGGGCCTGACCGCGCTGAGCACCGTCCCGCTGCTGCTTATTCCGGCCGCGGGATGCGCGCTGCTCCTCCTCGGGCTCGCTGCGGGCGCGGCTTGGCTCCTCTCGGCGTGGACAAACGGCGCCGATGTCGGCCTAAGCGGCCTCGTCCTATGGTCGATCTGGCTCGTCGGCGGGCTGCTGCTGACCGCCTTGGGCGTACTCGCGCTTTACGCTGGGGCGATCCTGCGGGAGGTCAAGGCGCGCCCTCGCGCCATCGTCCGGCGGGTGTACGGGCCGAAGGAGTCATAGTGCTGGACTTGAGCATGGAATATTCGGCCTATTATGCGGAGCGCGCCAGCGAGCGGGAGCGCGCGCGCCAGGTCGGGTGGCGAGACGAGCGGGCTCAGCTGGCCCGGTTCGGGCAACTCGCGCGCGCCATCGACCACGCGGCCGGGGCGGCCTTCGACGTCGCCGACATTGGCTGCGGGCTCGGCGACCTGCTGCCGTTCCTGCGCGCGGCGGGGTTCTCCCGCGCGCGCTACGCGGGTTATGACGTGCTGCCCGGCATGGTCGAGGCGGCGGCCGCCCATCACCGGGACCCCGACGCGGCGTTCCGGCCGATCCGGGACATAGCGGAGGTCGCGCCCGCCGATTATTGCTTCGCGTCCGGGATCTTTAACGCGCGAAATGACCACGCCGACGAGGTCTGGGAGGAGCACGTCCGCGTCATCGTACGGGCGATGGTGGCCAAGAGCCGGTGCGCGGTCGCCTTCAATATGCTATCCACCTACTCTGACGAGGATCGCCGGGATGCGTCGTTGTTCTACGTCGATCCCGGCGCAATGTTTGCTTGGTGCAAGCGGGAGCTGACGTCGGACGTGGCGTTGCTCCACGATTACGGACACTGGGATTTCACAATTGTGCTGCGGACAGGCGGCGCGAAGTCGTGAGCGGCCTGCGGCTGGGCCAGCTGCTGCTCGCGCTGTCTGTGGTCGCAGGGGCGGGAGGACACGCCCTGCTCAAAGCGGTTGTTGCGTCCTTGCCCGAAGCTGTCCCCCAGTTCAGTGCCGATTATCTCCTCCGGGCCGGCATCCTCGGACGGCTGCTGCTCGTCGGCCTCTTACTCGCCGTCTCCTTCGGCGCTTGGCTCGGCGCGCTGCGTCACCTACAATTATCCTATGCCTACGCGATGGCATCCGCGTCCGTGGTCGTGGTCGCGGTGCTCGCGGCGACGTTCCTCAACGAGACGGTAACACCTAAAGCTTGGCTCGGACTTATCTTGATTGCCTTCGGCTGCGCGCTCGTTGCCCCCACCGGCGGGCCGCACTGAGGTGGCACCGGCGGCTGGTCGCGCGTTGTGGCCGCGTTGGCCAAGGGGCCGTTGCGTCGATCGGCGTCCGGCAGGCCTGTGAAAGCGTAACATCCACATGCCACGATTGAAGCAGAACCCGGAGCGTTTCGCCTCCCAGCAGCGTGCTGAAGCAGTGCCGGAGGCGGTACCAATCCCACTTAACAGACCGGACGTCGGCGCAGAAGAGCTGGCGGCCATGGCGGAAGCGCTGCGCGCGACTGGGGGCTACTCGGCCAAGCGCTTCGTTCGCTTGTGCGAGGCCCAGCTGACCGCTGATTACGCGCCGGCTCACGCCCTTCTGACGCATTCGTGCTCCGCGGCACTCGAGCTCGCCATGCTCTCTTTAGACCTCCGCCCTGGCGACGAGGTAATTATGCCGTCGTTCACCTTCGTCTCAACCGCGAACGCGGTCGCGCTGCGTGGGGCGGTGCCGGTATTCGTGGATCTCCGTCCCGACACGCTGAATATCGACGAACGGCTGGTCGAGGATGCGGTAACCGAGCGGACACGTGCTATCGTACCGGTGCACTATGGTGGCGTCGCGTGCGAAATGGATGCGCTGCTCGAAATAGCGGCGCGGCGCGGGCTGGCGGTGGTCGAGGACGCCGCGCAAGCGTTCGGTGCTACCTATCGGGGAAGGCCGCTGGGCTCGCTCGGCACCATGGGTGCGATCAGCTTCCATGAAACCAAGAACGTCGTCGCCGGGGAAGGCGGCTGCCTGCTGGTCCGCGATCCCGACCTCCTGGACAAGGTGCTGGTCGGCCGCGACAAGGGCACCAACAAGGCTGCGTTTCAAGAAGGTCGCGTTGCTGAGTACTCGTGGACGGGCCTTGGCTCCGCCTACGCTATGCACGAGATGGCGGCTGCCCTGCTGCACGCGCAGCTGATCAAAGCGCGACAGATCACCGCTCGACGCCTGTCGCTGTGGCAGCGATACCGCAAGCTCCTGCAGCCGCTGGCGGATGGCGGGCGGATCCAACTTCCCACCGTGCCGGAGGAGTGCGGCCACAACGGGCACGTCTTCTACATCCTGGCGGGGGACCGCGCCGCTCGCGATGCGTTGCTGCGATGTCTGAACGACGCCGGCGTAAGCGCAGCGTTCCACTACATCCCGCTGCATGGTTCGGCAGGAGGGATGCGCTACAGCCGGACGCACGGCACCCTGGCTCACACGGAGAGCTGTGCGAGCCGCATTCTACGGCTACCATTGTTTCCAGGCTTGTTGGACGAACAGCAGGACCGCATCTGCGAGCTCCTTGCTGCGGCGCTGGAAGGGGACCGCCGTTCCGCCGCAGGTCAGGTTCGAACATCATTTCGCAGTGATAATTGACCGATCGGGCGACCACCCCGGGCGTCGGCGGCAAGATTGGACGTCGGAGGACGACAGGAGAACGAACTCGGTGGATAACATTCGAGTGTTCGGCAGGCAGCTCCGCAGAAAAGCGAAAACTAGCGGATGCGTCTGAGCGAGGCCGAGGTCCGACCTGTTGTCCCAGCGCTGGCGCCACAACAGCGCGTGTAGGACGCCGGCGGAGCGGAGTCGTTCAATTTCGATCGTCTGTCGACGTGCCGATGCCGGGAAAATCATATAGTTCTCCCACGTGGGCGAGCGGCGGCTGGCAAGCGCGTAAGCTCCTGGCAGGTATGGACCGGCGAAAAACGACCCGGGCCCTGCAGCAGCTGCGGTCTGCCTTACTGCCTGCACCGCGGCCGCCGTGTAGGGTGGCACGAGTAATTGATCCCTGCCTACTTGGACGGTCTCCGTTAGGTAGACGGCCCGTAGGCGAGCGTAGCCCGGGTGCATATGCAGCGTGACGAGCAGGCTCAGGCCGAAAGCTGCGGCCAGAAGAGGCCACCGTTGCACGCGCGGCGCGCGCGTCACCCAAGCCAAGGTAGCGCCCAGCACCGGTAGAATGCTGACCGCCAAGTGACCCGCGTCGGCGCGGGACCATGCGTAATGAGCGTAGGGCAGGCTTAGCACGAAGCCCGCGAGCACGGCAGGTGGCAAGCTCGCACAGCTTTTGGGACGACGCAGGTGCCACGCCGCGCTTGCCCAGAAAATGGGCGCTAGGAGGAGAACGAGAGCCGACGCCGCTTCCGTCATTGGCATCAGATAACCCTTCTCCGGTAGCTCGCGAAGTGCGAACAGGCTTGGCAGCGGCAGGGCGAAGTTGGTGGTGCCATACTCGAATAGTAGGCGGATGCTGTCGATGAAGGCGGCGGTGAACCCCCGGGCGAAAAGGTGCAGTGCCAGTACGGGCGAGTAGCCCACTACCGCGCCCGCGCCGCCGGCCAGCAAGGCGTGCAAGGCGTTTGGCGCTCCCCGCAGGTACAAAAAGGCGAGAAGCCCGGCGATGCTCCCGTAGAGAGCGTGGTTGATGCCGATGGTCGCAGCCAAGCCCCAGCAAAGGCCGGCAGCGAAGTACCGCGGGAGCGTTGGACGCTCCGCTAAGCGCGTCAGCCCCCAAAGCAGGACCACCGCCGCGAAGCTATCGGCGGCCTTGAACGCCGGCGCCATCCACCACACGAAAATTGTCCCAGCAGCGAGCAACGCGCCCGGGCGCGGCCTCACGGGACCCGCACCGACTGTCCAAGCCGCAAAGAAGACGGTGATTGCCCCAAGCGCCGCATTACTCAAGCGAAGGGTGACTATCCCGTCGTCGGCCAGCAGCGCCATCCAAGCTGCCGACCAGAAGTAGCGGCCGGGATCGTAGGCCTGAAAGTCCCGAAGCGGCAGTTCGCCTACTAGCACGCGCTGGGCACCGTACCACAGAAAGCCTTCGTCCATCAGGTTCAGGTCGAATTTCCGCTGCAGCGCCATCGCCGCGAAGCAAGCTACGGCCGCTAGCGGGAGCGGCCACCATGCTTCCGGTCCCGAGTTGAGCGCGCGGCAGCGCGCGTCAGTTTGCGATGGCATCGCCGGCCAAGCGGATGCCATCGCTGTGCCAAGAAGCGTTACGGAGCAGACCTCGCCGGACGAGGAAATTGTCGCTGCCCGGGCTGTTAAACATGCAGGTGAAAACTCGCTGTGCTCGAAGGGTGCTGGCTATCGCCCGTGTGCGGCGCCGCGCCCCGCCGCGTGCCAGCTATTGCTGGGAACGATTGACGTCCAGCCTCGTCCAGACCGCGCACGAAGAACTCGTAGCAGCCCGCCACCGCTGCGCCCGGTGCGAGCCCAGCAGTCGAGCGGATTACCTCTTTTGTTCATCGCCCGGTTGCCGCAGGGCCAGACGGGCTAGCGCGCGTGGGCGGCGGAGTTCTCGCGCTCGCCGTACCGTATTTAGAACGGCGCGGGCGATGGTTCAAAGCTTTTGGAGGCGGTGCCGGTCGAAACGGAACTACGTCGATGTTATCCTAGCAATCCGCTTTTCCGATCTCCCAATTTCAAAGCGGGCGGATCGCTTCCGACCAGTCCGTGCCGAAACCAGAAGCTGAACGGATGTCTGAAGTCGGAAAGCGGAGAATTGCCCGCGAGCGCCTGACTATGGGTCATAGGTCAAGCGGCCGCCCAGGCGAGGCAGCCGGCCACCGCGCTCGAACTGCTGACGAGCCACGCCCCGCGCGCGCGCAGCGGCGCGGGCCGCACGTCGCCCTCCCAGCGCACCGCCCACACACCTCTTGCGCGCCACAGCACCCGGCCGTCCGCCGCGCGTACCGCGTCCCAGGCCTGGCCGTCGGCGATGCCGGGGGCGAACATCACCACCGCCGTGCGCGCGTTCGGCGGTGGCAGCGCTGCCCAGGTCCCGCCGATCAGCGCCGCGACCGCGACGCCCAGCGCCGCCCGCCGCCCCGCGCCCGGCCCGCCGTTGCCGCGGCGCAGGACCAAGGCGGCGAGCAGCGGCGGGACGCCGACCACCAGCGTCCAGCCGAGATCCCAGAGGAGCGGGTCGGGCACGTCCACGCGGATGCGGTGGATGCCGAGTACCCAATGGAAGAAGCCAACATCGACGAACTGCCACGCCGCGAAGCCGAGCAAGACGTCGGCCAGAAAGCGCCTCCCGCCGACCGCGGGCAGCGCGGCGCGGGCGCGCCACAGCAGCCACAGGCCCGCGGCGGTGATCGCGTACATCAGCACGTGGAAGGCGCCGTCCCAGAAGATCTGCTCGGCGATCCGGTCGACGCCGTCCACCAGGCTCAGCAGGTGGTGCCATTGCAGGATCTGGTGGAGCATGATGCCGTCGAAGAAGCCGCCCAGGCCGAAGCCCAGTGTCCACGCCGCCCAGCGCAGGCTGCGTGCGACTTCTCGTCCT
>CADCVW010000053.1 GCA_902806235.1 uncultured Sphingomonadaceae bacterium | reverse complement strand
TCCCGCTCAGGCGGTCGGTATGATCAGCTCGACCCGCCGGTTGCGCGCGCGGCCGGCCGGATCGTCGCGCCCGTTGGGCCGCGTGTCAGGGGCGACGGGGGCGGCCTCGCCCTGCCCATCCACCACGAAGCTGCGTTGCCGCACCCCCGGCTGCGTCCGCATCTACCCGGCCACGGCCTGCGCGCGCCGCCCGGACGGTTGGAGATCTTAGGCATCGCTCCCGTTCGCGTCCGTGTGACCGACCACGCCTACCGATCCCGGCCCGCCGCGCCGCACCAGCTCGGCCGCCTTGAGCAGGTTAGGCTCGGCCTCCGGCCCGAGCTCCGCGCTATCGAAGGCGAACAAGGTGTCGGTCGGCAGCTCCACCATCGTGCCGAGGTCGGTGACGCGGACGTTAAGATCGCTGTTGTCGGCCGTCAGCCCGTTCACGTCCCCGCGCAGGCCCGCCCCGCCGAAGCCGATCTGACCCGCCTCGGCCCGCGACGCGGCGACCGCCACCTCCAGCGCGACGACTGCCCCGGAGGGCGGGACGTCCTCCGGGGCGCGCGACGTCGGGCCGCCGTCCGAGCAAGCCGCCGCCAGCAATGCGGCGAGCGCGGGCGCGCGCTTCACCGGGTGATCGGCACGCCGTCGAACGGCGCGACGTTGGGCACGTTGATGGACAGTGTGCGGCTGGTCGGCGGCGGCGCGGGGAACTTGGACCACACGATGGTGGGCGCGTCCCGGTCCAGGTCGAACTGCAGCCGGTCCAGCCAGCCGCTCTCCAGCAGCGAGGCGAGCGACTTGCCGCTGTTGTCCTTCAGCACGCCGAACTGCTGCGCGGTCGCGTCGTCGATCACACTGACCGCGTCGGCCCTGATGCGCTGGCAGCAGGCGTTCTCGTTGTTGGTGTAGGAAAGCTGCACGGTGAGCACGTCGCCCGTCACCGCCGTGCGTTTGAGCGCCACCGTCGACCCTTCCGGCCCCGGCTGCGTCTGGATCACCGCCTATTGCAGCGAGGGCCTGGCCGGCGCGTCGCGCGAGGCCATCTCCGTGCGGACCACCCTGCCGCTGACCGGGTCGCCCGCCTCATCCGCCCCGTCCGCCGCGGCGGTCTCGGCTTCCACCTCGCCGCGCCCGGCCAAGTCGCCGCAACCGGCGAGGAGGAGCGCCGCGGGTGCGGCGTGGAAGCGACGGCGAAGCACCAGAACATGCCTCCGAAGAATGGACGAGATCGGCATGGAATTACTCGCGCTCACCCTAGCGGCTCTGCGCGACGGGGTTCCGCCCGCCGCACCGGCGGCTGCGCGTTGCACAGGTCCACCCCGCCCGCCGGACGGATAAAGAAGTCGTCCTTGCGGTTCGCCCGCGCCTGAAGCCAGCGTCGGAAGCTGGCGCTCTCCGGCCGCAGCACCTCGAAGCGCGGGCGCCGCGCCGCGGGCAGGTCGGCGGCGATCGCCACCCGCTGCACCGCCGTGTCCTGCGCGGGCTCCTTGTAGAACCCCAGCGCCTCCGTGCCGCGCGGCAAGGAGGACAGGTGCTCGATCCCGCCCACCACTCGGCCCACGACCGCGATGTTGCGGTCCAGGTGGCGCGGGCCGTGGCCGATCACCGCGTAGAGCTCGGTGCCGTCGCCCGTGTCCGGCGGCCCGCCGCGCCCCACGCCCACTGTGCCGTAGCAGTGGGCCAGCGCCGCAGCCCCGCTCGCCGCGTCCCAGTTCGCGGGGAAGCCGTGAAGGTAGCCCGCCGCGCTCGCGTAGGGGTCGGGGAAGCCCAAGGGCGCGAGCGCCGTCCGCGGCACGCGCTTCTCGTACTCCGCCGGGGGCTTGGCCACGACCCCGCGCGGCAGCGTCGGGCGCGGCGTGCCGTCGCGCAGGCCCCATTGCGCGACGTAGTTGTCCTGCACTCGATACACGGAAGCGCCGCGCCAGAAGGGCGAGCGCGCCAGCGCGCGAATGTTGGCGACGTGGACGGGCGCGAAATCTCCCGCCAACTCGATCGCCACCTCGCGCCCGCCGGCCAAGGTGACCATCAGCACGTCCTCCGCCCGCACCTCCCGCCAGTCGGCGGCGGGCGCGGCGGCGACGATGTCGCTGGGCGTGGCGGGCCGCGACGGCGAAGGCGGCGCGGACTGGGCGGCGGCGAGCAGGGCGAGGAGCGCAGTGCGGAGCATGGGGGCAGACTAGAAGTCCGGGCGCGCTTGCCAAGGCCCTGTCCTACAACCCACCGCCTCGGGTGAAGAGGGCCCATGCCCACTGCGCGCTCTCCGTCGCCGCCCCTTCTGGTCAGCGGCCGGCGAGCCCGGAAATTTTGTTTCGCCTGGGATTTTCGGGACATTCGTCCCGAAACGGGATGCGTGGCCGCCCGCTCAGCCGACCAAGGTCATCACGTAGCCGAAGTTCACCCCAACCCGGCCGTCGCGCACCCACCGCACATAGCCTTCCATCCGGCTGCATTCGGGGAACTGGATCAGCACCCGTTCGCCGATCCGCGGCTGGAGCGCGGTCTCGATCATCGCGCCGCGCGAGCTCAGGTTCGCCACAGCGACCGAGTGGTCCTCGCCGCGGAAGTGGAGCAGCGCGGCGTTCGCCACGCCCGCCAGCCGCGGCTCGCAGCGGTTGTCGGCCCGGCGGGGTTCCGCGCGGGGGATCATGGCGCCCGCCAAGCCCCGCTCCGTCGCGGCTCTCCCACCCTTCGTGCCGCGCCTGCTCAACCTGATCATCGGTCCTCGTTCCCGCGCTCGACATAGTCGCCACCGCTTACCAGATGCTTAGCAGCCGGCGCTGGGGTGGCGACCGGGTTCAGTTTAGGCTAAGGACCGGACGAATACAGGGGGGTCCGCTCCGGCGCCGCCGCGTTTCACCGCGCCGCCCGTCCCGTTCCACGCTTTCCGAGGATCGATGACCGATCACGCCCTGAGCCAGCCGCGGTCCCGCCCGCTCGCGCCCGCCGTCCGCGCCTTGGCCGCGGCCGTCGCCGCGCTGTTCGCGCGCGCGTTCGGCGGCGAGCTGCGCCGGCTCAAGCTGCGCTCGGCGGCGCTCGGCTACTTCCTCGACGGAGCCTCGGCCGGGCTGCGCCGCCGGTTAGGATCCTGGGGCGCGCGCCTGCCG
>CADCVW010000052.1 GCA_902806235.1 uncultured Sphingomonadaceae bacterium | reverse complement strand
TCACCACGCCGCGCCCGCCGCCGCGCCCGCGTCCGTCAGCAGCTCCCACTCGTCGCGCGCGAGCGCGGCGGTGCGGTCGAGGTGGACGTGGTCGTCGGCGCGCGCCACCCAGGCGATCGGAAAGGCGTGGCGGTGCGCGCCCGACAGCTGGCTCGTCGGCTGGAGCAGTACGCGGGAGCCTTCCGCCCGGTCGACGCGGCCGATCATGCCGCCGTCGGAACCGATCACCTCCATTCCTTCGTGGATGCTCCCCTCGTTCACCATCACGTCCTCCCTGTCTCGCCGGGGGCAATGAGCGTTCCGGGGGATTGTTCCCGCGGAGCAACGATGCCAACTCGGCGATAGCCGTCCGCCTCCCGCGCGAGCAGCGCCTCCTTGCGCTCGAGCCCCGAGGCGTAGCCGCCGGGCGAGCCGTCGCCGCGCCGCGCGCGGTAGCAGGGGACCAGCACGGCGACCGGGTTCGCGCTGCACGCCGTTCCCGCCGCCCGCGCCCCGCCGGGCGACCGGGGCGCGCCGCGAGCTCGGCGTAGCTCAGCGTTTCGCCGGGTGGCACCTGCTTCAGCGTCTCCTACACCGCCTGCTGGAAGGCGGTGCCGGCGACGTCGAGCGGCAGGTCGTGCGCGCGGCCGGGCGCGTCCACGACCGCCGCGGCGTACGCGAACAGCGCCGCCTCATCCTCGCTGGCCGGTTCGAGCGCGGCGTGGGGGAACCAGGCGCGCAGCTCCGCCTCGCCCTCGCCGAACGACAGGCGACAGACGCCGCACGCGGTGGCGGCAACGAGCATGCACCCGAGCCGGCTGTCCACCACCGCCCAGCGGATCACCTCGCCGCGCCGGCCGTCGCGCCACGCGGACGGCGTCATGCCCGGCCGCGCGCCTGCGTCCGCGTAGAATTAGCCGACGGCGTAGATCACGTCCGTCACCGTGGGTTCCCCGCGCAACGCGTCCTCCGCGCGCCGGCCCCGCAGCGCCCGGGCGTCGGTGGTGGGCGTAGCCCGCCGCCGCCGCGACCTCGCCCAGGCTCAGCGGCTCGTGCGCCGCGCCGAGCAGGTCCAAGGCCTACGCCCGCCGCGTCGCGCGCCACTTCGTCCGGCCGGCAACGCAGGCAGGCGCAGGCCCGCCGCCCGAGCCTGGTCGGGCGTTCCGAAAAAGCGAACGTTGGCCCGCGCCGGGTGCCGTGCGCCGCAAGACGGTCGGCAGTAGATGCCGGTGGTCAGCACCCCCGTCACGAACCGCCCGTCGTGCGCGCGGTCGCGCGCCAGCACCCCGCCCCCAGCCGCTTCCTCGTCGATCGCCGTCGTCGCCATGCTCGCCTCGCCCAGACCCTTGTCAAACCGAGGCTAGCCCAGGTCGACCCCGCCCGCACTCCGCCGCTTGCGTTTGAAACCGCCCGCCTTGCAGCGCAGCATGGCTTTTGCTAACCGGCGCGCGCACTCGTGCGGGGGCGCCCACCGGACGCCGTCCACCCGCCGCGAACCTGTCATTCGGGGAACGGAAACCGCGTGGAACGAAGCGGCGGCATTCAGGCGGGCTTGTCCGGGCGCTACGCGCTCGCCTTGTTCGAACTGGCGCGGGACGAGAACCGCCTTGACACGGTCGGCCGGAGCCTCGTCGAGTTGCGCTCGGCGCTAGCGGCCTCGCCGGAGCTGACGGAGCTTACCCGCAATCCCGTGCTCGGCCGCGACGACGCGCTGCGCGGGATCGCGGCAGTCGCGGCGGCGATGGACCTCGACCCGATCGTCGCCAACTTCCTCGGCGTGCTCGCCCGCAACCGGCGCTTGACCGTGCTGCCGCAGATCATGCGCGACTTCGGCCGGCTCGCCGCCGCGCACCGCGGCGAGACCACGGCGGAGGTCACCTCCGCCCACCCGCTCGACGAGGGCCAAGTCGCCCAGCTCCGCCAGGTGCTCCGCCAGCGAGTCGGCCGCGACGTGGCGGTTGACCTGTCGGTCGACCCCGCCATCTTGGGTGGGCTCGTCGTCAAGATCGGCTCGCGCCTGATCGACAACAGCATCCGCACTAAGCTCGACACCCTCGCAGTCGCCCTGAAAGGCTGAACATGGACATCCGCGCCGCAGAAATCTCCCGCGTCATCCGCGACCAGATCGCCTCCTTCGGCACGAACGCGCAGGTGTCGGAGGTCGGCCAGGTGCTGTCGGTCGGCGACGGCATCGCCCGCATTCACGGGCTCGACAACGTCCAGGCGGGCGAGATGGTCGAGTTCACCGGCGGCATCAAAGGCATGGCGCTGAATCTAGAGGCCGACAACGTCGGCGCTGTAATCTTCGGCAATGACAGCGCGATCAAGGAAGGCGACGTGGTGCGCCGCACGGGCACCATCGTCGACGTGCCGGTCGGCCGCGGGCTGCTCGGCCGCGTGGTCGACGGGCTCGGCAATCCGATCGACGGCAAGGGCCCGATCGAGGCAACGGAGCGCCGCCGCGTGGAGGTGAAAGCGCCGGGCATCATCCCGCGCAAGAGCGTCCACGAGCCGGTGCAGACGGGCCTCAAGGCGCTCGATGCGCTGGTCCCCGTCGGCCGCGGGCAGCGCGAGCTGATCATCGGCGACCGGCAGACCGGCAAATCGGCTGTCGCCCTCGACACCTTCATCAACCAGCGCGCCGCGCACCAGGGCACGAACGAGGGCGAGAAGCTCTACTGCATCTACGTCGCGATCGGGCAGAAGCGCTCCACGGTCGCCCAGATCGTCCGCGCGCTGGAAGAGAACGGCGCGATGGATTACTCCATCGTCGTCGCCGCTACTGCCAGCGACCCGGCGCCGCTCCAGTTCCTCGCGCCTTACGCGGGCTGCACCATGGGCGAGTATTTCCGCGACAACGGAATGCACGCGGTGATCGTGTACGACGACTTGTCGAAGCAGGCCGTCGCCTATCGCCAGATGTCGCTGCTGCTGCGCCGTCCGCCGGGCCGCGAGGCCTATCCGGGCGACGTGTTCTACCTCCACTCGCGCCTGCTGGAGCGCGCGGCGAAGCTGAACGAGGCGAACGGTTCGGGCTCGCTCACGGCGCTGCCGATCATCGAAACGCAGGCGGGCGACGTGTCGGCCTACATCCCGACCAACGTGATCTCCATCACCGACGGCCAGATCTTCCTGGAGACCGACCTCTTCTATCAGGGCATCCGCCCAGCCATCAACGTTGGCCTTTCCGTGTCGCGCGTCGGCTCGGCCGCGCAGACGAAGGCGATGAAGAAGGTTGCGGGCTCCATCAAGCTCGAGCTCGCGCAGTACCGCGAGATGGCCGCCTTCGCCCAGTTCGGCTCCGACTTGGACGCCTCGACCCAGCGTCTGCTCAACCGCGGCGCGCGGCTGACCGAGCTGCTGAAGCAGGCGCAGTTCTCGCCGATGCCGGTGGAAGAGCAGGTGGTCTCCATTTTCGCGGGCACGCAGGGGTTCCTGGACACTGTCCCTGTGCCCGCGGTGACGCGGTTCGAAGGCGCGCTGCTGGGCTACATGCGGAGCAACCATGGCGACGTCCTGGGGCGCATCCGCGACACCAAGGCACTCGACGACGACACCGCCGGCCGACTCAAGACGGCGATCGGCGAGTTCGCGCGGACGTTCGCGTAAGGGTACGGAGGGAAGGAGGACGGGCTACCCAAACCCGTTCGCCCTGAGCTTGTGAAGGGCTCCCTTTTTTCCAACCGCCGCTGAAGAGAAGGAAGAGGCTTCGACAGGCTCAGCCCGAACGGGTTGGGAACAGGGGTCCGGATCGGGAAGACGAATGGCCAGCCTCAAGGCGCTCAAACTGCGGATCGCGTCCGTCAAGTCGACGCAGAAGATCACAAAGGCGATGAAGATGGTCGCCGCCGCCAAGCTGCGCCGCGCGCAGCAGGCGGCGGAGGCCGGGCGCCCGTACGCGTCCAGACTCGACCAGGTCGTCGCCAGCTTGGCCGCTAAGCAGACGATCGGCCCCAACTCGCCGCGGCTGCTCGCGGGAACCGGCTCCGAGGAGCGCCACCTGCTTGTCGTCTGCACCTCCGACCGGGGGCTCGCCGGCGGCTTCAACACCAACATCGTCCGCGCCGCGCGGCGGCGGGCGGAAGAGCTGCAAGCGACCGGCAAGGAGGTTCGCTTCTACCTTGTCGGCCGCAAGGGCCGGCCGCCGATTGCCCGGCTCTACCCCGGCCAGATCGTCCACCAGTACGACACTGGCGACATCAAGCAGGTGGCGTTCGACGACGCTCGGCGCATTGCCGAGGAGCTGACGGTGCGCTTCGCCGCCGGCGAGTTCGACGTCGCCCAGCTCTTCTACGCGCGCTTCCAGTCCGCCCTGGTGCAGGACCCCGTCGGCCAGCAGATCATCCCCGTGCAGCTCCGCGCGGCCAACGACGCGGCGGCGCCGTCCACCGAGGTCGAATACGAGCCGAACGAGGAGGAGATCCTCGCCGAGCTGCTGCCGCGCAATATCGCCATCCAGGTGTTCCGCGCGCTGCAGGAGAATGCCGCGTCCGAGCAGGGGTCGCGAATGACCGCCATGGACAATGCGACACGCAACGCGGGCGACATGATCAACCGTCTATCGATCGAATACAACCGCAGCCGCCAGGCGGCGATCACCACGGAGCTGGTGGAGATCATCTCGGGCGCCGAAGCGCTCTAACCGAAGACCAAGGCAAGGAACTCGCAATGGCCACCGTACTGGACCGCCCGGTCCTCACCTCTCCCGCCACCAACAACGTTGGCCGCATCGCGCAGGTGATCGGCGCGGTCGTCGACGTGGCGTTCGACAGCCACCTGCCGGCGATTCTGTCGGCGCTGGAGACCGACAACAACGGCACACGGCTCGTGCTGGAGGTCGCCCAGCACCTCGGCGAGAACACGGTGCGCACCATCGCGATGGACGCCACCGACGGGCTCACCCGCGGCCAGGCCGTGCGCGACACGGGCTCGCAGATCCGCGTGCCCGTCGGCCCGAACACGCTCGGCCGCATCATGAACGTGATCGGCGAGCCGATCGACGAGCGCGGCCCGATCAACGCCACGATGACCGCTCCCATCCACGCCGAAGCGCCCTTGTTCATGGACCAGTCGACCGAGAACGCGATCCTGGTCACCGGTATCAAGGTCATCGACCTGCTCGCGCCCTACGCCAAGGGCGGCAAGATCGGCCTGTTCGGCGGCGCGGGCGTCGGCAAGACGGTGCTGATCCAGGAGCTGATCAACAACATCGCCAAGGGCCACGGCGGCACCAGCGTGTTCGCCGGCGTCGGCGAGCGTACCCGCGAGGGCAACGACCTGTACCACGAGTTCCTCGACGCGGGCGTGATCGCGAAAAACGAGGCGGGCGAGGCGATCTCCGAAGGCTCCAAGGTGGCGCTAGTCTACGGCCAGATGAACGAGCCCCCGGGCGCGCGGGCGCGCGTCGCGCTGTCCGGCCTGACCATCGCCGAATATTTCCGCGACCAGGAGGGGCAGGACGTGCTCTTCTTCGTCGACAACATCTTCCGCTTTACCCAGGCGGGCTCAGAAGTGTCGGCGCTGCTCGGCCGCATCCCTTCGGCCGTGGGCTACCAGCCGACGCTGTCAACCGACATGGGCGCGCTGCAGGAGCGGATCACCTCGACCAACAAGGGGTCGATCACCTCCGTGCAGGCGATCTACGTACCCGCCGACGACCTCACCGACCCCGCGCCGGCGACGTCGTTCGCCCACCTGGACGCGACCACCGTGCTGAGCCGCGCGATCTCCGAGCTCGGCATCTACCCGGCGGTCGACCCGCTCGACTCGACCAGCCGCGTGCTGGAGCCGCGCACGGTGGGCGCGGAGCATTACGAGACCGCGCGCGCGGTGCAGGCGATCCTGCAGCGCTACAAGTCGCTGCAGGACATCATCGCTATCCTCGGCATGGACGAGCTGTCCGAGGAAGATAAGCTGGTGGTGAGCCGGGCGCGCAAGATCCAGCGCTTCTTGTCCCAGCCGTTCCACGTCGCCGAGGTGTTCACCGGCATCCCCGGCAAGTTCGTGCCGATCGAGGAAACCGTGCGCTCCTTCGCCGCCGTGGTCCGCGGCGATTATGATCATCTGCCGGAGACCGCATTCTACATGGTCGGCGGCATCGAGGAGGCGGTCGCCAAGGCGGAGCGGCTGGCGCAGGAAGCGGCCTGAGCTCAGCTCCCCTCCCCTTCAGGGGAGGAGTTGGGGGTTGGGGCTGGTCGCAGTCCCACTCCCGCCAGCGGCAGGCCGCGGTGTGATCGTCCCCACCCCAACCCCTCCGTGCAAGGGGAGGGGCTTAGGAAGAAGAAATGCCCCTCCACTTCGAACTCGTCACCCCCGAACGCCTCGTCCGCTCGGACGAGGTGCACATGGTCGTCGTCCCCGGCAGCGACGGCGACTTCGGCGTTCTCGCCGGCCACGCGCCCTTCATGTCCACCGTGCGCTCGGGCGAGGTGCTGGTGTATCCGACGGCGGGCACGGCGCCGCAGCGCATCGCGGTCGAGGGCGGTTTCGCCGAGGTCAACGAGCGCGGGCTGACCATGCTCGCCGAGCGGGCGGACGTGGTAGCCTAGCGCCGTTCCGTCGCCGGCGCGCGATAAAGTACCCCGCGCTCGCCTCGCCAGACTACGGGCAGGCCGGCGTCGCGCGGCCAGCGCGAGGCGGGCACGTCGATCAGCCACAGATAATCGAACGCGCCGGGCAGCGCCGCGACGGCTTGCGCGACCGAATCCACATCTTCGCCGGGGCAGCCGCGCGCCGTCATTATGTGCGATGGATCGGCGCGGAACGGCGTGGCCCCGGCGTAGCGCAGCTTCAGCATCTGCGCGCCCGCCACGTCCCATTGGCCGTTGGTGAAGACGTCGCGCCGCACGACTGCCATGCTGTTCAGGTGATTCGCGCGGTTCGTCGCCCAGGCATCGGCGCAGGGGACCTCCGTCAGTGTCAGCACCCGACTGCCTCGCGCCACGTGCGGCACGGCGGCGAGCTGGACGTCCCAGGCGCGCGACAGTTCGGCGAAGGCCACGCTCGTGGTCAGTAGCCGCGCGGTGAAGAAGAGCAGCGCCGCGCCCGCGACAGAATTTCGCGCGCGCGCGCTCCAGCTCGGCTCGGGCGCGACGCCCAGGATCGCCGCCGCGATCATCACCGGGGCGAGCCGCATATCAGCGAAGCCCGAGCTGATCAGCACGCGCG
The DNA here is from genome assembly GCA_902806235.1 of uncultured Sphingomonadaceae bacterium. Taxonomy (GTDB): domain Bacteria; phylum Pseudomonadota; class Alphaproteobacteria; order Sphingomonadales; family Sphingomonadaceae; genus CADCVW01. The sequence goes on along the minus strand of CADCVW010000052.1, from coordinate 10,960 downwards.
GCATGAGGAGGTAGAGCAGCGCGAGCAGCGGCACCGCGACGCGCATCGCGGGCGCGAGCCGCAGGTCGCGACCCCGCCAGCCGACCAGCGCCAGGCCGAGCAGCAAGCCCGCCGACGCCATGTCCCAAGCGCGCCACCGTTCGCGCAGGATGGAGGCCAACCAGACGAGCTTGTCGCCGAACAGGAAGAAGTCTCCGGTGTCCTGCTCGACATCGCCGGAGCGCCACAGCAGCATGAACAGGAACGGCAGGCACAGCGGTAAGCAGGCGAGCGCGCCGCCCAGCGCCGCCGCGCACCAACTCTCGCCGCGCGCCCGCCGCGCCGCGACGTCCGCCGAAAAGGCGAGCACACCAAGCAGCCCCCAACCGTAGGCGTGGCACAACCACAGCAGCGATGACAGCGGGGCGAACAGCGCGGCTCGGGTGCGCGCGCGGCCATCCACGCTGAGCCGCAGCCAGAGCGCGAACAGCAGGAAGCAGAGCGCGACGGAAAGCGAGAAGTTCAGAAAACCGAACTGGAACGGAAAGGCATAGGTCAGCGGCAGCGCGAAGAAGGCGGTCGGCGGCGCGCGGCCGTGGAGCGCGCGCGCCGTCAGGAGGAAGCCGAGCACTGTCAGCGGTGGGATGCAGGACACGACGAGTCTGGTCGCGCCCTCGACACCGAGCGTTCCGGTGAGACCGCGGACGAGCAAGTCGACGCCGAGATTGCCCATGAACTGCCACCGGAATTCGTAGAAGCGCCGCAGTTCGGGCGAGCCGGCGAGCGCGTGCTCGACGTGGTATTGCGCGACATGGCCCGGCAGGTCGGTGAGCGGCGGTAGCGGCGGGCCGAGAAGCGGCAGCGCCGCGGCGAGCGCGAGGGCGACGACGAGCGCCGGGTGCTCCCACCAGGCACCCGTCGCTCCGCGCAACCGCGCTCCGGCCGTGATCTCCATCGCCGCTCACCCCCCCGTGACGGGCCAGCGATGCACCGAGATGGTCACCGGAGCGTTAGCACTGCGAGCGCCACAGCCACATTCCGCCCACGATGATCAGCGCCGCGCCGCCCAGCATGGCCGGGTCCGGTACGTCGCCGAAGAACAACGCCCCGATCGCCAGCGCGATCAGTAATTGAATATAAACCATAGGCGCGGTCACCGCGGCGGACGCCTTGGTCGTCGCGGCGAAGATCAGCAGGTGCGCGACCGAGCCGGTGACGGCCACCGCCGCGCATTTCCACACCACCTCCCAGCCGGGCACGGACAGGCGGAAGGCGGGTAACCCCGACAAGTTGCCGAGCAGCGCCGCCGCTGCGATCATCGGCGCGGCGAAGGCGGCGATTAGGAACTGCAGCGTCAGCATCGGCGCGGAGCCCGCGGCGCGGCGGTTCAGGATCATCAAGCACGCCATGCCGAGCGCGGCCGCCAGCGGGTAGAGCGCCGCCGCGCCCAGCCGGGCCACCTCCGGCCGGAGCACGAGCAGCACGCCGATGAAGGCTAGCGCGGTGGCGCCCCACGCCGCCCGCGGCGCGCGCTCGCCGAGCAGGACTGCTGAGAGCATCGCCGTCAGCATCGGCGACGTGAACTGGATAGCGGTCGCATCGGCGAGCGGCATCGCCATCGCCCCCATGAAGAAGCAGATGGTGGCCAGCGCCACCGCCGCGCCGCGCCCGAACTGCACGAGGGGCAATGGCAGAACGAATCCCGCCCGCCCCGACCGCCAGGCCACCGCGAGCCCGAGCCCCAGCGCCCCGAACAGGTAGCGCAGAGCCGCCACGCCCGTCCCCGGCCAGCTGCCGGCGAGCGACTTCACTAGCCCGTCGCCGACCGACAGCATGGCGAAGCCGCCGAGAGCGAGCAGGAGCGCGGCGCGGGCATCATCGGAGCGAGTCGCGGCGGCTGCGCCGGACGCGCCCGCGTCGCCTACCGACTCGGACCCGCCGGACCCGCTCGGGCGGACCTTATCGACGCCCATGGTTTCCTTTCCGGCGCGAGAACAAGCAGAGCGCTTCGATGAGCTCAGCGCGAGCGGAACGAGTGTCCGGAACGTTCGCCCATCAACACGGCCGTTCCGCTCCGCTCCCCTGCCCCCGCCTTAGCCATTCGTCAAAGTTTCGCGCCTATTCACCCTACCACCAGGCGTAGCGGGGCGAGGAAGAATGAGCGCATTCGGCAAGCGCGGCGGGGCGACCGGGACCAAGCCGTCCTTCGGCGTGGCCCGCCCGATGAAGGGCGGCGCGCCCGGCGCGGGCGGCGGCGAGCAGTTCCCGCCGCTGGAGGAGGCCTTCGAGCTGTCCGGCGACAAGCTGGACGCGATGTCGCGCCTGAACAGCCGCATGAACGAGTCGGGCGAGGCGGCGACGAGCGGCGCGGAGGGCTTCGAGGCGTCCGTTCACCGCATCAAGGAGCAGGTGCTTCCCCGCCTGCTCGAGCGCGTCGACCCCGAAGCGGCGGCGACGCTGACCAAGGAGGAACTGACGGAGGAGTTCTCGCCGATCATCGGCGAAGTGCTCGCCGAGCTCAAGATCACCCTCAACCGGCGCGAGCAGTTCGCGCTGGAGAAGGTGCTTGTCGACGAGTTGCTGGGCCTGGGCCCGTTGGAAGAGCTGCTTTCCGACCCCGAGATCAGCGACATCATGGTCAACGGCCCCGAGCAGACCTTCGTCGAGAAGAAGGGCAAGCTCCAGCTCGCGCGCATCCAGTTTCGCGACGAGGAGCACCTGTTCCAAATCGCCCAGCGGATCGTGAACAAGGTCGGCCGCCGCGTCGACCAGACCACCCCGCTCGCCGACGCGCGCCTGCCCGACGGCTCGCGCGTCAACGTGATCGTGCCGCCGCTGTCGCTCAAGGGCACGGCGATCTCCATTCGCAAGTTTTCCGAAAAGCCGATCACGCTCGACCTGATGAAGGGCTTCGGCTCCATGTCGGAGAAGATGGCGACCTGCCTGAAGATTGCGGGCGCGTGCCGCTTCAACATCGTCATCTCCGGCGGCACCGGCTCCGGCAAGACGACCATGCTCAACGCCTTGTCCAAGATGATCGACCCCGGCGAGCGCGTGATCACCATCGAGGACGCGGCCGAGCTCCGGCTGCAGCAGCCGCACTGGCTGCCGCTGGAGACGCGCCCGCCGAACCTGGAGGGTCAGGGCGCCATCTCCATCGGCGACCTCGTTCGCAACGCGCTCCGCATGCGTCCCGACCGCATCATCCTCGGCGAGATCCGCGGGGCGGAATGCTTCGACCTGCTCGCCGCGATGAACACCGGTCACGACGGGTCGATGTGCACCCTCCACTCTAACAGTCCTCGCGAGTGCCTGGGCCGCATGGAGAACATGGTGCTGATGGGCGACATCAAGATCCCGAAGGAGGCGATCAGCAAGCAAATCGCCGACTCGGTCGACCTCATCGTCCAGGTCAAGCGTCTGCGCGACGGTTCGCGCCGGACCACCAACATCACGGAGGTGATCGGCATGGAAGGCGAGGTGATCGTCACCCAAGAGCTGTTCAAGTTCGAATATCTGGACGAGAGCGCCGACGGCAAGATCGTCGGCGAGTACCGCTCGATGGGCCTGCGCCCCTACACGCTGGACAAGGCCCGGCAGTTCGGCTTCGACCAGCCGTTCCTGGAGGCTTGCCTTTAGCCGCGCACCGCGAACGCCAGCGCCAGCACCGCAACGGCAAAGCCCAGGAACGACAGGCCACGCCACGGGACCCAGCCGACGCGGTCGAGGTCGGCGCGGGCCGCGCGGCGGCGCTCGGCTAGGGAAGCGAGCGCCGTGAGCAGCGCCGCCGCGCCCGCCGTCCACCACAATAGAGCTTGAACCGGCACCGCCCCTCCCCCATTCCTGCCCGTAACGAACAGCTAGGGAGCGGACGGATGGCGGCAAGGACCAAGTGGATCGCGCTCGCGACTGCGGCGCTGGCGACCGCGGCGGGCGGGAGCGCGCTGGAAGCGCAGGGCCGCGGCGCGCAGACCGCCCCGCGCGGCCTGCTCGCCCAAGCCGTCGCCGCGCCCACGCGGACCCCAGCTAACGTCGCCCGCGACCGCTACCGCCACCCGGCCGAGACGCTGGCCTTCTTCGGCGTGCGCCCGGAGCACCGCGTGCTGGAGGTGATCCCCGGCGGGGGCGGCTGGTACACGGAAATCCTCGCGCCCTACCTGGCAGCGCGCGGTACCTACCTCGCCGCCCAGCCCGCCGGGCGCGGGCAGGACGCGCTGCGGGCGAAGCTCGCCGCCGCGCCGGCGACCTACGGCAAGGCCAAGCTGGTCGCCTTCCCATTGGCGGACGCGGAGGTCGCGCCCGGCAGCGTCGACCGGGTGCTCACCTTCCGCAACGTCCACAATTTCGTGATGGCCGAGCCCGGCACCGCCGAGCGGCACTTCGCCGCCATGTTCCGCGCGCTGAAGCCTGGGGGCGTGCTGGGCGTCGTCGACCACCGCCTGCCCGAGCACCGCCCGGTCGCGCTGGAGCGCAGTAGCGGCTACCTGAAGCGGTCCACGGTGGTGCGGCTGGCGCAGGGCGCCGGTTTCCGGCTCGACGGCGAGAGCCAAGTCAACGCCAACCCGCGCGACACGGCGGACCATCCGGAAGGCGTGTGGACCTTGCCGCCAGTGCTGCGGCTCGGCGACAAGGACCGGGAGAAATATCTGGCGATCGGCGAGTCCGACCGGATGACGCTGCGCTTCGTGAAGCCGCGATCATAGGGGAGCGCCGCCCCGGCTTCCGCCGAGGCGGCGCGCTCAGCCCTCGATTTTGTCGAGCTTGGCCTGTAAGGCGGCGATCTGAGCTTTGATCTCGGCGAGCTCGCGGTCGCGGCCCTCGCCCGTCTGCCCCTCTCCGCCGCGCGCCGCCGGCTTGGGCGCGAACGCCCCGGCGGCGGCCGAAAACAGCTCCGCGTTGCGCTTGGCGATCTCCGCGAATGGCCCGGCGGCGAAGGCGCCGGTCATCGCGTCCCTGAGCTGCGCCTGATTGCGTCGGAACGTTTCCAGCGACGCTTCGAGGTATTGCGGCACCATCGCCTGCATGGAGTCGCCGTAAAGCGCGATGAGCTGGCGCAGGAAGTTCACCGGCAGCATGGTGGCGCCGCGGCTTTCCTCGTCCATGATGATTTGGGTCAGGATGCCGCGGGTGATGTCCTCGCCCGTCTTGGCGTCCACCACCCTGAACTCGCGCCCTTCGCGGGTCATCGCCGACAGGTGCTCCAGCGTGACGTAGCTGGAGCTTTCCGTGTCGTAGAGGCGGCGGTTAGCGTATTTCTTGATGGTGACGACGTCGCCGCCCGTCTTGGCCTTGGCCATGCGCTTGTCCCGTGGAGGCAGGACCGGAGCTTAGCAGAGCGCCATGGTGCGGTGCAACACGCGCACTGCTGCGGGCGCACAGTGCAGCCGGAGACCACGCGGCCGCAGGCCCGTTCCGCCTTTTCCGCAGTGCGGCGCGGACAAGTTGGTGGTCGCGCCAAGCCGGCGCGGAGCCGCGGCCTTTCCTGAACGCCGGTTGAACCTGTTGCAGATCAGTGACAGCCCGGCGGCTTTTCGTCACGCAGGCCGCTCCAACCGCTTGCGCGCGATTGCGAATTTGACGAGCGAAGGAATAAAGCCCGGGCCCAACCCGGCCGGTTCCTGGAGGGATTCCTGATCATGAAGAAGTTCGGACTGCTCGGCACCAGCTCGCTCTGCTCCGCCGCCCTGCTGGCGCTCGCCGCGGCCGGTCCGGCCCACGCCCAGGCGATCCCCATTCCTCAGGCCGGCACGGCGCCGCAGGGCGAGGAGGTGGATCCAAACGCCAGCGCCGAACCCGAGACGGAGGCCCAGGCGGCCAACGACGAGGACGACCGGGACACCATCACCGTCACCGGCTCGCGCATCGTCCGGCCGGAAACCTCGGGCGTGCTGCCCGGCGTGCAGGTCGACCAGGAGCAGATCCAGACCCGCGGCTTCACCAACGCGCTCGACATTGTCAACGACGTCCCGCTCACGGGCACGGGCGCGAACCCGACCGGCAACAACGGCGGACAGCCCACTGCGCTGGGCGCGTCCTTCATCGACCTGCTCGACCTCGGCACCGCCCGCACGCTGGTGCTGATCAACGGCCGCCGCACCGTCGGCGGCAACGCCGCCACCTTGTTCACCTTCGGCAACGAGACGGGCAGCCAGACTGACGTCAACTCCATCCCCACCTTGCTGATCGAGCGGGTGGACGTGGTCACCGTCGGCGGCGCGGCCGCCTACGGCACCGACGCGATCGCCGGCGTCGTGAACTACATCCTGCGCGACGATTTCGAGGGCCTGGACGTCAGCGCAATCAGCAACATCACCGATCGCGGCGACGGCTTCGGCTACAACCTGCGCGCCATCGGCGGGCAGAACTTCGGCGGCGACCGCGGCAACGTCGTGCTCAACCTCGAATACGCCCGCGTCGACGCGATCAACGGCGTCGGGCGCTCGTTCATCTCCGACAATCCGCTCTTCATCTCCGGGTTCAACAACGGCGGCGTCCGCGACCCGGCGTTCGCCGCCGCGATCCCCTCCCAGTCAGCGTTCCTTCCCGCCGCCAGCGACCTCGCGCCCGGCAGCCTATCGACGCCCTTCGCTCGCTCGCTCGCCTCGTCCTACGGCGGCAACATCTTCGAACTCTCGGCCGCGGCCGCGGGCCTGCCCGCGCAGAACCGGGTCGCGGCCAACCCGGGCGCGCAGACCTTCATCTCGGGCGTGTCGCAGCTCGTCCCGGGCACCGCGGTCGCCGCGGCGCAAGCGGGCTGCAGCATCACCAACCTGACCGGCTTCTGCACCTTCGCGCCGAACGCCTTGCCGGCCGGGACGGCGGCGCAACAGACCGCCTTCGCCAACGCGGTGGTGGCGCGTTTCGCGCCCACGCTCGCGACGCAGGGCACGCAGGCGGAGCGCAACGTGCTGGCGGTTAACCTGCTCCAGGCCAACCGGCCGACGCCGCGCGAGTTCTTCGCGCAGAACCCCAGCGTGCCGGTGAACGCCTTCGTCGGGCAGTTCATCCCGGGCTTCGTCGACGTCCAGAACAACGACACCCGCCCGGTCACCATCAACGGCGCGACCGTGCCGCTGAACACCGTGCTGCCGCGCGTCGCGGTGCCGCTGCGTTTCGACGACGCGGGCAACGTCATGACCTTCGACTCCGGCTCGCTGACGCCGACCCAGCCGTCGACGCTCACGGGCTCCACCTCGCGGGAAGGCTTCTTCGACCCGACGGCGCAGGTGGTCCGGGTGCAGCAGGACCGCTACATCGCCAACTTCAACGGCCGTTTCGACATCACGGACGGCGTCACCTTTTTCACTGAGAACCTGTACGCGAACGTCCGCGCCTTCGTCCCGCGCACGGTGGCGACCGCCAACGCCGTCACCGGCACCGCGCTGGAGACGGGCGCGCTGATCCTAAACGTGAATAACCCGTTCCTCGACAACGCGGATCGCGCGGCGCTGAATCAGTTCGGTATTAACCCGACCACCCGCAACGGCAACTTCGTGCTGTCGCGGATCAACCAGGACATCCTGGGTGACGCGCCGAGCGACAACCGAGCCGAAACCTATCGGCTACTCGGCGGCCTCCGCGGCGAGTTCGGGCGCAACCAGAACTGGGAGGTCGCGGCGGCCTACGGGCGCTCCAACCTCCGCACTAAGGGCTTCAGCCTGCTCGACGTCGAGTTCGCGCTCGCCGTCGACACGGTGCGCAACGCCAGCGGCCAGATCGTCTGCCGCTCGCAGGTCGACCCGACCGCCGCGCAGAACTTGTCGGGCGTGCAGACCAACATCGTCCGCGTCGCAGGTCCCGACGGCCTGCCCACCGAGCAGCTGCTCACGCCCACGGCGACCGCCGACCAGATCGCCCGCTGCCAGCCGCTCAACCCGTTCGGGTTCAACCAGATGAGCGAGGCGTCGAAAGACTACGTCACCGCGCGCCTGGAGACGCGGAACCGCAGCGAACAGCTGTTCTTCCAGGGGCTGCTGTCGGGCGACCTGTTCGACCTGCCCGGCGGCGGCGTCCAGTACGCCCTGTCCGCCGAGTACCGGCAGGATGAGCTGGCGCTCAACCAGGACGACATCCAGCGGCTCGGCCGTTCGCGCAACGCGCCGACCTCGCCCACCGCGGGCCAGCTTAAGACGCTGGAGGGCGGCGCCGAACTGCGCATCCCGATCTTCGGCGAGGACTTCAATCTGCCGCTGTTCCGCAGCCTGGAATTCAACCCGGCTGTCCGCGTCACGCGGCAGCGCGGTTCGGCGCCCGCCTTCCGCAACCTCGCGGGCACGGTGATCGAGCCGGAATACCGCGGCGACTTCGAGTCTATCTACAGCCTGGCGGGCACCTGGCAGCCAATCCGCGACTTCACCGTCCGCGGCAACTACACGCGGTCGCTGCGCCAGCCGAACATCGTCGAGCTGTTCCTCACCAACCAGAGCGCCTTCGCGGCCACACTCGACCCGTGCAGCAACCAGCGGATCGGCTTCGCCACCAACCCCGACCGGCGTCGCGCAAACTGCGCCGCGCTTGTCGTCTCCACGGGCCTCCGCCCGGACACGGCGCAGGCGCTCCAGTTCCTCAACACCTTCCGCTCGACGGACGTGAGCCAGCCGGTCGCCTTCGCCGGCAACACCAACCTCAGCCCGGAGGAAGGCAAGAGCTACACGGTTGGCGCGATCCTGCAGCCGCGCTTCCTGCGGCGGTTCAGCCTGTCGGCGGACTACATCAACCTGGAGCTCGAGAACCAGATCATTCCGACCAACCCGACCCAGGCCGCCGAGTTCTGCGTCGACAGCGAGACCTTCCCGGACACCACGCCGCAGTTCGGCACCAACCTGTGCGCCTTCATCCCGCGCAGCGCGGCCGACTTCCAAGTGCAGCCGGGCGCGGCCGGCCAGTTCCTGAACCTATCGGCGACCAAGCTCGAAGGCGTGAACATTTCCGGCAACTTCGCCTTCAACCTGCCATCGGACGCCGGGCGCATCACCTTGCGCTCCAACGCCTTTCACCTGATCCGCTTCGACACCTCGGCTAACGGCAGGTTCACCGACCGGCAGCAGTCGGCGGGCAGCTTCACCCGGCCGAAGTGGGAAGCGGTGAGCAGCGTCCGCTACGACCGGAATGACTTCTACACCCAGCTCACCCATCGTTACCAGGAAGGCACGACGCTGTTCAGCGGCGGCGTGCCGGCGACGATCGAGCTGGCGGAATTCTTCCGCTATCCGGCGCTCAACGCGTTCGACTACTCGATCGGCTACGACGACGAGGAGTCAGGCTTCCGCGCGCAGCTCGCCATCACCAACCTGACGGACGAGACCTTCGCGGGGCAAACGGGCCTGTTCAACGCCGTGAACTTCGACACGCTGGGCCGGCGTTACCAAGTCGCGGTCGGCCTGCGCTTCTAGGCACGCGCCGCGCCGGAGCGGGCCACGGGCCGGGCCGGGCGGCCCAGCCCGTGGCCCGCTCCGGCGCTGTTGCCGATTTGCTACAGCTCGGGGCTAATCCGCTGAAATCATGGTTAAGCTCAGCTTAACGCTGGCGGTCCGCCCACAGATTCGCAAAGGCGAGCAAACGCGCGCCGTTTGGAGCGCATCCTAAATCCATGGGATTGATAATGAAAAAGCACGATCTCCTGTCCGCGAGCATTCTCGCCGCCGGCGCGCTGGCGCTACTGTCGACACCTGCGCACGCGCAGACCACTGACGCGGCTGCCCAAGAAGGCGCGCAGGATCAGGAGAATCCGACCCGGCCGGACGACGCGGCCCAGCTCGACACGGAGGCCGAGCTCGAGTCTGGCGAGGCAGCAACGAGCGCCGAGTCGATCGTGGTCACCGGCACCCGCATCCGTACTCCCAACCTTACCTCGACCGCACCGGTCACTTCTATTGGCGTTGAGCAGTTCACCGAAACCGGCCAGGTCTCGATCGGCGACGTGTTGAACGATCTGCCCGCGCTACGCTCGACGTTCTCCACGGCCAACTCGACTCGTTTCATCGGTACGACCGGCCTCAACCTGCTCGACCTGCGCGGGCTCGGGACGGCTCGCACTTTGGTGCTGGTCAACGGCCGCCGGCACGTCGGCTCGACCGAAGGCTCGCCGGAGGTTGACACCAACACCATCCCGACCGACTTGCTAGAGCGGGTAGACGTGGTGACCGGCGGTACTACCGCCGTGTACGGCTCGGACGCCATCGCGGGCGTGGTGAACTTCATCCTTAAGGATGACTTCGACGGCCTGATCGCCCGGGCATCGTCCTCTGTCACTGACGAGGGCGACGGGGCCTCCTACTTTGCGTCCGTCACCGCTGGCAAAAATTTCGGCGCTGACGACCGCGGTAATATCGCCATCTCTGCCGAGTTCGCACGTCAGAATCAGGTCCGCATCCGCGACCGGGCCGAGACCCGTGGTGGCCGTCGCCAGTTCCAAGTTGTCGATTCGGACCCCGCGACTGCGACTAGCGATGCCGATCCCGACCGCATCTTCCTGACCGATATCCGCAACGGGGCGCTCAGCAACGGGGGCACCTTCCAGGGCATCTGCCCAGCGCTGACCGCGAATCCGAGCGCTGATCTGCTGCGCCGTCGGGCGATTAACTGCGGCCCCGGCGACCAGCCGAACTTTTTCCGCTTCGATTTCGGCGGCGCCGTTCGCCCGGCGGCGACGCCCATCCGCGATTTCCGGCCGCTGTCCGGGAACCAGCAAGGCGGGGACGGCGCGACCCTGCGCGAGTACGGCCAGCTTGTGCCGCAGATCGATCGCTACATCGTAAACGTGTTCGGACGGTACGAGGTCGCTGAAGCGTTCGAGCCCTTCTTCGAGCTGAAGTACGCTCGCGTCGAAAGCTTCCAGGAAAGCTCGCCCACTTTCGCTCAGGGCGGCTCAACTACCGCCTTTGGCTTCGCCGCTAACTCAACCGGCATACCGATCCGCTTCGACAACGCATTTCTGACGCCGCAGGCGCAGACGTTCATCCAATCGGCGCTGCCGGCCGGC
>CADCVW010000051.1 GCA_902806235.1 uncultured Sphingomonadaceae bacterium | reverse complement strand
CGCCGCGCCTGCTCCAGCCGCTCCTGGGCTCCCGTGTAGCGCTGCACCGAACGCCGCGGCTCCGACTCCGGCTTGAACGCTTCCCAGATCACCGCCGCCTTGGGGTCGGCGGAGGTTGGGAAAGCGCCGTACACCCGCCGCCCCGATCGCCGGTCGATCCGCACCATGCGGATGCCGGGCGCGGCGCGGAAGGGGACCACGGGCAGGTCCTTGAACGCCACCTGCGCGAACTGCTTGAAGATGGGCGCGGCGATCCGCCCGCCCTGCGCGTAATGGCCGAGCGGGCGCGGCTGGTCGAAGCCGAGGTAGGTGCCCGCCACCACCTGCGGCGTGCCGCCGACGAACCATACGTCAGTCGGGCCGGACGTGGTCCCCGTCTTGCCGAACAGTGGCCTTCCCAGGGAGCGGAGCGTGGTCGCCGTGCCGCGCTCCACCACGCCTTCCAGCATGTGGACGACCTGATAGGCGGTCATCGGATCCATCGCCTGGCGGCGGCGCTGCGGCGGCCGCGGCATGCCGCGGCCGTCCCACTGCGCCATGTTGCAGGTCATCGCCCGGCAGCGCTCGTCGGAGCGGAAGATCACCTTGCCGTTGCGGTCCTGGACGTAGTCGACGAGCGTCGGCGTCAGTTGACGTCCGTGGTTGGCGAGCATCGCGTAGGCGTTGGTGATCTTCATCGCCGTGGTCTCGCCCGCGCCCAGCGCGATCGACAGGTAGGACGGGTAATCGCCCAGTCCCATGCGCGACGCAGTGGCGACGATGTTGGGCATCCCCGTCTGGCTCGCGGTGCGCACCGTCATCAGGTTGCGCGACTGTTCGAGCCCCCAGCGCATCGTCTGCGGCCCCGCGCCCGCTTGCCCTGCGAAATTGGTGAAGCACTTCTGCCCGAGCCTGGCCGACTGGTACACGCAGAAGGTGCCGTCGACGATGATCGACGCCGGCGTCATCCCGTTGTCGAGCGCCGCGGCGTAGACGAACGGCTTGAAGGTCGAGCCCGGCTGACGCATCGCCTGCGTCGCCCGGTTGAACGACTGGCCGCGCGCGTCCCAGCCGCCCTGCATGGCGAGCACGCGGCCCGTCTGCACCTCCTGCGCGACGAAGGCGCCCGACACCTCCGGGATGCTCCTGAGCGCGTAGGTCGCGCCGCTGCGCTGCACGGCGATCACCGAACCGGGCCGGAGGAAGTCGAATGCCGCCTTGGCCGTGCCGCGTTTGGGCATAACCGCCGCCGAACGGGGCAAGGTGCCGGTCGTGCCGTCGACGAAGCCGACGGTGGCGCTCGTCCCGGTTTTCGCCAGCACGGCCGCCGCGCGCCATTCCGGGTAGCCGACGCCGAACGGCGCGCGCGACAGCTCGCTGCGCCAGTCGCCGTCGACGTCCACCGACAGGCCGGGATCGCGCCAGGCGCGCCCGCCGTCGTAGCGGCGCAAGCCGTCGCGCAGCGCCTTCTCCGCCGCCGCCTGCATCGGCTGGTTCAGGGAGGTGCGCACCCACAGCCCGCCCTCGTACACGCTGTTGGGTGAGGTCTCGACCTTCTCCCCATACTTTCCGATCAGCTGGCGGCGCACCTCCTCGACGAAATAGCCGCCGACGTTGCGCGCTTCCGCCTGGCCTTGCACGGTGCCGAGCGGCGTGGCTTGCGCCGCGCTCCGCTCGGCCGGGATGATGAAGCCGTTGCGCTCCATCTCGCCGAGCACCCAGTTGCGCCGCTCGATGGCGCGGTTCGTGAACCTGTCGGGCGAATAGTTGGACGGCGCTTTGGGCAGCACGGCGAGATAGGCCATCTCGTGCAGCGCGAGGTCCGCGACGTCCTTGCCGAAATAAGCCCGCGCCGCCGCCTGCACGCCGTAGGCGTTCCGCCCGAGGAAGATCTGGTTGAGGTATAGCTCCATGATCTGCTGCTTGTTCAGCACGTCCTCGATCCGGTAGGCGAGGATGGCCTCCTTGGCCTTGCGCGTGAACGAATATTCGTTGGTGAGCAGAAGGTTCTTGGCGACCTGCTGGGTGATGGTGGACGCGCCGCGCGCGCGCTGGCCGGAGCCGACGTTGCGCGCGTAATCGACCGCCGCGCCGACCAGGCCCGGGTAGTCGATGCCGCCGTGGGAGAAGAAGGTCTTATCCTCAGCCGAGATGAAGGCGTGGATCAGGCGGGGCGGGAATTCCTCATAGGCGAGCTCCACGCGCCGCTCGCGGGCAAAGGTCTGCACCGGCTCGCCGGAGGCATCGCGCAGGTTGGTGGGCAGCGGCGGCTGGTAGGTGAGCAAGGACTCTGCCGACGGCAGCCCGCGCGCGATTACCACGAAAAGAAGGAACCAGGCGAGGAGGGCCAGGCCCACCCCGTAGAGGAGCCAGCGCGTCGGGCGGTGGGACCAGGCGAGGCGCGCGTAGCGCCCGACCTCGCGGCGGTCGAAGCGCGGCGGCGGGCCGGCGGGTGCGGTGGTGGCCATAAGTGGCGATGTTGTAGTGGCTTGCGGGGGCCGCGGAAAGGGCGCTCGCGTTCCGGCCCCGAGCTGGCTCGCCTCGCCCACCCGTTCGGGCTGAGCTTGTCGAAGTCCCTCCTTGTTCGTCGGGGAGGAAGCAGAGCCCTTCGACGAGCTCAGGGCGAACGGTGATCTTGCGCGGAGGCAAGGGCGGCCGCGCCCCCGCCCCGCTCGCGCGCCAAGTGGATGTCAACCGCGCGCGCCACCCCCAGCGCGAAGCGTTCCTGCCCCGACGGGCTGAGCAGCCGCGCGCCGTCCCCTGCGTTCGTCAGGTAGCCCGCCTCCAGCAGCACGGCGGGCACGTCCGGCGACCGCAGCACCCGAAAAGCGGCGAAGCGGTGCGGGTCCGCCCGGAACGGCGCGAAGGGCGCCGCCTCCCGGCGGAGCAGCCCGGCGAAGCGGGCAGCGCGCTCCATCGCCTCGCGCAGCGACAGGTCGAGGAGGATGGGGGCGACCGCCGCGTCCGCCCCCCGGTCGTGCCCGCCGGTCCCGTCCGCCCCGTTCTCGCGCCGCGCGAGCCGCGCCGCCGCCCGGTCGGAGGCGACGTCGGCCAGGGTGTACACGGTTGCCCCGCTCGCAGTCGGCTCCGCCGAGCTGTCGAGGTGGACGGAGATGAGCAGCGCCGCCCCCAGCCGCTCGGCGATCCGCGACCGCTCGGCCAGGCTCAGGAAGCGGTCATCGTCGCGGGTCAGCGCCACGCGCGCCCGGCCGGAGAGCAGCAGCGCTTCCCGGATCGCCCGGGCGAGCCCCAGCGCCACCTCCTTCTCCCGCGG
>CADCVW010000050.1 GCA_902806235.1 uncultured Sphingomonadaceae bacterium | reverse complement strand
GGCGCTGCCGGGCGCCGACGGCCGGCACGGGCGCGGGCGGGGCAGGGGAGGCGCGCCGTTCAGCGCCCCCGTCCACGACCGGCGGGAGATCGTGGCGGCCGAGCGCGCGGGGGCGCGGCTGCTGTTCCTGTCGCCGCTCTTGCCTACCCGCTCGCACCCGGGCGGGCGGACGCTGGGGCGGGCCCGGTTCGCCGCGCTGGCGCGCGCGACACGGCTGCCGGTGGTGGCGTTGGGCGGGGTGGGGCCGGGCCATGCGCGGCTGGTGCGGCGGCTAGGAGCTTGGGGATGGGCGGGGATCGACGGGTGGGAGAGGGGGAGGAAGGAGGAAGTACTCACCCCTAATCCCTCCCAGAAAACTGGGAGGGGAACACTGGCAACCCATGAAATACGCGGTTCATCCCCTCCCGGCTTTCCGGGAGGGGATGAACCGTCCAGGACGGTTCATGGTAGGCTCTTCTGACCCCTACCCGATGTGCTTCGCGAAGAACTCCGCCGTCCGCGCGTCCGCCAGTTGCGCGCCCTCGTCGTTCCGCCGCTCGCCCATCTCCGTTGCGAAACCGTGGTTGAGCCCCGGATAGTCGTGCAGCGTCACTTTCGGATGGTCGTCGAGCGCCGCGTGCGCGCGCGCCTGCGCGTCCGCGGGAACGAAGGCGTCGTCGCCCGCGATGTGGAGCATGAGCGGGTGGGCGATTGCGTTGGCCTCGTGGACGAGGTTGTCGACGCCCACCGCGTAATAGCCGACGCTCGCGTCCACGTCCGTCCGCGCCGCCGTCATGAAGGCGAGCCGGCCGCCGAGGCAGTAGCCGACGCAGCCGACCTTACCGCCGCCGACGCGCGCGCGGGCGGCGCGGATGCTAGCTTCGATGTCGCCGATCGCGGCGTTCTGGTCGAAGCGATTCATCAGGTCGAACGCCCGCTGGAGTTGATCCGGCACGTCCGGGTCCAGCTGGACTCCTGGCTCCATTCGCCAGAAAAGGTCGGGGGCGATCGCGAGATAACCCTCGGCCGCCAGCTTATCGCATTTGCGCCGGATGCCCTCGTTGATGCCGAAGATCTCCTGGATGACAACGATCGCCCCGCGGGATGCTCCGCCGCCCGGCTCGGCGAGGTAGGCATCAAATTTGCCCCGGTGGTCGAGGGTGTCGATGGCAATAGTCGGCATAGGTCGGCTCCGCGTCGGTGGTCCGCGCCCCTGTTGCTCAAAACGCGCGCGGACGCCACATCCGGCGCGACGGAGGGAGCTCACGCCCATGAAGGTTTCGGTGGATTTCGATTGCACGCCGGAGGAGCTGCGCCGGCTGATGGGGCTGCCCGACATGAGCCCTGTCCATCAGGCCTACATCGAGCGCATGGCCAAGGCGGTCGGCGACGCGACGGGCGGCGAAGCGGTGGGCGAGATGCTACGCTCCTTCGGGCCGATGAGCGACGCGGGGATGAAGCTGTGGCGCGGGTTGTTCGAGCGCCCGACGGGAGGCTCCGCACCTGCTCCGACCGCACCGGGCGAGGGAGGCGCGACGCCGCGGTGAGCGCCGACGAAGCGCGGCCGACGATTTTCGCCCTGTCCTCCGGCCGCCCGCCCGCCGCGTTGGCGGTGCTGCGGGTGAGCGGGCCGGCCGCGGCCGAGGCGGGGGAGGAGCTAGCCGGCGCGTTCCCGCCGCCGCGCCGCGCCGGGCTGCGGACGCTGCGCGACCCCGCGACCGGCGACCCGCTCGACCAGGCGCTGCTGCTCTGGTTCCCCGGCCCAGGCAGCGCAACGGGCGAGGACCTGCTGGAGATACACGCCCACGGCGGGCGGGCGACGGTGGACGCGCTGCTGCGGACGCTTGGCGAGCGGCTGGGCTGCCGTCCCGCTGAACCCGGCGAGTTCACCCGCCGCGCCTTCGAGAACGGGCGGCTGGACCTGAACGGGGCCGAGGCGCTCGCCGACCTGCTCGCGGCCGAGACAGACGGGCAGCGCCGTGCGGCGCTGGCGGGGTCGTCGCTGAGCGGGGCGATCGTTCGCTGGCAGGAGGCAGTGCTCGCCGCCAGCGCGCTGCTGGAAGCGGCGCTGGACTTTTCCGACGAGGGCGACGTGGCGGAGGCGGTCGACGTCGCTCCGCTGCTGCGGCCCATCTACCGCGAGATGCACGACCTCATGGCCCGCCCGCCCGCCGAGCGGCTGCGCGACGGGGTGCGCGTGGTCATTGCCGGTC
This sequence comes from uncultured Sphingomonadaceae bacterium, assembly GCA_902806235.1. Taxonomy (GTDB): domain Bacteria; phylum Pseudomonadota; class Alphaproteobacteria; order Sphingomonadales; family Sphingomonadaceae; genus CADCVW01. The sequence continues at coordinate 16,392 of CADCVW010000050.1, read as the reverse complement.
CGCCCAACGCGGGCAAGTCGACCCTGCTCAACGCGCTGGTCGGGCGCGAGGCGGCGATCGTTTCGCCCATCGCGGGCACGACGCGCGACCGGATCGAGGCGCCCGTGGCGATCGGGGGCGTCCCCTTCGTGCTCACGGACACCGCCGGGCTGCGCGACGAGGCGGCGGACGCGGTGGAGGCGATCGGCGTCGGCTTGGCGCGCGACGCGCTCGCCGCGGCGGACCTCGTGCTCTGGCTCGGCACGGACGCCGACGTGCCGGCAGGGCCGGGCGTCCTCAAGGTAGCGACCAAGGCGGACGCGGCACCGCCGGCCAACGCTGGGTTGCGGGTGTCGGCGGTGACGGGGGAAGGGCTACCCCTGCTGTCTGGACTGCTAGTGGAACGCGCCCGCGCGCTGCTGCCGGGGGAGGGCGAAGTTGCGCTCAACCGCCGCCAGCGCGAGCTGGTGGCGCAAGCGCTCGACGACCTCCGCGCCGCCATGGCCGCCCGCGACCCGCTGCTCGCGGCCGAAGCGCTCCGCGCGGCGCGGGGCGCGTTCGACCGGCTGACGGGGCGGGCGGCGACGGAAGATATGCTCGACGCCCTGTTCGGCCGCTTCTGCATCGGCAAGTGAGCTGTTCCACGTGGAACGGGAGCGCTGAAAGAAGAGCTCACCCCTAGCCCCTCCCAGGAAGCTGGGAGGGGGATAACGTAGTGCTTTGGACTGCGCGGTCCCCCTCCCGGCTTTCCGGGAAGGGTTAGGGGTGGCTCTTTCGTTCTCTCGCCCCCGCAGCGTGACGCGCCCGAGCGCTTGCGCTAATCCCCGCGCTCATGACCAGCTTCGACCTCATCGTCGTCGGCGGCGGCCACGCCGGGTGCGAGGCAGCGGCCATTGCCGCGCGCACCGGCGCGCGCGTCGCGCTGGTCAGCTTCTCGCGCGATACGATCGGCGCCATGTCATGCAACCCGGCGATCGGCGGGCTCGGCAAGGGCCACCTCGTGCGCGAGGTGGACGCGCTCGACGGGCTCCTCGGTCGCGCCGCGGACGCCGCCGCCATCCATTACCGGCTACTCAACCGCAGCAAGGGCAGCGCGGTGCGCGGGCCGCGAGTGCAGGCGGACCGCCGCCTGTTCCGCGCCGCGATCCACAAAATGCTCGACGGGCAGGACGGGCTGGAGATCGTCGAGGGCGAAGCAGCGGAGCTGCTGCTGGGTGACGGCGGCGCCGTGCGCGGCCTGGCGCTGGCCGACGGCCGGAGCCTGCGCGCCGCCGCCGTCGTGCTCGCCACCGGCACCTTCCTCGGCGGTCGCCTCCATTTTGGGATGCGCAGCGTCGACGGCGGCCGGGTGGGGGAGCGCGCCGCGACCCTGCTCGGCGCCCAGCTGCGCGCGCTGGGGCTGCCCGTCGCGCGGCTCAAGACCGGCACTCCGCCTCGTCTCGACGGGCGGACGATCGACTGGGCTTCGCTGGAGTCGCAGCCGTCCGACGACGAGCCCTGGACGATGTCGCCGCTCACGCCCGAGCGGCTGAACCCGCAGCTCGCCTGCGGCGTCACCCGCACGACGCCTGAGACCCACGCGATCATCCGGGCGTCGCTCGACCGCTCGCCGCTGTTCGCGGGCACGATCGAGGGAGCGGGGCCGCGCTACTGCCCGTCGATCGAGGACAAGATCCACCGCTTCGGCGACCGCGACGGGCACAACATCTTTCTCGAGCCGGAGGGACTCGACGACCACCTCGTCTACCCTAACGGCATCTCGACCTCCCTGCCCGAGGACGTGCAGGTGGCGATGGTGCGCAGCATCCCTGGGCTCGAGCGGGCCGACATCGTCCAGCTCGGCTACGCGGTCGAGTACGACCACGTCGACCCACGCGCGCTCGATGCGTCCTTGGAGGTACGCGCCGTCCCGGGCCTGTTCCTCGCCGGCCAGATTAACGGCACCACCGGCTACGAGGAGGCCGCGGCGCAGGGCCTCGTCGCCGGGCTCAACGCCGCGCGGGCGGCGGGCGGGCAGGCGCCGGCGAAGTTCGAACGGTCGAGCAGCTATATCGGGGTGATGGTCGACGATCTCACCCTGCAGGGCGTCACCGAGCCCTACCGGATGCTCACCGCGCGTGCCGAGCACCGCCTCCGCCTCCGCGCGGACAACGCGGAAACGCGGCTCGGCGACTTGGGCAAGGCGGTCGGCTGTCTGGGTCCCGAGCGCCGCGCCCGGCTCGCCGCGCGCCGCCGCGCGCTGGACGAAGTGCGGGGAGCGCTGCAAGCGTCCTTCCGCGCGGCGCGGCTGCGCGAGGCGGGAGCCGAGGTCCGCGACGACGGGCGCGCGCGGACGCTCGCCGAGTGGCTGTGCTTCCCGGAGGTGACGGGCGAGGCCGCGACCACGCTCGCCCCCGCGTTGCGCGTGCTCCCGGCCGACACCGTCGCCGAAGTGCTGGAGGACGCGCGCTACGCCCCTTACCTCCGCCGCCAGGACGAGGAAGTCGCCCGCGCCCGGCGCGACGCCGCCGTGCCGATCCCGCGCGACCTCGACTATCGCGCGGTCGGCGGGCTTTCCAATGAGATGGTCGAGCGGCTGGACGCCGCGCGCCCCACGAACATGAGCGAAGCCGCTCGCGTCCGCGGCGTGACTCCCGCCGCGCTCGCCGCCATCCTCGTCCGCACCCGCCGCCGTGCCGCCTGAGCAAGGGCGCGAGGCGGTGCTCGGCGTCGTTGCCGAGCGGCTGCCCGTTCCGCGTGGAACACTGGACCGCCTCGACCGGCTCGTCGCGCTGGTGGTGGACGAGCAGGCGCGGCAGAACCTGGTCTCGGGCGCGACGCTGCCCGACATCTGGACGCGGCACGTCCTCGACTCGGCCCAGCTCCTGTTCCACGTGGAACAGCGCGCGGGAACGTGGCTCGACGTCGGCTCGGGTGCGGGCTTTCCGGGGCTGGTGGTGGCGATCCTGTCAGACTTCCAGGTCACGCTCGCCGAGCCGCGCCGGCTCCGCGCCGAGTTCCTGGCGCGGGCGGCCGAGAAATTGGGCCTGGGCGACCGGGTCGCCGTCCGCCAGGCCAAGGCGGAAGCGGTGACGGGCCGCTTCGGCTTCGTCAGCGCGCGCGCGGTGGCTCCGGTCGCCGCGCTGTTCGCCGCCGCGGCGCACTTGGCCGGGCCGGGCACGGCGTGGCTCCTGCCCAAGGGGCGGAGCGCCGAGGAGGAACTGGCGAGCGCGCGCGAAACGTGGCAAGGCGCGTTCCGGCTCGTCCCCAGCGTCACCGATCCCGAGGCTGCGATCCTGCTCGCCTCGAACGTGGCGCGGCGGCGCGGACCGGGTAGGAAGAGCGCATGATCACCATTGCGGTCGCCAATCAGAAGGGCGGCGTGGGCAAGACTACCACGGCGATCAATCTCGCCACGGCGCTGGCGGCCGTCGGCCGGCGCGCGCTGCTGGTCGATCTCGACCCGCAGGGCAACGCTTCGACCGGGCTCGGCGTAGGCCAAGGCGCGCGCGCGCGCACGAGCCACGACCTGCTGCTCGGCGAAGCGACGCTGGCGCAAGCCGCCATGCCCACCCGCATCCCCCGGCTAGATCTCGTCCCCGCGACTGTCGATCTGTCTGGCGCGGAGATCGAACTAATCAACGCCGAGGAGCGCACCCACCGCCTCCGCGCCGCGCTCGCCGTCCCCAGCCCGTGGGACGTGTGCCTGATCGATTGCCCGCCCTCGCTCGGGCTGCTTACCGTCAATGCCTTCGTCGCCGCTGACTCCATCCTCGTCCCGCTCCAGTGCGAGTTCTTCGCGCTCGAAGGCTTGAGCCAGCTGCTCGGCACGGTGGAGCGCGTCCGCGCGCGGTTCCGGCCGGAGCTGGCGATCATAGGCGTCGCGTTGACCATGTTCGACCGCCGCAACCGCCTGTCGACCCAGGTCGCCGAAGACGTGCGCGCGTGCTTGGGCGCCACCGTGTTCGACACGGTGATCCCGCGCAACATCCGGCTGTCCGAAGCGCCCAGCCACGGGCTGCCGGCGCTGATCTACGACCACCGCTGCTCGGGGTCCGAAGCCTATATCGCGCTCGCCCGCGAGCTCCTCCAGCGGCTGCCCCGGCCGGCGGAGGCGGCGTGAGCGACCTGGCGAGCGCGCGCCGCCGCGGCGGGCTCGGGCGCGGGCTGTCGTCCCTGCTCGGCGAAGCGCCGCCGGAGGCGTCCGTCGCCGGGCCGGGTGGCGCGGGGGTGGAGATGGTCGCGGTGGGCGAGGTGTTGCCGCTCCCCGACCAGCCGCGGCGGCATTTCGACGAGGATGCCTTGCGCGAACTCGCGGACTCGATCCGCGCGCGGGGCGTGGTGCAGCCGATCGTCGTGCGGCGGCGCGGGACGGGCTATCAGCTGGTCGCCGGCGAGCGCCGCTGGCGCGCGTCCAAGCTTGCCGGGCTCGAGCGCGTCCCCGCTGTAGTGCGCGACATGGACGACGGCGAAGCGATGGAGATTGCGCTCGTCGAGAACATCCAGCGCCGCGATCTCAACGCGCTGGAGGAGGCGCAGGCCTACGACCGGCTGATGCGAGAGCGGGGTGCTTCGCAAGGCGACATTGCCGCGCTGGTCCACAAGTCGCGTTCCCACGTCGCCAACCTGCTCCGCCTGCTCGACTTGCCGGAGCCGGTGCGGGAGCGGGTGGCGGATGGTTCGCTCTCCATGGGCCACGCCCGCGCGCTGATCGGCGCGCCGGACCCGGCCGCGCTCGCCGAGCAGGTCGTCGCGCGGGGCCTGAGCGTGCGCGAAGCGGAGAAGCTCGGCCGGACCGCGCGGCCGGAAGCGCGCCGCGCGCGCCGCCCCGCGCCGGCCGCGGCCTCGCCGATCAATGAGGACTTGGCGGCGCTTGAGCGGCAGCTGGGCGACCTGCTCGGGCTGGCGGTGACGATCCGGCACGAGCCGGACGGGCGCGGCACGGTGGCGCTAGGCTACGCGAATTTCGAGCAGCTGGACATGATCTGCCAGCGGCTGAGCGGGGAGGGGATTTAAAGGGGGAGAGAAGCCCACCATGAACCGTCCTGATTGGACGGTTCATCCCCTCCCGGAAAGCCTGGAGGGGAACCGCGCAGTCCGCGACCCTATGTGTTCCCCTTCCAGCTTCCTGGGAGGGGCTAGGGGTGGGCACTTCTACTCGCTCGCTTCTTCTACAACCGATGCCCGCTCCGCGTCCGCTTGGTCGCTAGGTACCCCTCGTTGTGCGGATTCGCCGGTAGCGCGTGCGGTACGCGCTCGACCACCTCCACCCCGCCTGCCGCGAGCCCCGCCACTTTCGCCGGGTTGTTGGTGAGCAGCCGTACCTCGCGCATCCCCAGCAGCCGCAGCATCGCCCCCGCCGTCGCGAAGCTCCGCTCGTCGTCGGCGAAGCCCAGCCGCAGGTTGGCGTCCACCGTGTCGAACCCTTGATCCTGCAGCTGATAGGCCCGCAGCTTGTTGACCAGCCCGATTCCGCGCCCCTCCTGCCGTAAGTAGAGGAGCACGCCCCAGCCGTCGGCCGCGATCAGGCGCAGCGCCTCGTCGAGCTGCGGGCCGCAGTCGCACTTGAGCGAGCCGAACACGTCGCCGGTCAGGCACTCGCTGTGCAGCCGCGCGAGCGGGGGGCGGCCGGTCGGCTCGCCCACCAGCAGCGCGACGTGCTCGGCGGCGTCGGCGGCCGAGCGGAAGGCAACGATCTCCGTGCGGACGGGCAGGTCGAGCGGCAAGCGCGCGCGCGAGGACAGGCGGAGCGTGGCGGCCTCGTCGTGGGCGAGCACCGCGTTAACCGACGCTTCGGCCTCCGCGCGGCCATCGCCCACGAACAAGGCGGGGAGGAGCCCGGCGAGCCGCGCCAGGCGGAGCGCGGCGGCCGCGGCGCGTGGCGCATCGAGCGGGACGCTGCGATACGGGCCTTTGAGCGGCGTGCGCAGGTCGCGCGCGGGGTCGGCAAGGGCGACGGCCGCCGACAGGTCGAGCCACGGCTCGCGCGCCACGCGCACGGGGGCAGTGGGGAGCGCGTCGCGCTGGTTGGTGAGCTTGAGCGTGGCGGCGCGGTGGCCCGCCAAGAGCACGTCCGCAGGGCTATGACCATCGAGCGCGGCGAGGCCCGCGTCGTCCGCCGTCTCGATCGCCAGCAGCGTCCAGCCGTCCACCCGCACGGGCCAGCCGCGCTTCAGCGCGTCGACCGCGCGCGCGACCGACCTGTCGGTCACACGCGGAACTCGGTGACGAGCGGGACGTGGTCGGACGGCTTGGTCCAGCCCCGGCACGGTTCGTGGACGTGGTGCTCAACCGCCAGCTTCGCGACCTCGGGGCTGGCCCACATATGGTCGAGCCGGCGGCCACGGTCAGTGGCGGCCCAGTCCTTGGCGCGGTAGCTCCACCAAGTATGCAGCCGCTTGGGCGCAGGGTGGAGGGCGCGGCCGAGGTCGACCCAGCCGTGGCTCGCCTGGAACGCACCCAGCGCGTCCACCTCCACGGCCGTATGGCTGACAACGTCGAGCAGGGCCTTGTGGCTCCACACGTCGCAGGGGAGCGGGGCAATGTTGAGGTCGCCGACGAGCACGGTGGGCGTGGTCAACATTTCTGACCAGCGCGTCATTCTTCCTAAGAAGTCCAGCTTCTGCCCGAACTTCGGGTTCGCCGCGCGGTCGGGCACGTCGCCGCCGGCGGGGACGTAGACATTCTCGAGCTGGATGCCGTGATCGAGCAGCATCGCCCCGACGTGGCGCGCCTCGCCGTTGTCCTGCCAGTCGTGGCTGAGCGGCTCTCCCAGCGGCGTCCGGCTGACGATGGCGACGCCGTGGTGCATCGGCTGGCCGCGGAGTAGGCGATGGCGATAGCCGAGCCGCTCGAACATCTCGTGCGGGAAAGCCGCATCGGGAACCTTGGTCTCCTGCAGGCAGAGCACGTCGGGGCTTTCCTGCGTCAGGAACTGCTCGACGATGTCGAGCCGCGCGCGGACCGAGTTGATGTTCCAAGAAGCGATGCGAAGGGGGCCGCTCATGCGGGGAGCCTTAGCGGCGGAGCGCGGGTCCGCCAAATTTGGCCCCCGCTCCGGGGGCGTGGAGCGGGGGCCGACCTCATCGTTCGTCACGCGAGGCGGATCGGGCGGCCGGGCCGGGTAACAGGGGGGAAACCCCAACGCCGTCCGCCGATCGCAGTAACGCGATTAGCAGCCGCTATCTGTCGCGGGCATGAACAGTTGAACAAATCACGAAAAATCAGCCCCTTGGCCCTACACGGCGGCGCGGATCCCGCCAGCGGAAGGCGCTGTCGGAAACGGCCACGTTGAAGCGCTGGTTCGACAGCTTCACCGTGGTCCGGTTGCCCTGCGCGTCCTGCGCGGTCCAGCCGGTGAGCATCAGCCCGGCGGGCGCTGAAGGCACGCGGGCGAAGGCGACGGTGATGGTGCCGAACTCGGGCCGCTTCGGGTCGCGTGCGCTGATCAGGAGCGCGCGCGGATCGGTGCCGGAGACGACGCGGGCGAAGCGCGCCAAGTCCTGGTTCGGGTTGAGCAGCACGGTGAGCGGCGAGTCGCCGATCGGCCAAGAGGAGACCTGATTCACCTGGTAATCGACGACGTTGAGGCGCGAGCCGTCGGCAACGACGAGCAGGGGAACGCCGCGCCCATACTGGAAGCGCGCACGGCCCGGCCGCTTGAGGGTGAGCACGCCGGGCAGCGTGCGGCCCGCGCGGTCAGTCTGCGCGAAGTTCGCGGTCATGGTGGTCACCGCGCGCAGGTGCTGCTGCACTTGGACGAGGGGGGCCGCTTGCGCCGAGGCCGCGGCGGGAGCGAGCAGCGCGGCGACGGCGAGGGCGGTCAGGAGGTGGCGGGTCACTTGAAGAGGAAGCTCCGGATGTTCGCGCTGGGCTTAGCCGTTCGGCGTTGAATAGCCACTGAACCGGCCGGCGGGGCGGCCGTCGCAACCTGCATTAGTTTCGGGAACTCCCTCCCGCGCGCGCCGCTTCGCCCGTTCCACGTGGAATGGAGCGAGCGGGATGGCCAACGAAGCATTGGAGCAACTCTACGTCCAGGGTCTCCGGGCGCGTCACGTTGCAAGCGGACGGGGCAGCGCGTCCGCCGCGGCGATCCTGCAGGCGCCGAACGCGCCCGAGCTCAAGAGCCAGTTGGAGGAGGGATCGCGGATCGTCGCGCGGTAGGCGGAGCAGCTGCGCCAGCTATTCGCCGACGGGGGCGAGCAGCCGAACGAAATCGTCGACGGCGTCGAGGCCGCGGGCGAGCGCATCCGCGGCAGCGCGCGGGATGAGGTGACGCGCGACGCGGGCATCATCGCGCAGGGGCAGATCGCGCTGCACTACCACATCGCCGCCTACGGCACGTTCGCGGCCTACGTGAAGGTGCTCGGGATAATGAGGCCGCGGCGACGCTGAAAGGCATGGTGGAGGAGACGAAAGCGGTGGACGAGCGCTACTCGCGACTCGCCGAGCGGCTGATCAACCCGCGGGCGGAGGGGTCGGCTTAGAAGAGGAGCAAGAAGTGCCCACTCCTAGCCCGTCCCGGGAAGCTGGGAGGGGAACAACGTAGCGCTGAAATTGCCCGGTTCCCTTCCCGGTTTTCCGGGAAGGGTTAGGAATGGGCACTTCTCGCCTTCTCAAAAATTCACCGCCGCCCGCGCGTACAGGAATCGCCCGTTGAAGCCGAACGGCGAGAAGGCGGAGTAGGGCGCGACGTAGTTGGTCGCCGGGTAGTTGCGGGCGGCCCCATTGGCGGGATCGACGCCGCGCCCCGTCGGCACCGGGTCGGGGTAGACGTCGAACAGGTTATTGGCGCCCAGCGCGAATTGGAAGCCGTCGTTAGCTTGGAAGCGCAGTTCCAGGTCGGTGACCAGCTTGCCCGGGAGCACCACATCGCCGAACTGGTCGGCCCCCGCGCCGAGCACGCGGCCGAAGCGGTTGGCGCGGAGCGACAGGCCAAAGGGTTCGTTGTCGTAGTCGAGCCCGAGGTTGAGCTTGGAGCGCGGCTGGCCGCGCTCGAAGCGGAGCGACTCCTGCCGGCCGAACAGCACCACGCCCGGCACCTGGGCGAGCGGGCCGGGGGCGGTCGCGACGCCCGTGATCTCCGTTTCGTTGTAATTGTAGCCGACGGTCGCGCGCACGTCGCCCGCGCCGCCGAGGTCGAAGCGGTAGGTCGCCACCGCGTCGAGCCCGCGGGTGCGGGTGTCCACGCCGTTGACGAAGAAGCGCGCGGCGTTGGTGTCGGTAAAACCCGCCGCGTCCAGGATGCGGGCGATGGAGCGGCCGGGGTCGGTCGCGTTCGCCGCGCGGTTCGCCGTCAGGTTCTCCGTCACGACGATGCGGTCGTCGATGTCGACCTGATAGACGTCCACGGTGACGTTGAGCCCGCGGAACGGCGTCAGCACGAGGCCGGCTGAGTAGGAGACAGAGGTCTCCGCGTCGAGCGGCGTCGCGCCCAGCGCCACCGCCACCGGGTTGTCGACGGGCAGCGTCACCGTCTCCAGCAGCACGCCGCCAACGTTGTTAGTGGCGGACGCCGCGTAGAATTGCTGCTGGAGCGAGGGCGCGCGGAAGCCGGTGGACGCCGCGCCGCGGATCGCGACGCCGTCGACCAGTTCGAAACGGCCCGCGACCTTGCCGTTGAAGTCGGAGCCGAAGTCCGAATAATCCTCGTAGCGGCCCGCGACCTGGAGGTTGAGCCGGTCGCTGAAGTCGATGTCGAGCTCGGCATAGGCGGAGATATTGTCGCGCTTCCGACGTTGGGTGACGTCCTGGCCGGCGATCACGGGGGCGAAGCCGGGGAAGCCTTGGCTGCCCGGCGCGGCGGGCGCGGCGGCGCCGGGGGCCGTCGGGTTGTTCGCGCCGACGAGCGCGGGCGGCGTGCCGCGGCGGTAGGAGTCGACCTCGCCCGCGCGGATGCGGAAGGTCTCCTCCCGGTACTCCGCGCCCACGGCGAAGGTGACCTGGTCGATCCCGCCGATCTCGAACTCGCGCGACAGGTCCAGGTTGGTGAGGAACTGCGAATAGCGCAGGCCGCCCGCGTCGAACTCCGTCGGGCTGGTGCGGCCGATGGAGGCGTTGAGCGTGTTCGAGATGCGGTAGTCGAAACGGTTGCGCGCGTAGTTGGTCGACAGGTCGACGTTGAAGCCGGCCAGTTCGCCGCGCACGCCGACCACGCCCGAAAGGTCGTCCGTGTCCGAATTGATCAGCGGCAGGAAGCCGTCGGGGTAGATGCCGAGCACGTTTCGCGCATCGTTGGACAGGCGGTAAAAGGCGCCACTGGTGCCCGCCCGGTCGGCGAAGCTGCCGAAGGCGTAGAGCGTGAAGTCTTGCCCAAGCGGTAGCCCGGCGTTGGCGAAGAGCAGCACGTCCTCGACCTTTGGATCGCCGTAGCGGTGCGAGCGGCGATTGAACGAGAACTCGCGCGGGTCGACCGGGCCGTTCTGGACGCCGTACTGCCGCCGCGGGTCGTAGCCGGTGCGGTTGGTGGCGTTGCGGTCGCGGTATTCGGCGGTGAGATTGAGGAAGCCTTCGGGGCCGAGCGGCAGCCCGATGTTGCCGCTCACCGTCAGCGTCTCGCCGTCCGTGACGCGCAGCCGCCGGCCGTTGTTCTGCAATGCGAAGATGTTGCCGCCCGCCGCGCTATCCGGCGCGAGGACCGGAGCGCCAGCGGCGTTGAGCTGCGGGCCGGTGGACTGGAACACGTCGTCGATCGCCGTGTCAAAAAAGCCGTAGGTGGCGGACACGCGGCCGCCCTCGCGCGCCTCGTTCAGGCGGAAGTTGATCACGCCCGCGATGGCGTCCGACCCGTATTGCGCGGCGGCGCCGTCGCGCAGCACCTCCACCCGCGACAGCGCGGAGGTGGGGATGAGGTTGATGTCCACCGCGGCCGAGCCGCGGCCGACCGAACCGTTGATGTTGAGCAGCGCGGAGATGTGCCGGCGCTTGCCGTTGACCAGCACCAGCGTCTGGTCCGGGGCCAGCCCGCGCAGCGTCGCCGGGCGGACGACGTCCGTGCCGTCGGTGATCGCCGGCTGGGGGAAGTTGAACGACGGCACGAGCTGGTTCAGCACGCGGTTGGTGTCGGTGAAGCCGCTGTTGACCAGCGTTTCGGCCGGCAGCACGTCGATCGGCACCGGGCTGTCGGCGACCGTGCGGTTCGCCGCGCGCGAGCCGGTGACGACGATCTCGGACCCGGCGGGGACCTCGCCCGCTTCCTCCGCGCCCGCCTGGCCGCCGGCGGTCGGGGCGTCCTGCCCCGCTTCGGCCGTCTGGGCGCGGGCGGGCGCCGCGGCGAGCGCGACGGTGGACGAGGCGAGCAGGAGCGCGCGGGCGACGGTCTTCATGGCTAATACCCCCGTTCGGCCGCGGGAGCGGCCGTTCGCGCGGGGTTTACCGCGTTTCTGGGGAGGGGCGGTAGGCCGCGAGCGGAGCGCGACGCGCTATCGGCCGGACTGTGGCCCCCGCGCAACGGCGCGGGCGAGGGGAACGACGTTCTCGGGCCAGGGGGCGGCGGCCCGGCCGGTGAGCGCCGCGAACAGCTCGGGCGTCCATCCAAGCTCGTCGAGTAGCGGCGCCAGCCCGCCCGGCAGGCCCTCCGCGCAGTCGAGCGCGGCGGCGAGCAGTTCGGGCTGCTCCGGCCGCAGGTCTCCGTCGCCGCGCTCGCGCCGCGCCTGGCCGGTCTTGGCGAGGTGGACGTTGGCGGTGCGGTACTGCCCGGCGTCGATCAAGCGGAGGTCGAAGGCGCGCCGGGCGAGCGCGCGGAGCGAGACGCCCCAGCGAAGCTTCAGCGCGCCGAGCGCCGTCCAGTCGAGCGAGCGTCCGCCGCGGCGCGGCCATTCGCGGACGAAGGCGGTGCGGGGCAGGAGGAAGGCGGAAGCGAAGCGGTGCGCCTGCTCCTCCGTGCCGTGGTCGCCCGTCACCACGCCGCCGTGCATCAGCAGGTGGCCGCACTCATGCGCGAGGTCGAAGCGCGCCCGCGCGGGCGACGCCTTGGCGCTCGACCGGACGATTAGCGGCCGCCGCCGCGATACGGACAGCGCGTCGATGCGGTCGGAGATGTCGGCGAAGTGAACCACGGCCGCGCCCGCGTTCTCCGCCACCCGCGTCATGCTGGTGATCGGCCCGTCGGTTCCGAGGTCCCAATGGCGGCGCGCGGCCTCCGCCGCCTCTTCCACGCCGTCGAGCGTTTCCGGCTGGCCGAGCTCGGGGAAGTCGACGGCGGGCAGGCGCACGCGGCGCTCGAGCGCGGCGACCAGCATCTCGACGGCGGTGCCGCGCGCGGCGGCCTGCGCCAGCACCGTCCGCGGCGCGGTCTGTAGCCGGCGAAAGTGGCAGTCGTCCTCGCGCACCGGGTTGACCAGCGGCTCGGCGAAGAAGAACTCGCGCACGCGGAGCGCGGCGGCGAGCGCTTCGCGCATCGCGGGGGCGGGGTCCTTGGCCCCCGTCTCTAGCTGGTGGACGTACTGCCGGCTCGCCCCCACCGCCGCGCCCAGCTCGTCAAGCGACCGGCTCGCCAGCTGCCGCGCGAGCCGCAGCTTGTCGCCGTTGAACGGCCCGAACAGGCTCCCCTGCGCCCCCATCGCGCGTCCCCCCGGAACGCGATCAGGCGCGGTCGCGGTCGGCGGTGCGCTCGCCCGCGTCCGCGTCGAGCGGAGCCACCATCGGCGGCGGTAGTTCGCGGCCCGGGGCGAGCGGCGCGCCGAGATCGGCGAGCGCCGGCCGGGCGTCGTCCTCGAACGGCACCGGCCAGATCGTCTCCACGCCTTGGCCGCGGATGGCGACGAAGGAGATTCCCACCACTCCACCGTCCTCGTCGGTCTCCACCGCCAGCCGGAACTTGACGCCGTGCCAGCTCACCCCCGCTTCCAGCGGCAGCGCGTACTGCTCGAGCTCGATCGGCGCGTCCATCAGCATTCGCGGGTTCGGATCGGCCGCCGCGCCGCGGTAGAAGCGCATGGGCACCGCGCCGACGCGGAACTGGAGCCGCCGCCCGCCGTCGAACACGGTGAGCCACTCGTGCCCCGGCGTCCCTGCCGCCTGGTTGATCGCGTGCCGGCCGAAGTTGAACGCCTCCACGCCGAGCGTCCAGGCGTCGCAGCCTACCGCCGGATCGTGGCGGTCGAGCGCGCGGCCGCGGCCGGAGGCGAGCAGTCGGGCGACCGCGCCGAGCCGGTCGAGCGAAAGGTCGGGGTGGTAATCCCAAGGACGCATGGCGGGCCTCCATGAATCGGCGTTCGCGCTAATCCGTCAACCGATCTGCCCGCCAACGCGCGGAGCGTCAATGCGGGTCCGCAACGATGCTCCGCACCTGCCCGCTCGCCTGCCGACTTGTCAGGCGGACGAGCAGCGGGTGGAGGACGAGCGGCAGCAACAGCGCGCCCGCCGCCAGCGCTTCGGGCGCGAGGCGGCCGAGCGAGAGGAACAGCAGGTGGAGCAGCCCGGCGATCCAGGCGACGCCGAGCGCGCCGCCGGCGACGGCGAGGATGGTCCCGGTCGTTCCACGTGGAACGAGCAGCAGCGTCGCGCCGAGCAGCGCCGGCCAGGCGAGCACGAAAGCGGTCTCCGGCGCGAGCAGCTGCGCGGCGGCGGCGAGCGCCCAGGCGAGCAGGAGTGCGCCGAGCGCCGCGGCGGGCCGGGCGCGCCGCCAAGCGACGAGCAGGCTCAGCGCCAGAAGCAGCGCCGCGCCCGCCTGGAGCTCGCCGGGGTAGGCGAGCAGCTCGGGCCGGCGCAGACCGACGTCGGGCGCGGACAGGAGCTGACGGGCGAGGAAGAGCAAGGCAGCGGCGAGGAGGACGCCGGCGACGAGGCGCGCCGCGCCCGACGTCATGGCGGCGAGGAGCCGGGGCTCGCGCACCGTGCGTCGCCCGGCGGCGAACAGCAGCGCGCCCGCGAGCGCGAGGGGGAGCCAGCCGACCCGGGCGGGGTAGGCGAGTAGGACCACGCCGAGCAGGTCCGAGTAGACGAGGTCGCCGGCCGCGCGCGGCATCGCCGGCGCGGCGGCCAGCGCCGCCGTCAGCGCCAGCGCCTGATCGCCGAGGTGCTGGAGGCTACCGCGGTTCAGCCGCTCGGGCGTGGCGAGCGGCGTGTGGTACGCCGCCTCGTCGCCGATGAAGGCGAAGTTCAGGCCGGGCACGCGCCGCTCCTTCGGCACGGAGAAGTCGGTATCATTGGGCATCCGGTCGTAGACGAAGCGCGCGAGCGAGTTGGCGGACGGCGCGTCCACCGCGTCCGCCATGAGCCGGATCAACTCCGCGTTGCCCGGCCCGGTCTCGAACATATACGCCCGCCCCGCCGCGCCGCGCGCTTCGAGATTGAGCACCGCCTCGTAGCGCCGCGCCCGCGCGGGATCGCGGAAGAAGCTCTTCGCGCCCAGCAGCCCCGCTTCTTCGCCGTCCGTCAGCAGCACGTGGACGTCTCGCCGAGGCGCGCCCCCGCCCGCGCGGAGCGTCCGGAGGACCTCCAGGATCGCCGCCACCCCCGCGGCGTCGTCCGCCGCGCCCGGTGAGCCTTCGCGGCTGTCGTAGTGCGCCATCAGCAGCAACGCGGGCGCGGCCCGGTCCGCGCCGGGCAGGACGGCGAACACGTTCTCTACCCTCGTCGGCGCGGCCCCCGGCGGCGCGCGCCACGCCAACTCCGCCCCGGGCAGCACCGCCACTTGCGCCAAGCCCAGCCCCCGCAGCCGCGCGACGAGATGGTCGCGCGCGCGCCGGTTCTCGGCCGAGCCGACCGGGTGCGGGACGGAGGCGATGGCGCGCACGTCCGCCATCGCGCGCTCGGCGGAGAAGACGAGCGGCGGCGCGTCGATCGGGCGCGGCGCAGGGGGCAGGGCAGCCCGCCAGGCGAGCAGCAGCCCGAGCAGGACAGCAAGGAGGAGCGGGAAGAGGCGGCGCATCGGCTCGCCTTCCTCAGATCGCGTGCCCCTCCGGATCGACCAGCACCTCGCGCCGCCCGACGTGGTCGGGGGCGGACACCTTGCCTTCCTTCTCCATCCGCTCAATCAGCCGAGCTGCGCTATTGTAGCCGATGCGGAGCTGGCGCTGGACGTAGCTGGTGGACGCCTTGCCGCTCTCCGCCACCACTTGGATCGCGCGGCGGTAGAGCGCGGTCTCCGGGTCGTCGTCGCCGCTCGGCTGGCCTTCGAACACGTAGCCGCCGTCCTCCGGCTCCTCCGTCACCGCCTGGATGTAGTCGGGGACGCCCTGGCCGCGCCAATGGTCGGCGACCGCGCGAACCTCGTCGTCGGACACGAAAGGGCCGTGGACGCGGATGATCTGCTTGCCGCCGGGCATGTAGAGCATGTCGCCCTTGCCCAGCAGCTGCTCCGCCCCCTGCTCGCCGAGGATGGTGCGCGAGTCGATCTTGCTCGTCACCTGGAAGGAGATGCGCGTCGGCAGGTTGGCCTTGATCACCCCGGTGATGACGTCGACCGACGGGCGCTGGGTCGCCATGATTAGGTGGATGCCCGCCGCGCGCGCCTTCTGCGCCAGCCGCTGGATCAGGAACTCGACCTCCTTGCCCGCCGTCATCATCAGGTCGGCGAGCTCGTCCACCACCACCACGATCTGCGGCAGGGTGTCGAACTCGAGCTGCTCCTCCTCGTACTGCGGCTGGCCGGTGTCGGGGTGGTAGCCGGTCTGCACGCGGCGGCCGAGCGGCTGGCCCTTGGCTTTAGCCTCGCGCACCTTGGCGTTGAAGGAAGCCAGGCCGCGTACGCCGACGGAGGCCATCATCCGATAGCGCTCCTCCATCTGCTCCACCGTCCACTTGAGCGCGCGGACGGCCTTGCCGGGCTCCGTCACCACAGGCGACAGGAGGTGGGGAATGTCGTCGTAGACGCTGAGTTCCAGCATCTTAGGGTCGATCATGATCATCCGGCACTGCTCGGGCGTCAGCCGGTAGAGCAAGGACAGGATCATCGCGTTCAGCCCCACCGACTTGCCAGAGCCGGTGGTGCCGGCGACGAGCAGGTGCGGCATGGGGGAAAGGTCGGCGACGATCGGCTCGCCCGCGATGTTCTTGCCGAGGATAAGGGGTAGCGAAGCCGTCCCGTCCTCGAACGCGTTGCTGCCCAGCAGTTCGGAGAGCGACACGGTCTCCCGCTTAGCGTTGGGCAGCTCGATGCCGATTACCGAGCGGCCGGGGATGGTGGCGACGCGGGCGGACAGCGCCTGCATGTTGCGCGCGATGTCGTCGGCCAGCGCTATCACCCTGCTCGCCTTGATGCCGGAGGCGGGCTCCAGCTCGTACATGGTGACCACGGGGCCGGGGCGGACCTCGACGATCTCGCCCTTGACCGAGAAGTCGTCGAGCACCGTCTCCAGCAGCCGCGCGTTCCTTTCGAGCGCGGCCTTGTCGATCGCCGCGGCGGCACTCGCGGGCGGCGGCGGCTCAAGCAGGCCGAGTTCGGGCAGCTGGTAGGCGCCCTCGGCCGGGGCGGTTGTCGACGCGCGCTCG